>DATEJU010000475.1:0-5309 GCA_035277805.1 Paraburkholderia sp. | reverse complement strand
GACGGTGCGCGCTTCAAGCGCGTGGTCGAGCCGGGCGATCAGCTCATCCTGAACGTGACGTTCGAGCGCTACATGCGCGGCATCTGGAAGTTCAAGGCACAAGCCGAAGTGGACGGTGCCGTCGCCTGCGAGGCGGAACTCATGTGCACCGTCAAGAAAATGGACGCGGCGCAGTAAGATGCGCCCCCGTGTGCCGCTGCGCGCCTTCGCCATAGCGAGGCGCCTCGGCATGGCAACAGAATCGGAGAGCGAGGACGAATGAGCAGGATCCATCCCACTGCGGTCGTCGAGTCGGGCGCGCAAGTCGATGAATCGGCCGAGATCGGGCCCTATGCAGTGATCGGTGCCAACGTCACCATCGGCGCGCGCACCAGGATCGGCTCGCACAGCGTGCTGGAAGGCCACACGACGATCGGCGAAGACAACTCGATCGGCCACTATGCGATCGTTGGCGGCCGTCCGCAGGACATGAAGTACAAGGGCGAGCCCACGAAGCTCGTGATCGGCAACCGCAATACCATTCGCGAGTTCACGTCGATCCATACGGGCACGGTGCAGGACACCGGCGTCACGATCGTCGGCGACGACAACTGGATCATGTCCTACGTGCACGTGGGACATGATTGCCGGCTCGGCAACAACGTGATCATGTCGAGCAATGCGCAGCTCGCGGGCCATGTGATCGTCGACGATTTCGCGATCGTCGGCGGCATGACGGGCGTGCACCAGTTCGTGCGCATCGGTGCGCACTCGATGGTGGGCGGCGCATCGGCGCTCGTGCAGGACGTGCCGCCGTTCGTGATCGCCGCGGGCAACAAGGCGGTGCCGCACGGCATCAACGTCGAGGGTCTGCGCCGCCGCGGCTTCTCGCCCGACGCGATCTCGGCGCTGCGCGCGGCCTACCGCGCGCTGTACAAGAACGGCCTGTCGCTCGAAGAGGCGAAGGTGCAGCTCGCCGAGCTCGCTCAAGCGGGTGGCGACGGGGACGTGCACGTGAAGTCGCTGCTCGATTTCGTCGAGCAGTCGCAGCGCGGCATCATCCGCTAACCGATGGCGCTGCAATCCCGTCCGCTGCGCCTCGCCATGGTCGCCGGCGAGCCGTCCGGCGACCTGCTCGCGGCGTCGCTGCTCAAGGGGCTGACCGGCAGGCTGCCCGATACTGCGCAGTACTATGGAATTGGCGGGCCGCGCATGCAGGCCGCCGGTTTCGACGCGCACTGGCCGATGGACAAGCTCACGGTGCGCGGCTACGTCGAGGCGCTCAAGCACATTCCCGAGATCCTGCGCATTCGCAGCGAACTCAAGCATCAACTGCTCGCCGACCCGCCCGATGTCTTCATCGGCGTGGACGCGCCCGATTTCAACTTCGGTCTCGAGCATCCGTTGCGCGACGCGGGCATTCCCACGGTCCATTTCGTGTGTCCGTCCATCTGGGCGTGGCGCGGCGGGCGCATCAAGAAGATTCAGAAGGCGGTGGATCACATGCTCTGCGTGTTCCCGTTCGAGCCGGCGATCCTCGAGAAAGCCGGCGTGGCGGCGACCTACGTGGGTCATCCGCTCGCCGACGATATCCCGCTCGAGCCGGACGTGCCAGGCGCACGCCACGCGCTCGGCTTGCCCGGGAGCGGGCCGGTGATCGCGGTGCTGCCGGGCAGCCGCCGCTCCGAGATCAACCTGATCGGCCCGACGTTCTTCGATGCGATGCAGATCATGCAGCAGCGTGAGCCGGGCTTGCGCTTCGTGATGCCCGCGGCGACGCCGGCGATCCACGCGCAGTTGCAGGAGCTCGCGAACCAGCATCAGGGCCTTGCGCTCACGATCATCGATGGACAGTCGCAGGTTGCGATGACCGCCGCCGATGCGATCCTCGTGAAGAGCGGCACGGTCACGCTCGAGGCGGCGCTGCTCAAGAAGCCGATGGTCATTTCGTACAAGGTGCCCTGGCTCACGGGGCAGATCATGCGCCGCCAGGGCTATCTGCCGTATGTCGGTCTGCCGAACATTCTCGCGGGGCGCTTCGTGGTGCCGGAGATCCTCCAGCACTTCGCGACGCCCGAGGCGCTCGCGGACGCGACGCTCACGCAGTTGCACGACGAGGCGAACCGACGCACGCTGACCGAAGTGTTCACGCAGATGCACCACGCGTTGCGCCAGAACACGGCGGAGCGTGCGGCGGAAGTGGTCGAGCGTGTCGTGGCGCACCGCAGGGGGCAGGCATGACCGAGGACACGATCAAGCGCGCTCGCGCGAAGGCGCCGGCGTCAAAGGCTGCCGGCAAAGCCGCGAAGCCATCCGCGGCCAAAGCGCCCTCGAAGGCGGCGGAGAAACGCGCGGCGCGGCAGATGTGGGCGGAGCAGGCCGGTCTGCTGTTCGAGTCGCCCGACGACATCGTCTGCGGCGTGGACGAAGCCGGACGCGGGCCGCTCGCCGGTCCGGTGACGGCCGCCGCTGTGATCCTCGATCCGGCCCGTCCGATCGCCGGCCTCGACGACTCCAAGGTGCTCACCGCGAAAGCGCGCGAAGCGCTCTACGAGCTCATCGTCGAGCGTGCGCTCGCGTGGTGCGTGGCGTCGGCGAGTGTCGAGGAGATCGACTCGCTCAATATCCTGCACGCGACCATGCTGGCGATGCGGCGCGCCGTCGAAGGCCTGTGCGTGACGCCCACGCTTGCCAAGATCGACGGCAACCGCTGTCCGGTGCTGCCGGTGCGCAGCGAAGCCGTGATCGGCGGCGACGCACTGGTGCCCAGCATCTCTGCGGCGTCGATCATCGCGAAGGTCACGCGCGACCGCATGCTGCTGGAGTTGCACGAGACGTTTCCCGTCTATGGCTTCGACGCGCACGCGGGCTACGGCACGGCGCAGCATCTGGCTGCGCTGCGTGCGCATGGCCCTTGCGTGCATCACCGGCGCTCGTTCGCCCCCGTGCGCGACGCTTATGCGCTACACGGGATCGCGCTGCCGGGCGCGGCAACCGTGGCCAGCGACGCCGCCGGTCGCGACGACGACGCTTTCGCGCCAGCCTGAGCCGTCCCGTGTTGCTGTCCACGCAATCCGGCGTCGCCTCGTGCGGCGCCGTTTTCCTTTTCATTCATCCTTTTCCAGATCGCCAGGCCCGCCCGTGAAAGCCATTACTTCGCGCGATAACCCGCTCTACAAGCGCCTGAAGGCGCTGGCCGGCTCGACGCACCAGCAGCGGCGTAGCCATCAGGCCTTGCTCGAAGGCTTCCACCTCGCGAGCGCGTGGCTCGACGGCGGCACGCAGCCCGAATACTGCGTCGTGACCGAGGGCGCGCTCGCGCACGCCGAGGCGCAGGCCATCGTCGCGCGCGTGGACGAGCGCCGCGTCGTCACGCTGCCCGATGCACTGTTCGGCCAGCTCTCGAACGTCGTGCATGGCGTGGGCATGTTGCTGCTCGTGGACATGCCCGAGGCGCATCTGCCGAGGCGCGTCGACTCGACGTGTCTCGTGCTCGATGGTTTGCAGGACGCGGGCAACGTCGGCTCGATCCTGCGCAGCGCGGCCGCAGCCGGGATCGACAAGGTGTTCTGCACGCCGGGAACCGCTTACGCGTGGTCGTCGAAGGTGCTGCGCTCGGCGATGGGCGCGCATTTCCTGCTGCAGGTCTTCGAAAATGTCGACGCCGGGACGCTTATCGACATGCTCGGCGTGCCGGTCGTGATCACCGATTCGCATGGCGCGCAGGCCATCGACGAGAGCGACCTTACGGGGCAGGTGGCGTGGGTGTTCGGCAACGAAGGGGCGGGCGTCTCGCAGGTGTGGCGCGACACAGCGGCGTGGCGCGTGACGATTCCGCAGCCGGGCGGCATGGAGTCGCTGAATGTGGCGGCGGCGGCGGCCATATGCGTCTTCGAACAATGCCGTCAGCAGCGCCACGCGCGTTGAGCATCGCGCAAATTCATTCGAATCGTTGCAGCAAAAAGGCCTGCGCAATGCAGGCCTTTGTCGGTTCCACACCGGTCGATCTTCAGTACACCGGCTTGTCGAGGCGGATTTCCTGCAAGATCGTCGTGGCGATTTCCTCGATGGACTTGTGCGTGGACGAGAGCCACTTGATGCCTTCGCGGCGCATCATCGCTTCGGCCTCGTTCACTTCGTAGCGGCAGTTCTCGAGCGCTGCGTACTTGCTGCCGGGCCGCCGCTCGTTGCGGATTTCCGTGAGACGCTGCGGATCGATCGAGAGTCCGAAGATTTTCGCGCGATACGGCAGCAGCGAACTGGGCAGCTTGGCGCGCTCGAAGTCGTCCGGGATCAGCGGATAGTTGGCCGCCTTCACGCCGTATTGCATCGCCAGATACAGGCTGGTCGGCGTCTTGCCACTGCGCGACACACCCACGAGGATCACGTCGGCGTCGTTGAGATTGCGGTTGGACTGGCCGTCGTCGTGCGCGAGCGAGAAGTTGATCGCTTCGATACGGTTCTTGTATTCGTCGGTGTCGGCGTTCTGGTGGCCGCGGCCCATCGCGTGGCTCGACTTGAGCTCGAGCTCCTGCTCCAGCGGCTCCACGAAGGTCTGGAACATGTCGAGCACGAGCGCGTTCGAGCGCTTGACGATCTCGTTCGAGTTGCTGTCCACGAGCGTCGTGAAGACGATGGGGCGGCGGCCTTCCAGCACCGCGGCCTCGTTGATCTTTTCGGCGGTCGAGTAGGCCTTGTCCGTCGAGTCGACGAACGGCAGGCGCACGAGGCGGAATTTCTGGTCGAACTGCGAGAGGATCGAATGCGCGAACGTTTCGGCAGTGATCCCGGTACCGTCGGAGACGATGAATACGGTAGGCGGCATCGGTTGAGGCTGGGTACGTGAGCGGGGCCGCTCGACAAGGCGGGCGAGGGGCCCGGGAGGCGCCCCGAGAGCGTTGTGGAACGATTTCGAGACGCGATTCTCGCCGACAGACACATTTTCGAGAGTCGGCACGGTAGAATAGCGGCAACCTGTTGGATAAGCAATTGCAGTGCAACCGCGCCAAACCGCAGCCCATCGTGGCTCAACCGGGCGTCAACTTGCAGCGATTTCGCAGAATTTCGTGCAATCGTGCGCATCTTCGTGCTTCTCCTCACGTCCGATGCAAGCCCCCGGGGTGGTGGCGATTGCTTCTCCAACAGGTTGTGCAAGGCGTAGATCCGCTTCCCGAGTGACCACAACGAGAGCGGCCTGCGTTCGAGCCCACTTGCGCAATCGTGAATTTTTTTCACACTTAGGGGCTTGTATGACTAACACCGTTGCCAAGGATCAGGCGTATGTAGTGCCTTTCGAGCAGTTGCGGATGACCGATGTCGAGATCGTGGGC
>DATEJU010000474.1:0-2477 GCA_035277805.1 Paraburkholderia sp. | reverse complement strand
GATTTGCCGCACATTGAAGAAGCAAGCAGATGACGAAGAAACTCTTGACCGAAGCCGAAATCCTGAAGATGAGCGACAAGGATTACATGAATGAGGATCAGCTCGCCTTCTTCAAAAATCGGCTCGAACAGTTGCAGGCGGACATCCTCAAGAATGCAGGCCAGACGACCGAGAACCTGCGTGAGACGGTGATCGTGCCCGATCCCGCCGATCGCGCGACGATCGAGGAAGAGCACGCGCTCGAGCTGCGTACGCGCGATCGCGAACGCAAGCTCCTCAAGAAGGTTCAGCAGTCGCTCGCCCGCATCGATTCCGGCGATTACGGCTGGTGTGAGGAAACCGGCGAACCGATCGGCATTCCGCGCCTGCTCGCGCGTCCGACGGCCACGCTGTCGCTCGAAGCGCAAGAGCGCCGCGAGCTGCGCCAGAAGCTGTTCGGCGACTGATCGAGCGGCGTTCCCCGCTCAAACACGCTGCTTCCCGAAAGCGCGCGGCCTGCCGCGCGCTTTTTGTTTTTCCGGCACCGGTCCCGGTGCCCGCCCCGCCGGCCACGACGCGTGCCGGCCGATTTGCCTCCCCCTCTTGATATCCCGGCGCCCGCCCTAAAATGAAACGGACGCGCGCCGGGCCGCTTCCCGGCGCACTGCGATTCATGCGGCGGCGCCCCGCGCCGCCCGACTCTTCCCCGTTTTTCTCAAGGAACGCAGATGGAGCAATTTCACGGCACGACCATCGTTTCGGTCCGGCGCGGCGACAAGGTCGCGCTCGGCGGCGACGGCCAGGTAACCCTCGGCAACATCGTCATGAAGGGTGGCGCGCGGAAAGTGCGGCGGATCTACAACAACCAGGTACTGGTCGGATTCGCGGGCGGCACCGCCGATGCGTTCTCGCTGCTCGATCGCTTCGAAGCGAAGCTCGAGAAGCACCAGGGCAACCTGACCCGCGCGGCCGTCGAGCTCGCGAAGGACTGGCGCACCGACCGGATGCTGCGCCGCCTCGAGGCGATGCTGATCACGGCCGATGCCACCACCACGCTGGTGATCACCGGCAACGGCGACGTGCTCGACCCGGAAGGCGGCATCTGCGCGATCGGTTCGGGCGGCGCGTACGCGCAGGCCGCGGCCCGTGCGCTCGCGGAGAACACCGAGCTGTCGCCGCGGGAGATCGTCGAGAAGTCGCTCGAGATCGCCGGCGACATGTGCATCTACACGAACCACAACCGCATCATCGAAACGATCGAGTAAGGACCGCACCATGAGCACCATGACCCCTGCCGAGATCGTCTCGGAACTCGACAAGCACATCATCGGCCAGGCCAAGGCGAAGAAGGCCGTCGCGGTCGCGCTGCGCAACCGCTGGCGCCGCCAGCAGGTCGCCGACCCGCTGCGCCAGGAAATCACGCCGAAGAACATCCTGATGATCGGGCCGACGGGCGTCGGCAAGACCGAAATCGCGCGCCGCCTCGCGAAGCTCGCCGATGCGCCGTTCATCAAGATCGAAGCGACCAAGTTCACCGAAGTCGGCTACGTCGGCCGCGACGTCGACAGCATCGTGCGCGACCTGATCGAGATCTCGGTCAAGCAGACGCGCGAATCCGAGATGCGCAAGGTGCGCAGCAAGGCGACCGACCAGGCGGAAGACCGCATCCTCGATCTCCTGCTGCCGCAGCCGCGTGCGGTGGGCTTCGGCGGCAACGCCGATCACGCGAACGACGACAACAACGCGACGCGCCAGACGTTCCGCAAGCGCCTGCGCGAAGGCCAGCTCGACGACAAGGAAGTCGAGCTCGACCTCGAGCAGCCGTCGGCCGGCATGGACATCATGGCGCCGCCGGGGATGGAAGAGATGACCGAGCAGATCCGCTCGATGTTCTCGAACCTCGGCAGCGGCAAGAAGCAGCGCCGCAAGGTCAAGATCAAGGAAGCGCTGAAGCTGCTGACCGACGAGGAAGCGGCGAAGATGCTCAACGACGAGGAAGTGAAGACGAAGGCCGTGCAGAACGTCGAGCAGAACGGCATCGTGTTCCTCGACGAGATCGACAAGATCACGTCGCGCAACAACGAAGGCAGCGGCGGCGAAGTGTCGCGCCAGGGCGTGCAGCGCGATCTGCTGCCGCTCGTCGAAGGCACGACGGTCAACACGAAGTACGGGATGGTGAAGACCGATCACGTCCTGTTCATCGCGAGCGGCGCGTTCCACCTCGCGAAGCCGAGCGACCTGATTCCGGAACTGCAGGGCCGCTTTCCGATCCGCGTCGAGCTCGACTCGCTGTCGGTGAACGACTTCGAGGCGATTCTCGTCGCGACCGACGCGAGCCTGGTCAAGCAGTATCAGGCGCTGCTCGCAACCGAAGACGTGCAGCTCGAGTTCGCCGCCGACGGCATCCGCCGCCTGGCCGAGATCGCGTACTCGGTCAACGAGAAGACCGAGAACATCGGTGCGCGCCGGCTGTACACGGTCATCGAGAAACTGCTCGA
>DATEJU010000473.1:0-7450 GCA_035277805.1 Paraburkholderia sp. | reverse complement strand
CGTCTCCTGCACCTCGCCTGGCGAGCGCGCCGCACAGCATACCGCCGCGCCCTGGCGCGCGTAAGCCAGCGCAATGGCCCGGCCGATCCCTCTACCCGCGCCGGTCACGATGGCGATCTTGCCGCGCAGCTGCGGTTCTTGCGTCTGCATGTTGTCTCCGAATATTTTTTATTTAGATGTCCAGATTGACCCGCGAGTCAATCCATTTGCGTCTGCGCTTCGTTCACGCGCGTGCGCAGCACCGCGCGCAAATCCTCGCCGTATCCGGTCAGTGCGCCGCCATCGACGGCCAGCAACTGGCCCGTGATGAGGTCGGCGCGCTCGCTGGCGAGAAAACACACCGCTTCGCCGATGTCCTCAGGCGCGCAGAAGCGTCCGAGCGGCACGACGCGCTCGACGATCGCCGCGCGTCGCTCGGGCGTTGCATAAGTCTCGATGGCCGGGGTGAGGATACCGCCGGGGCAAACGGCGTTGACGTTGATGCGCAGGTCCGCGAGTTCCCACGCGAGATGGCGCGTGAGTCCCGTGACTGCGTGCTTCGAAGCGGTGTACTCGACGCTGCTGAAGAACGCCATGCGCATGCCAGCAATCGAATCGATATTGACGATCTTGCCCCGGCCGGCCGCCGTCATGGCCGGCAGCACCGCCTGGCAGCAGAACAGGATGCCTTTGGCGTTCACGTCCATCACGCGGTCCCAGTTTTCCTCGCTGACGTCGCGCATGAACGAGGCCGTACCGCCCACACCCGCGTTGTTCACGAGAATGTCGATGCCGCCGAAGGCCGCTTGCGTTTGCTCGGCCATGGCTTGCGCGTCGGCTTTCTTCGAGACGTCCGCGCGTATCGCGAGCGCCTGCGTGCCCGACGCCGCGAGCGCGGCCGCCACGCGTTGCGCGGCGTCGAAGTCGCGGTCCACGACCGCGATGCGTGCGCCCTCGCGCGCCATCACGCGCGCGATGCCAACGCCCGCGCCGCGCCCGGCACCGGTGACGATTGCTGCCTTTCCTTTCAGCTCCATCGCGTTCTCCTCGCGAAAGTGCGGTGGGTCCCGCGCCCGCTCGCGCGCCGGAAAACGAGGCACGCGAGCGGGCGGGGGTCAGACGGGGTGCTACGTGTCTTGCGGCTCGCCTTGCCTGCATGCAAGGTTGCCCGCGCGCCGCGCGAGCACTGCGATCAGATCGTCGGCGCCAGGCCATTCGCCGAACCCGCTGGCCGGATTCAGGTGTCCGACGTTGCCGAGGTCGACCACCTCGCTGCGCCACGCGCGCGCGAGTTCGAGCACGCGTTCGTAGCGGGCGAGCGGGTCGTTATGGCTCGCCGCGACGATCGATGCGAACGGCAGCGGCGCACGCGGCACCGGCAGCCATCCGCTCGCGTCGAGCGCTTCGAGCGTCGGATAGCCGTCGGGCATCGCCGAGTCGAAGTCGGGCGGCGCCGCCAGCAGCGCCCCGGCAATCTCACCCGCAAGCGCGCGCGCAGAGCGCCGCGCCCAGTGCGCGACCATCACGCAGCCGCCGCTGTGCGCGACCACGATCGCGGGCGCATCGATGCGCGCGACCACGGCTTCGATCGCCTCGACGCGCGCCGCGCAATCGAGGTCGTCTCGACCCATGGGCGGCACGGCGGCAACGCGCCGGCCCTGCGCGCGCAAACGCGCTTCGAGCAGCGTCTGCCAGTGCTGTGCGACGTGGTCGCGCAACCCCGGAACGATGACGATGGCAGGCTCCTTGCGCATGATGCTCACGCCGCCGACTTCACGAGGCCAAGGCCCGCCGGCTTGCGGTTCGGCAAATAGCCGTTGGCGGCCAGCGTTTCATCGGCATCCTTATAGAACGTGCCGATGCGATAGATCGCACGCGCCTCCTTGCCCGACGCGATCTCGCGCCCAAGCTCGCGCGCCACGCGCACGCACTGCTCGATCTGCTGCACCGAGGTCATGCGCTTGCCATGCTGGTCGATGATCGTGTCTTCGATGCCGCAGCGCGGATGCAGGCCCATCGCCATCGCCATCATGTTGAACGGCAGCACGTTCTTGAGCAGCGACTCCGCCGTGAGGGTGCAGCCCTCGGGCGCGCGGTGCACGAAGTTGAAGAAGTTGAACGGGTTCGGGCCGTCGAAGCCGCCGCCAATGCCGATCCACGTGAGGTTCAGCGGCCCGCGATAGGCGCCCTTGCGCACGAGCCGCTCGAGCGTCTCCAGCGCATGCATGCCCGTCAGCTGGAAATGCGGCTGGATGCCCGAAGCCTGCAGGCGGCGCAGGTGCTCCTCCACCCATTGCGGGCCCGCGGGCACCGTCATTTCGCTATACGCCGCCTGAAGCGCGGGATTCGCGAGCGAGGTGCCCTCGAGGTACTCGGGATAGAGCAGCTCCATGATGTTCATCTGCGTGGTGTTGATCGCCACGGTCACCTGGTCGGGCTTCGGCTCGAGCTCCGCGAGCATGTGGCGCGTGTCGTCCGAGAGCCACTTCGCCGCCTGGCCGTCGTCTTCCGGCGCGAACGAGATCGAGCCGCCCACCTGGATGATCATGTCCGGCACCGCCGCGCGCACGCCCGCAATCAGCTCGTTGAACTTGGAAAGGCGCTTGGAGCCCTTGCCGTCGAGTTCGCGCACGTGCAGGTGCAGCACGGTAGCGCCCGCGTTGTAGCAGTCCACGGCCTTCTGGATCTGCTCGTCCATCGTGACGGGAATGTCCTCGGGGAAGTCCTCCGGCATCCATTCGGGGCCATACGGCGCGACCGTGATGACCACCTTCTCCATATTCTCCGGGTGCAGCGAGTCGTCGAGAAATTGCATGTCTTCCTCCAGTGTCGGGTTCTGATGTTGGGTAGCGGCCGATCAACAGGGCACGTCGCCGATGATCCCCGCGCGCTCCATCTTGCGGTGGCACGGCGGGTAGTCCATGACCGCGTAATGCTGCGTGCTGCGGTTGTCCCATATCGCCACGCTGTCCGGCCGCCAGCGCCAGCGCACCTGGTACTCGGGGATGTACGCCTGGCTGATGAGGTATTGCAGCAGTTGCGCCGCGCCCGGATTGCCGTCCTGGCCGTAGCGCACGCGCGCGGGCGTGTGATAGTTCACGAAGTGCGTGGTGAAGCCGTTCACGAACAGCACCTTCTCGCCCGTCTCCGGGTGCGTGCGCACCACGGGATGCTCGGCGTCCGGGTACTGCGCCTTGAGCGCGAGGCGCTTTTCGATCGGCATCACCGCGCCAAAGCTCGCCTGGATGCTGTGGCTCGCGCGCAGGTCCGCGATCTGCTCTTTCACGTGCTCGGGCAGGTTCGCGTAGGCCAGCGCCATGTTGGCCCACATGGTGTCGCCGCCCACGGGCGGGCATTCCACGCAGCGCAGCACCGCGCCCATCGGCGGCGCGGCGCGCCAGGTGGCGTCCGTATGCCACGCGTTCTCGTAGCGGTCGTTCGGCTGCTCGGGCGTCTTGTAGATCTGCACGAGGCCCGGATGATCGGGGTGGCTGCCCGCCACCGGGTGATCCTCCAGTTCTCCGAAGCGTCTCGCGAAGGCCACATGCTCGGCGCGCGTGATCTTCTGCTCGCGCAGGAACAGCACCTTGTGCTCGAGCAGCGCCGCCTTGATCGCTTCGAACAGGCCGTCGTCGTGCACCGCATCGCCGAGATGCACGCCCACCAGTTCCGCGCCGATGGCGCAGGTCAGTTGCTCGACTCTCATGATGGCCGGCCTCAGATCGTGAAGACGGAGGAGCCCGTCGTCCTGCGCGCTTCGATGTCGTGGTGCGCCTGCACGGCGTCCTGCAGCGCGTAGCGCTGGTTGATCTCGATCTTGATGCGCCCCGCCGCGACGTGGCCGAAGATCTCTTCGGCGAGCGCGGCCTTCTCGGCGGGATCGGCGATGTAGTCGGCGAGCGCCGGGCGCGTGACGTAGAGCGAGCCCTTCATCGCGAGGATCTGCGGCTCGAACGCGGGCGCCTTGCCCGAGGCCGTGCCCACGCACACGAGCAGGCCGCGCCGCTTGAGCGAGTCGAGCGACATCGTGAAGGTGTCCTGGCCGACGCTGTCGTAGACCACGGACACACCCACGCCGTCGGTCAGCTCGCGCACGCGCTTCGCGACGTCTTCGCTGCGGTAGAGGATCACGTGGTCGCAGCCGTGCGCGCGGGCGATGGCGGCCTTCTCTTCGGTCGACACCGTGCCGATCACCGTGAGCCCGAGCAACTTCGCCCACTGGCAGAGGATCAGGCCCACGCCGCCCGCCGCCGCGTGCACGAGGATCGTCTCGCCGGCTTGCAGCGGCCAGATGCGGCGCATGAGGTAGGCCGAGGTGAGGCCGCGCATCGTCATGGCCGCCGCGGTTTCGCAGGCGATGGCGTCGGGCAGCTTGATGAGCGGCGCCGCCGGAATCAGCCGCTCGGTGCTGTAGGCGCCCAGCGTGTTCACGAAGCCGGTGTAGGTGACGCGGTCGCCGGGCGCGACGTTGGTCACGCCCGCGCCCACCGCCTCCACCACGCCCGCCGCCTCCACGCCCATGCCCGCCGGCAGCGGCACGGGATAGAGGCCGGAGCGGAAATACGTGTCCGCGAAGTTCAGGCCGACCGCTTCGTGCCGCAGCCGCACCTCGCCCGGCCCGGGCGCGCCCACGTCCACTTCCTCCCAGCGCATCACCTCCGGCGCACCGGTCTCGTGGAACCTGATCGCATGTGCCATCTTCTGTCTCCTTGTTGGTCCTGCCATTGCTTCGTGTCTGAATCCATCGTAGGACGGAGCGAGGCGCCGCGCGCCCTCCTTGCAGGAGGGGGGCCCGCCCCATCCCACTGCGCCACTGCACCGCTGCGCCACTCAACCATGCCGGTCCGATTCTCACCCGGCTGCGCCCGGATTGTCAGGCTGGGCGCCGCCATGCCTATAATCTTCCGATCGATAGCCCGCGCCACATGCCATTGCACGCGGCGCGGCCCTGCGCGGCGCAACCGGTGCGCGCGCCTTCCAGATCACCTCGCCGGCCCGCCAGCTGGCCCCACGGCCCAATTCGATTCGTCAGATGACCTCCGCGAACCGCGGCGCACAGCCCGCGTTTTCCGAACTCACGCTCAAGACCACGCCGCCGCGCGCGCCGCGTCACCTGCTCGTGCGCGAGCGCCTGAATCTCGAGCACGAGCCCTTGCGCAACCGCAGCGCGATCGTCGTCGAGGCGCCGCCCGGCTTCGGCAAGACGCTGCTGCTCGCGCAATGGCGGCGCGAGCATCTCGCGCACGGCGCCGCCGTCGCCTGGGTCTCGGCCGATGCGCACGACGACCCGCAACGCTTCCTGCACAGCCTCGTGCTCGCCGTGCGCGTGGGCGGCGCCCGGCCCGAGTTCGGGCGCACGCTGCTCGAGAGCACCTTCGCGCGGCCGGGCGACACCGAGGGCCTGACCGGCTGGCTCGCCGAGGTCGCGCAGACGGCGCTCGATCTCGTGCTCATCGTCGACGAAGCCGAGCGGCTCGCGCCGGTGGGCCACGCGGCGCTGCTCTATCTGCTGCACAACGCGCCCGCGAACCTGCGCATCGTCGTGGCGGCGCGCAGCGGCTTCGAGACCGCCGTCGACGAGTTGAGCGCGTATGGGCAATGCGTCTGCCTCGGGCCCGAAGCGCTGCGCTTTCGCCTCGACGAAACACTCGCGCTCGTGCGGCGGCGCTTCGGCGAGCGCGTGGACACCGACAGCTGCGCGCGCCTGCACGAGCTCACCGACGGCTGGCCGCTCGGCCTGCAGCTCGCGCTCGCGGCGATGGAAAAGAGCGGCGACCCGCGCGGCGTCATCGACGCCATGCAGGGGCAGCCAGGCGTCGAGGGCGAGCATCTGGTGGGCAGCCTGCTCGCGCGGCTCGCGCCCGAAGACCTCGCGTTCCTCACGCGCCTCGCGCTCGTCGACATGCTGCATCCCGACCTGTGCCGCGCGCTGCTCGACGACCCGCGGGCTCCGGCGCAACTCGCGCGGCTCATGCGCGACACGCCCATCTTCATGGCCAGCGACGGCAGCGACTGGTGCCGTCTGCATACGCTCGCCCGCGCGGCGCTCGGCGCGCGTCTTGCCGGGCTGCAGCCCGAGGAGCTCGCCGGGCTGCACCGGCGCGCGATGCAGTGGCTCGCCGCGCACGGCATCCACGAAGAAGCAGCGCGCCACGCGCATGCGGCCGGCGAGCGCGACGTGGCGTTCGAACTCGCGGGCCGCTCGCTCTACGGCGAGGTCATGCAGGGGCGTCTTGCCGCCGCGCTCGAATGGCTCGAACTGCTGCCCACGCAAGAGCTCGACCGGCAGCCGGACCTGCGCCTCGCCGCCGCCTGGGCGCTCGCGCTGAGCGAGCGCCACGCAGAGGCCGGGCAGCTCGTGGCGCCGATGGCGGAGGCGCCCGATTGCGCGCCCGAGCGGCGCTACGAATGCGCGCTCATCCTGAGCGTCGCGGCCTGGTATGCCGACGAGCCCGACCGCTTCGTCGCGCTCCTCGCGCCGTGGCGCGAGCCGCCGCCGCTCGTGGAGCCGCGCCGGCTCCAGACGCACGCGAACCGGCTCGCGATGGCCGCGCTGCTGCAGGGCGAACCCGCCAATGCGCGCCGCCATCTGCAGCTCGCGCCGCGCGGCGACTTCGGCAAGGCGCATCGCTACGCCGCGCACTGGGGCGAATTCGTGAGCGGCTTGAGCTACCTGGGCGAAGGCCAGGCCGTGCTCGCCGAGACCGTGCTGCGCCCCGCGCTGCGAAGCGCCGAAGCCGAGCTGGGCCGCCGCCATCCGCTGCCCTGCATGCTCGCGGCCGTGCTGGCGGCCGCCCTCTTCGAGCGCGACTGCGTGAACGAGGCCGATGCGCTGCTCGCGAACCGGCTCGACGTGCTCGAGCGCTCCGGCACCGCCGAGACTTCGCTGCTCGCCTATCTGTACGCCGCGCGCGTGGCGCAGGCTCTGGGCGTGGAGCGGCGCGCGCTCGACCTGCTCGAAGCGATGCACGCCGCCGGCACGGCGCGCGCGTTGCCGCGCCTCTCGATCGCGAGCCTCGCGGAGCGCGTGCGCATTCACGCGGGCCATGCGCGCGCCGAGACGTGCCGCGCATTGAGCGCACAGCTCGACGCACTGGTGGAGCAGTTCGAAGGCTCGCACGGCCCGCTCTGGCGCCGCGACGTGGCCCGGCGCCAGGCCATGACGCATGCGTACGCGGCGCTTGCCCGGCACGACTGGTCCGGCGCGCTCGAGCGGCTCACCCACGCGCAGGCGCTCGCCGACGAAATGAAGCTCGGGCGCGAGCGCATCGAGATCATGGGACTGCGCGCGCTCGCCAGCAAAGCGCATGGCGAAGACGGCCTCCCGCTGCTGCGCGAGGCGATCGGGCTGACCGGCACGTATGGCCTCGTGCGCGTTTTCGCCGACACGCATCCGGCGCTGGCCGACTGGGTGCGCGCCGTGGCGGCGCAAGACGGCGGCGAGCAGGCCGCCATCGCGGCCGCGCCGCTT
>DATEJU010000472.1:0-50795 GCA_035277805.1 Paraburkholderia sp. | reverse complement strand
ACAACCTCGAAGACCCGTACCGCCTGTTCCGTTGCCACACGATCATGAACTGCGTCGACGTCTGCCCGAAGGGGCTGAACCCGACCAAGGCGATCGGCAAGATCAAGGAACTGATGGTTCGCCGCGCGGTTTGATGCGGCGTTTCGAATATGCGGAAGCGACAGGCCTCATAGCGTCGCTTTCGTAGAAAGCCGGAAGCCTTCAGTTCAGCCGCGAACGGCTTCGCAGCGACACTGAAGGCGATTCGCCAAACGCCCGCTTGTACTCCATTGCGAACCGGCCCAGGTGGGCGAACCCCCATTTGAGCGCGACGTCCGTCACGGAAACCGGTGCGGCCGCCTCGCCTCGCAGCTCATCGCGCACACGCTCGAGACGCAGTTGACGCACCCACGCCATCGGGCTCACGCCGTGGCAATTGCGGAAGCCGGAAAACAGCGTGCTTGCACTCACACCCGCAAATTCGGCAAGCCGCTCGATCGTCAGGGGTTCATGCAGATGCGCGCGGATATATTCCTCGACCCGCTTCACGTAGAACGGCGCAAGCGGTGCGTGCGAGGGCCGCGCGCCACTGCGCGCAGTATTGGCCTGCCCATAAACGAGCGCGTTGAGCACGGTCGATTCGAACTGCTCGTAGGCCAGTGGATGACACAGCGGGTGCGCCGGATCGCTCAACGCATTCGCCAGCAGCGAGACCAGCGGCAGCAAGCACATGCCCGACGCTGAAGTCAGGTCGAACGCGGGCTCGAACTCCACCACCCTGCGCTCTTCAGTGCCGAAATGGCGCGCGCAGTGGCGCTCGATCGCTTCGCGCTCGATGCGCAGCACGACTTGCGGACAATGAATCCAGCGCATCCGCAAAGGCAGCGTCGGCGATACGAGCGAAGCAACGCCCGGCGTCGAATCGAAACGATGATCGCCGCACTCGATTTCGGCACCGCCGCTCACGGGGATCTGCAGCAGGAAGAAGCTGTCGAGACGTTCGGGATCGATCGTCACGTCGCCGCCATAGTGGAGCAGATTGAGCGACAAGCTCCCGTGCCGCGCGTGGTACATACGGCTCTGCAAATGCTCCGCGGCGCCCAGCAGAGCGAGCTTGTGCGGCTTGAACACCGAGCCGACGCACTCGCGCACCTCGTCAAGGTCGCCCGATTCGAGCAACAGGGTGCCACTATTGAAGCAGGCCGCGCCGACCAGCGCATTCGCTGCGGGAAGAGGCTCCATAGAAGTTCTCCAAGGACGTCCGCCTGCACCTGATCCGTGCATGGTTTTCCCGACTCCATGAATCGTCTGCAGAAAACGCATAGCCACGGGTAGCTGCGTACTGTAGGCCTGCGCCATGCCGGCAACCATCCTCAATTACCCTCGCCCGCCTGGCAGGGTCTTCCCTCGTTCCGCAAGTTTCTGGATTCCCCGGATAGCCGTTGAAAGAAACGGATAGAGCCCATTGTTTTGTCGCGGAACACTGGGAGCACTCGAGCCGCAACCTTATCGGAGAAGCCCCATGAAAGGACGATACATCGATATTCCCGCACCGGACGGCGGCGCGTTCCGGGCCTATCTGGCAACCCCCGCAAGCGGCACGGGGCCCGGTATCGTGCTGTGCCATGAGATCTTCGGCGTCAACGCGACCATGCGCGACGTGGCCGACTACTACGCCGAGGAAGGCTACACGGTGCTCGTGCCTGACCTGTTCTGGCGCGTCGAGCCGGGCATCGAACTCGGTTACACCGAAGCCGGCTTTGCGCGTGCGTTCGCCCTCTATCAGCAATACGACGAGAACCAGGGCGTCGAAGATATCGACGCGACGCTCGACGTGCTCCGGACCTTGCCCGAATATCACGGCGAAGTCGGCGTGCTCGGTTTCTGCCTGGGCGGCAAGCTGGCCTGGCTCGCGGCCTGCCGTCTGCCCGTGGCTTGCGCGGTCAGCTACTACGGCGTGGGTATCGAGCATGCCCTGGAAGAAGCCCCCAACATCAAGGGGCGCCTCGTCCTGAATATCGCCGCACTCGATCGCTTCTGCCCGCCCGAGGCGCAGCAGCAGATCACGGCGGCGCTGGGCCACAACGAAAACATCGAGATATACGTCTATCCGGGCGTCGATCACGCGTTCGCCCGCAAGAGTGGCGACCACTTCAACAAGCCTTCGGCGATGATGGCGCACGAGCGCGCGGTGGCCGCGTTTCGCAAGACGATGGGGCCGCATTACGATCTGTCTGCACTGTGGGAAGAACACCTCGCCCACGAGTTCGCGACGCGCGACGTGGATGCCACGATGGCGACGATGGTGGCCGAGCCCTACGTCAACCATATTCCGACCCTCACAGGCGGCGTGGGCTACAAGGAGCTAAAGCGCTTCTATCGCCACCACTTCGTGCACGCCAATCCGCCCGATACGGCGATCACCCCGATCTCACGCACCATCGGCGCGACGCAGATCGTCGACGAAATGCTGTTCTGCTTCACGCACACCACCGAGATCGACTGGATGCTGCCAGGCATCGCGCCCACCGGCAAGCGCGTCGAGATTCCGCTGCTCGCCGTGGTGAAATTCCGCGGCAACAAGCTCTACCACGAGCACATCTATTGGGACCAGGCCAGCGTGCTGGCGCAGATCGGCCTGCTCGATCCCACGGGGCTGCCCACCACGGGCGCCGATACCGCCCGCAAACTGCTCGACGAAACCCTCCCGTCGAACACGCTGATGAAGCGCTGGCAGGACAGCGTCCCCGCCAACGATGCTCACTAACCGCATGATCCTCTCACGAACATGGAGCAAGCCATCATGACCTCACTCGCAGGCAAGACCGCCATCGTGACGGGCGGCGCCACACTGATCGGTGCGGCTGTCGCCCGGGATCTCGCTGCCGCCGGCGCCAGCGTAGCCGTGCTCGATATCGATGTCCAGAACGGCAGACGCGTGGCCGACACGCTCGGCGCCAACGGCCTCTTCGTCGAAACGGACATCACCAACGACAGCACCCTCGAGCGGGCGGTTGCGAGAACCGCACAGCAGTTCGGCGGTATCGACATCCTCGTCAATCTGGCCTGCAGCTATGTGGACAACGGCATCCAGGCTGGCCGCAACGACTGGCTCGCGGCGATGAACGTGAACCTGATCTCGGCGGTCATGCTGGTCAAGGCCGTGCATCCGTATATGGTCAAGCGCGGCGGCGGCTCGATCGTCAACTTCAGCTCGATCTCCGCCGAATGCGCGCAAACCGGGCGATGGCTCTACCCGACCTCGAAAGCCGCGCTCAAGGCGCTCACGCGCAACATGGCGATGGACCTGTCCCAGGACCGGATTCGCGTGAATTCGGTTTCTCCTGGCTGGACCTGGTCGCGCGTGATGGACGAACTCACGCATGGCGATCGCGCGAAGACGGACCGCGTGGCCGCGCCCTTTCATCTGCTTGGACGCGTCGGCAACCCGGAGGAAGTCGCGCATGTCGTGACCTTCCTGTGCACCGATGCAGCGAGCTTCGTGACTGGAGCCGATTATGCCGTCGATGGCGGCTATTCGGCGATGGGTCCCGAGCAGGCCGCGCCGGCGATTCCAAAGCTGGCTGAGTAAGGCCGCGCGATCTGCAAACACGCTCCGTCATTTATCGACTTCGAGGTATCCGCCATGAGAAAAATTGCCATTGTCGGCGCCGGCCAGTCCGGCCTGCAACTGGCGCTCGCCCTGCTCGAGCGCGATTATCAAGTCACGCTTGCGACCAATCGCGATGCCCAGCAAATCCGCACCGGCAAGGTCATGTCGAGCCAGTGCATGTTCAACGCGTCGCTGCAGATCGAGCGCGACCTCGGCCTGAACTGGTGGGACGCATCGTGCCCGCCCGTGGAAGGCATCGGCCTCGCGGTGCCGCATCCGGACATACCGGGCCGCAAGCTGATCGACTGGTCCGCGCGCCTCACGCACCCCGCGCAATCGGTGGATCAGCGCGTCAAGATGTCGGCTTGGCTTGGTGCCGTCGGCCAGCGGGGCGCCGACGTGCGAATCTGCGACGTCGGTGTGCCCGAGATGGAAGAACTCGCCAAAAGTCATGATCTCGTGCTGCTCGCCGCCGGCAAGGGCGACATCGTCAATCTGCTGGGCCGCAACGCCGAACGCAGCCCGTTCGACAAGCCGCAGCGCGCGCTGGCGCTGACCTACGTGAAGGGCATGACGCCGTCGACGCCTTACTCGCGCGTGCGCTTCAACCTGATCCCGGGCGTGGGCGAGTACTTTGTGTTTCCCGCGCTGACCACGACCGGTGCGTGCGAAATCATGGTGTTTGAAGGCATTCCCGGCGGCCCGCTCGATTGCTGGGCGGACGTCAAGACACCCGGGCAGCATCTCGAGACCAGCCTCGCCTTTCTCCGCAAATATCTGCCATGGGAAGCCGAACGCTGCGCCAACGTGGAACTGACCGACCCGAACGGCGTGCTGACCGGCCGTTTCGCGCCCACGGTGCGCAATCCCTGGTTCAGGCTGCCTTCCGGCAAAACCGTGTTTGGCATGGCCGATGCAATCGTCGTGAACGATCCGATCACGGGCCAGGGTTCGAACAATGCCGCAAAGTGCACGAAGATGTATCTCGATGCCATTCTCGAGCGCAGCAGCGCTGCGTTCAGCGAAGACTGGATGCAGCAGACCTTCGAGCGTTATTGGTCGTATGCACAAGCGGTCGTCAAGTGGACGAACTCTCTGCTCACGCCACCGCCGCCGCACATTCTCGAACTGCTCGGCGCCGCCGGTCAGTTCCCTTCGCTGGCCTCGACGATCGCCAACGGCTTCGACGACCCGCGCACGTTCTCGCCGTGGTGGTTCGATCCGGCCGCCTGCATGGCGCTGATCGACGAACACGCTGCGCGCGCCGCGTAATGGACCCAAAGAGGAGAAAGCTCATGTGCAGCACGCTCGAAGCCACCGCCGCCCAACCCGATAACCTGTTGAATGCGATGCGGCAATTGCGCAGCGCCTTCGGGCAGTATCCCACCGGGGTCACCGTCATCACGGCCACGGCGCGGGACGGACGCAAGATCGGCCTGACCGCGAACTCGTTTGCATCGCTGTCGCTCGATCCGCCGCTTGTACTCTGGAGTATCGGCAAGACCTCGCCCAGTTGCGAGGACTTCATCAACGCCGGGTACTTCGCGATCAACGTGCTGGCCAAAGACCAGATCGAACTGTCGCGCCGCTTTTCGAGGGCGTCGCCCGACAAGTACGCCGGCGTGGCCTGCCGCGAAAGCCTCGGCGGCACCGTGGTGCTCGACGGTTGCAGCGCGCACTTCGTGTGCCGCAACCTTGCGCAGCACGAAGGCGGCGATCACCTGATCTTTATCGGGCAGATCGAGCATTTCGAAGCCGATGGCCACGCGCCGCTGGTCTTCCATTTGGGACAGTACGGCGCGGTAGCCGATCATCCGGATTTTTTCTGATTCATTTATTTAGCATATCTAATATAAACAGAGGTGACCCCATGAAGCACCGCGCGTCCCGCATGCTACCGCTTTGCCTCGCTGCACATGGTCTGATATGCGCCACCTCGGCCACGGCCAGCGATCTGCCCAACATCAACCTCGGCTTCACGAGTTTCCTCGATGGTGCGCCGCCGGCGGGGTCCGGCTGGTATGCAACGCAGTATCTCGAGTACTACACGGCGGGCCGTATCAACGACAATGCCGGCAACCAAGCCGCATTGCCGAAGCAGAACATCGATATCTTCGCCGGCCTGACGCAACTCGTTTACCAGTCGCCGTTCAAGATTGCCGGCGCGCATCCGGGCATTGACGTGATCCTGCCGTGGGTGGCATCGGCCCATACCGACGACGGCATGGGCGACGTGGCGCTAAACGCGCGCACAGGATTCGGCGACGTGCTGGTCGGGCCGTTCATCCAGTTCGACCCGGTCATGGGCGCCGACGGCCCCCGCTTTGTGCACCGTTTCGAATTCCAGATCATTGCGCCAACGGGCGCCTATGACCCGAGCAAAGCGATCAACCCCGGAAGCGGTTTCTGGTCGATCGATCCGTACTGGGCGGCGACTGTCTGGATCAATTCCAGATGGACGGTTTCATGGCGGCTGCACTACCTCTGGAACGCCACGAACAATCGACCCTATCAGGGCCTGGGAGAGGATGTGACTTCATCGCAGGCCGGACAGGCGCTGCACGCCAACATCGCCACCGAGTACGAGGTAATGCCGGGTCTGCGGATCGGCCTCAACGGCTACTGGCTGCGCCAGATCACCGACATGAAGGTCAATGGCCAGAATGTGTCCGGGCAGCGTGAAGCGGTGTGGGCGATTGGCCCGGGTGCGATGTATAGCTTCTCCCGGCACGACCACCTGATGTTCAACGCTTATTTCGAGGCGGATGCACGCAACCGGCCCGAAGGAACGCGCGTGGTGCTGCGTTACGTGCATCACTTTCAGTGACACGCTCAACGGGAGATCGCGCCATGCTTGCTGGTTGCGAATCTCCCCGCGCACTCAGAACCTGTGTCGAATCCCGATGCGTACAGCCGTCTGTACATCGGTATGGCTGATAGCTGGCGCCACTTTCGAACGTTGTCGCACGGGCCTTGTTCCCGCTCGACAGTTGCACATCGGCGACATGGCCGAACAGACGCGCGTTGCCGATGTTATAGGCCGCGGCGGCAGCCGCTTGCGTGCGGTGGACAACTTGCAGTCTCCGGATGTCATTAAATTATCTGGCGCGCAGGCCTCAGCCGGACGCTGTACGGCCTTCAAAATTTGTGGGCTACAGAATCAGGATACTCATGAGTCTGGGCATACCCTATGAGTATCTGATCCGCTCCACGCAGGACATACAGGAAATCAGCACAGGTTCATAGGTTGCCGGCCAACCTCCGATTGCATCAGGAATTGCATGCGGAACCTGTGGGCCGCATATCGACTCTGGTACGAATTCAAGGAACAGCCCGGCTGAGTTCGATGCCGCGCGTTTCCGGCATCTTCAGATAGGTAATCAGGCTGATCAGCGCGCCGAAACATACATACGCGATGAACCAGCCTGTATGCCGATGCTCGTCCGCGATGGTCATCAGGTACGGCGTCGTGCCGCCCAACAGCGCAACGATCAGGTTGTACGTCGAGCCGATGCCGACACCACGCACCTCGGTCGGAAACAGTTCGACCATCACTGCCGGTGCGACTGCCGTGTACAGACCATACAGCAGCATCCCGAATAGTTCCACCGAGAGGATCGACATGAAGCTGGTGCCAATGGAGACGATCACAGGGTACAGGAACAGCAGGTAGCCCAGCGCAAACACGATCAATTGAGGGCGACGGCCAATGCGATCCGACAGCGCGCCGAACAGTGGTTGCGTTACCATGAAGATCACCATGCAGACGGTGCTGGCCGCGAACGTCGTGCCCGCGTCGGCGTGCGCATGGTGAATCGCATACACGGGGATGAAGCTGACGAAGATATAGAACGAGAACGCACCGAGTATCGTGACACCCACCAGACGTAGCGTCGCGCGTGGGTAATGCATCCAGCACCAGATGGGCGAGCGTTTCTGCACGCGCCCTTCAATGCGTGCCTTCTCGAACGCAGCCGTTTCTTGCATGCGACGGCGCATATATACGCCAATCAGCGCTCCGAAGCCGCCGATGACGAATGGAATGCGCCAGCCCCAGGTTTCTATTTCTTCCTTGGTCATCACGCGGGTCATGATGAGCGCGAAACCCGACGCGAGCAGGATGCCACCCGCGACGCTCAGAAACTGAAAGCTGGAGTAATAGCCGCGCTTGTGGTTCGGTGCCGATTCTGCGAGGAACAGCGTCGCGGTCGCATATTCACCGCCCACCGACAGACCCTGGAGAATCCGGGCCAACGTCATCAGGATCGGAGCGGCCATGCCAATAGTGGCATACGTCGGCAGGACGGCAATGATGAACGACGAAGCCGACATTGCCCAGACACCCACCATCATGCCGCGCCGACGCCCTGCCCGGTCCGCGAACGCGCCGAGCAACCAGCCGCCCACAGGCCGCGCGAAAAAGCCGATGGCGAAGACCGCGAACGCCGCGAGAAGCGAAGCGGTGGAATTTTCGGACGGGAAAAACTGCTTCGCGAAGTAGATCGCGAATGTCGTGTAGATCATCCAGTCGAATGTCTCAACAGTGCTGCCTATCGTCGCCGCCACGATGGACTGTGACGTACGTTTGGCATCTGCTGCGACGGATATGTCCGGTGCCGAGACCGTTTCGGACTGCACGTTCATTGTCGTCTCCATGTTGTCATCGCCCGTTGCCTTTGGGCGTACGCGCAGTATTGGAGCGTCGGAGCGGTGCAGCCAAATAAAGATCTATGTATGTAGAGTCGTTGTCAGAGCGTTCTCAGCGATGCAGCGGTTCATGATTTCCGCCAACGACGAAATCCTGGCATCCACGCGCACGCTCGGACCCCCGATAGCAATGCCGATGCGACCATAGATGTCCGGTACACGTAGCGGCATGGCGACCACGCTCGCTTCACGCGTCACGGTGCCCTGCGACAAGGCATAGCCCTGCGAGCGAGCACGCTGCACCTCATCGATCACATATTCCTCGGTGATCGGATGCGCTGTGCGCCCCAACCTGCTTTTCGTCTGCAATACAAGCTTGTGGATTGCCGCGTCCGTCATCGTGCTCATGAGTGCCCACCCCAGACCCGACAGACACATAATGCGACGCGAGCCAACCGGCGTGAAAAAACGTACCGGGTGTTTACCCGGAATGACATGGGCGTAATGGACGAAAACGTCGTTCTGCACGCCGACAATGACCGTCTCGCCAGACTGCTGTGACATGGCCTCGGCCAGCGCCAGTACGTCGCTGTTCGCAACCAGTGACTCGAGCACCCAGTCGCCCAGTACAGCGGTCTGCACGGTGGGGAAATACGCCTTGACTTCGCGGTCGTACGCGAGGTAGCCAAGTGTCGCCATGTCCTTGAGCAACACCGCGGTACTGGAGAGCGGATAGCGGCAATGCTCCGACACTTCGCGCACCGCCAGTGGCCTTCGCACGTCCTTGAAATATTCCAGTACTTCGAATACGCGTTTCGCACTCTTGATGACACTATCCATATTCCGGGCTCCTGGCTGGTTGTCTGCTCAACGATCTACATATGTGTATCAGGAGTTTCCGGTTCGCACAATCGTGGTCTACGCTGCACTCAACGAACTGTCACTCAAAAACGGACCGGCGCAAGCCGAACAGAAAGGAGACAACCCGATGGAAGAAATCCTGCTTTACGAGCAGAACGACGGCGTGGTCACGTTGACCATCAATCGCCCGGAAATGCGCAATGCGATTTCCGACCCCGATATGCTCCACGCACTCATCGCAGCCGCCGAGCGCATCAACCTGGATCGCGCCGTGCGTTGCGTGATCTTGACGGGTGCGGGTACTGCGTTCTCGTCGGGCGGCAACGTCAAAGCGATGCGCGAGCGCCTGGTCGAAGGTAGCAACAAGGGCGTCAATACGCGCTATTCCTACCGCGACGGCATCCAGCGCATGGTCAGCACGCTGAGCAACCTGGAAGTGCCGACGATCGCCGCCGTGAACGGCCCGGCTATCGGCGCAGGTAACGACCTCGCCTGTCTGTGCGATATCCGGATCGCATCCGGGAACGCCATTTTCGCGGAAAGTTTCATCAAGATTGGCATCATCCCCGGCGACGGCGGTGCGTGGATTCTGCCGCGTGCCATCGGCATGTCGCGCGCCTGTGAAATGGCTTTCACGGGTGAGCCCATCGACGCGCAAACAGCGCTCGCATGGGGTCTCGTATCGCGCGTGGTGCCTGCCGACCAGTTGCTGGATTCGGCACGCGAGCTTGCACGCCGCATCGCGAACAATCCGGGCCACGCACTGCGCATGACCAAGCGTCTCTTGAAGGAAGGCCAGCATACACGCCTGGATACGCTGCTGGAGCTGTCGGCAGGCTTCCAGTCGCTCGCGCACCAGAGCGAGGATCACAAGGAAGCGCTGGACGCCATTTTCGAAAAGCGCGCACCACGTTTCAACGTATAGGCATTCCCTTTCACTGTCTTAAGAGCGAGCCTGATGCAAACACTCACCATTCCCCCCTGTCGCCTTGACGCATCGTGCGAAGCGTTGCGCCAGGAGGTCCGGGCGTTCCTGGCAGAAACGCTGCCGGATGTGCCTGCTGCGATCCGCGCCAGAAACTGGTCCGGCTCCAGTAGCGAATTCAGCCGCAAACTCGGCGCAAAAGGCTGGATCGGTATGCGCTGGCCGAAGAAGTACGGCGGTCACGAGCGTAGTGCACTCGAACGCTACGTCGTGCTTGAAGAACTGCTGGCCGCTGGCGCACCGGTCGGCGGTCACTGGGTCACCGACCGTCAAAGCGGTCCCCTTCTGTTGCGTCTCGCAACCGAAGAACAGAAGATGGAGATCCTGCCGCGCGCCGCGCGCGGTGAAGTGCGCTTCTGTATCGGCATGAGCGAGCCGGATTCGGGTTCCGATCTGGCCTCGATCCGCTCGCGGGCGACGGACACCGGCAGCGGCTGGCGTCTCAACGGCACGAAAATCTGGACCTCCGGTGCTCAACGCGCGGACTACATGATCGCGCTTATGCGCTCGGATGGCACGCGCGAGGATCGCCACTCGGGCCTGTCGCAGTTCCTGATCGACATGAAGATGGCGAAGGAGAACGGTCTGGAAATCCGGCCGATCCGCAACCTGCTGGGCGGCTCCGATTTCAACGAAGTGCATTTCAACGACGTGCCGGTACCTTACGACGCGCTGCTGGGCGAACGTGGCGGCGGCTGGGCGCAGGTGACCTCCGAACTGGCGCTGGAACGTAGCGGCCCGGAACGCTTCCTGTCCAGCATTCAGTTGCTGATCGAACTCGTCAATCTCGCGGACCCTGACAACCCGTTGCACGCGGATTTCATCGGCCGCGCAGTATCCGATGTAGCGACACTGCGCCAGATGTCACTGGGTGTGGCAGGGATGCTCTCGCGCGGTGAAAACCCCGCGCTGCTCGCCGCAATCGTCAAAGACCAGGGCGCGTTGCTGGAACAGCGTCTGCCGCAGGACGCGCACGAACTGTTCGGCGCAGACCTGTTCGAGCGTCCGGATTCGCCTTTCGCAGGCGTGATGGACTACCTGGTTCAATCATCGCCGTCGTTCTCGCTGCGCGGCGGCACGCGTGAAATTCTTCGAGGCATTATTGCAAAGGGGTTGGGACTGCGATGAGCACAACAGCAGACATGATTGCCGACAGCATCGGGCGCATCTTCACCGATCACGTCAACCGGGAAGTGCTCGATAGCCTCGAGGGCGGCACGTGGCCCGAAGCGCTGTGGAACGCGCTTGACGACGCCGGGTTCACCGCGATCCTGGGCGAGCCTGGCGAAGAATCCACCCAGCAGTGGGCGGATGCCTGCAGCGTCTTCCAAGCGATCGGTCGCCACACCGCGCCCGTGCCGCTCGCGGAAACCGCTATCGCGAACTGGTTGTGCGCCAAATATGGCTTGCCGGCAGTCAAGGGGCCGCTGACGTTCTTCGATGCGGGTAACGCTACGCGGCCGACCACGGATTCCATTATCTTCAGCGGGGTCGTGCGTGCGGTGCCGTGGGCGCGCTACGCCAAAGCATTCGTCGTGGAGGCGCGTATCGACGGCGAGAACGTCCTCGCATTGATTGATCCTGGCTCCGAAAGCGTCAGTGTCGAATACGGCGTCAACCTGGCAGGTGAGCCGCTCGATACGGTGCGCTTCAAGGATTGCCTTGCCCGCACTTTCGTCACGCCCAAAGTCCCGGTCGATGTGCGCACGTACGGCGCGCTCGCACGTGCTGCCATGATGGCCGGCGCCGTCGAATCGACGCTGAACAGCGCTGTAGCTTACGTCAACGAGCGTATCCAGTTCGGTCGCCCTATCGGCAAATTCCAGGCGATCCAGCAATCGCTGGCGCAACTGGCGGGCGAAGCGACCAGCGCGCAAAGCGCGGCACTCGCAGCATTCTCGTACGTCGATGACGCACCGGGTCGTTTCGAAACGGCCGTTGCAAAAATCCGCGCGGGCAAGGCTGCGGGTCTGGCTGCGAGTATCGCCCACCAGGTGCATGGCGCTATCGGCTTCACGTGGGAACACAACCTGCATTACGCAACGCAACGCCTGTGGTCCTGGCGGACGGAATACGGCACGGAAGCCGCCTGGGTTCAGGAGCTTGGCCGCAACGCAATCCAGCAACGCGGCGAGCGACTGTGGTCGAACATCACGGCCCACTACGGCGGTGTGGCACAGAAGGAGGGTAACCTGTGAGCACGACGGAAATGACCGGCCCGTTGGCCGGAATTCGCGTCATCGACCTGACTGCCGTTGTGCTGGGCCCCATGTCCACACGCGAGCTTGCCGATCTGGGCGCGGACGTGATCAAGATCGAGCAGCCCGAAGGCGACATGATGCGCTCGAACGGCGTATCGCTGCACCCCGGCATGAGTTCGATTTTTCTCGCGCTCAACCGCAACAAGCGTTCGGTCAAACTGGACCTGAAGAGCGAGCATGGCCGCGAGGCACTGCGTGCGCTGATCCGGACCGGCGACGTGGTGATCCACAACATGCGCGCAGCTGCGATCGAGCGACTGGGCTTCGGTTACGAGGCCGTGCGCGCGATCAACCCGAAAGCCATCTACTGCGCGGCACCCGGCTTCGGTCAGGGCGGGCCGCACGCTGACCGCCCGGCGTTCGACGACGTGATCCAGGCATCGTGCGGGATGGTCGGCGTCAACGCCGTTGGGCACGAGCGGCCTGAGTACATCCCGAGCCTGATTGCCGACAAGACCGCCGGACTGGCCGTCGTGAATGCCGTACTCGCGGCGCTGTTGTGCCGGGAACGTCACGGCATTGCGCAGTACGTTGAAGTGCCGATGCTTGAAACGATGACTGCGTTTATGCTCACCGAGCACATGGGCGGCCTGACGTTTCCGGGTCGTCCAGAACTGGCGTCGGGCTACGCACGGCTGCTGCACGGCGGTCGTCAGCCCTCTCCCACGGCGGACGGCTGGATCGCGATGCTGCCGTACACCGAACGGCACTGGCACGCCTTTTTCGGTCTGGTCGGGCGCGAAGACCTGTTCGACACCCTGGGTCTTGGGGATCGCCAGAAACGCAATGCGAACGTTCAGGCGATCTACACGGAACTGCGCAAGATTACGGTGACGAAGACCAACGCGGAATGGATCGCGATCTGCGAAGAGATCGACGTGCCCTGCGCGCCGATCTACGCACTCGATGATCTCCCTGAACATCCGCACCTCAAGGCTGTGGGCCTCTTCGAAGAAGACGAGCACCCAACCGAAGGAAAGATTCGTCAGACCCGGCCCGTGGCGAAATTCAGCGAAACGCCCACGCGTATCCGCAGCTTCGCACCCACTGTCGGCCAGCACACGCAGGAAGTGCTAGCGGAAGTGGGACTGGCCGTACCCGAAGTCTGAAGTACCAAAAGAAAAGCCCGCGGGCTTTTCTTGACGCAACAACATCATTTAGAACGAGTGGCGCATGCCGATGGACACACCGATCTGATTGGGCGTTGCTGAGGGTGTCTGGCCGGAGAGCATGGCAACAGCCGGTTGGCTCAGCGAGTCCGTGCCCTTGGCATGCTGATAGACGGCAGTGACATGGAACGCAGTGCGTTTCGAAATGCTGTACACCGCACCGATGTTGAACTGCTGGTACGTCGCCCCATCGGGACCATCGGCCGAGCCCGAATTGCGCATGTACATATACGCGATGCCACCGTACAGCGCAGGAGTGAATTGATATGACAGGTTCACTTCACCGGTGTTGAACGTTACGTTACCCTTGTAGCCGAACGGATTCGGACCTGACGCCGCCGTATTACCCAGACCGCGCAACTGCAAGTTCGAGTAGGTGCCCGCCACCGTTGCGTTACCGAACGTATAAGAAACACCCGCGGCGATAGTCTGAAGCGTGCTCGCTGACGCGTAACCTGCGACAACCGGATTCGACTCGGCACTCGTCGCGCTACCTGCCGAGCCAAGGTTGTTGCCAGTGACCGAGGCAGCCGCGCCGCCATTCGTGCCGAAGTACGAAAAGTTCGGATTGCGCTGGTTGGAATACGCAACGGCGAGTACCAGAGGCCCTTGTGCGTAATTCGCGCCCACTGAGTAAGCCTGATTCCGGCCAGGGTTGCCCGCAACGCCACTCAGGGAATACAGGCCACCAAAGGTGAACCCATTGTAATCCGCTGAAATGTACTTGATCGCGTTGTTGATGCGGCGCGTGCTGTAAGTGTTGTCCAGGTCGCCACCGGGGTGCGAGGCCATATACCCACCCCATTTCGTCACCGAAAGGAACTGGCCCAGGTAGGTCGATAAGACATCGTACTGACGACCCAGCGTCAGCGTACCGTATTGCCTGGAGGACAGACCCACGTATACCTGCCGACCGAAAAGGAGGCCGCCCTGGGTAATGCTGCCGTTAGCGACGGAAAACCCGCTTTCGATCCGGAAAATCGTGCTCAAGCCACCGCCCAGGTCTTCCGTACCCAAGATGCCCCAACGGCTGCTTTGAAAGCCCCCGGTTGAGCCGTCCTCCACCAAAACTGCTGAATGACCTCGCGGGCCATTGGGCCCCTGGCCGGTCTGCACATTGCTGAGATAATCGATGCCAAAGTCAACGATGCCGTATAGTGTCACGCTGTTCTGTGCCGAAGCGGTGGTCGCGAAGCACCCACACGCTACTGCGACAGCGGAAAAAGCGAACCTTTTCAAATCTCCTCCATCCGTTTTTGGAAAAACTATTCAGTACATGGGTTCTCGCCTGCCAGCTATTGCCACTTCCTGGTCGTAAGAAATACGGCATCCCTCGTGTTTTTAGTTAACCTAAATATTTGCCGGTGCCGTGTTTTGCTTGAACAACAGAATTTGACCGTGCCATGATGAGGTTGGTCGGCCGAGGCAACCCCGTCTAACTCCTCGGCATCCTTCAGTCAGTCAGGGAACAACCGTTCGTTTCCCTCATGCGCCAGATCGTCACGAGCGTAATGAACGAGCCGACCGACACGTAAATCAGGAAGTAGTTGTCGTGATGCATCGATTGCAGCCACGTCATCAGAAAAGGCGTCGTGCCGCCAAGCACCGCGATGACAATGTTGATCGGCAAACCTATACCCACCGTGCGAATTTCCGTCTTGAACATTTCCGAGAGGACCGCCGGAACGATCGACGAAAAAAGCGCGTAGAGCACCAGGCCGAAAATCTCGATGCCTGCAATCGACCAGAAGGTAGGTTGCACCGACAGCACCACCGGATACAGGAACAGCGTGTAGCAGATTGCACAGAAAATCATCTGCGGGCGGCGACCGAACCTGTCCGAAAACATCCCGAAGAACGGGTGCACGATGGTAAAGATAGCCAGGGAGAACGAGCTGGCGGCGTAAGCCGTGGATGGATTCGCACCGGTACGCTGGATCGCATAGACCGGAACATAAACGGCGAACAGATAGAACGCGAATGTGCCGCAAATGCAGGTACCGAACAGCGTAAATACCGGCTTGCGATGCTTCGTGAACAGTTCCCGGAGCGAACCCATCTTCCGCTTGCCAGCGGCGCGGGCCTCTTCGAAGATCGCGGTTTCGGCGACGCGCCGGCGCAACCAGGACGCATAGACACCGCTGATCGCAGCGATGACAAACGGGATACGCCAGCCAAACGTCATCATCTGATCGTGAGTCAGCCAATCATTGAGCAACCACACGATCCCCGACGCGCACATCAAGCCGATGCCCGTACCGAAAAATAGAAAGCTGCCATGCAGCCCGCGTTTGTTCGACGGCGCAGTCTCGCCCAGGAAGGTGATGGCCGCAGCGAACTCGCCGCCTGTGGACAGCCCTTGCAGCAGGCGCGCGATCGTCGCAATTATCGGTGCGGCAAAACCGATCTTGTCGTACGTCGGAACAACAGCCAGCATCAGGGAACCAAGCGCCATCAGTTGCACGGAAAGCGACAATGCAGCACGTCTTCCGCGGCGATCCGCAAGCACACCGAGTAACCAACCGCCCATCGGACGCATGATGAAGCCAAGTGCGTAAACGCCAAAAGCGGCGAGCAGCTTCGCGCCTTTGCTGTCTCCGGGAAAGAGTTGTCCGCTGAAAAAGATTGCCAGGTTCGCATAGATCGAGAAGTCGAACCATTCGATACCATGACCTACACAACCGGCGAACCGGCTACGCAAGACACTACTCCTGCTTTGCACGTCTTCGACGTCGCTCGAGAGGGTTTGTTCCACATTGTCTCCGACTTTTTATTTTCAGTACGGTTAACTTGGGACTGCTGGATCGAATTCCAAACCATGACATCGCTACCATTAACTACGTTTCTACTGTCAACCGGGTTTTGATGGGCGAGCATAGTGGTATCGCTCGCCATGCAGTTCTGCTAAACGCTCTAAAATCACATACCGATCAGGTCGGCGCGCTCCACCAGGTTGCGCACGATGCGCACCGATGCGATATCGATCATCTTGCCTTCGTACTGCACCGCGCCCAGCCCTTGCGCAAGCGCTTCGTCGTATGCCTTGATCATGGCGCGCGCACGTTCCACATCTTCCTTTGCCGGCGAGAAGACTTCCTGGGCGAGCGACACCTGCGAGGGATGGATGGCCCACTTGCCGACCATGCCGAGAATCATGGCGCGGCGTGCTTCTTCACGGTAGGCATCGGGGCTGCGGAAATCCGCGAACGGGCCATCCACGGCGTCAATCTTGTTGGAGCGCGCGGCAATCGTCAGGCGATGGCGCTGGTAGTGCCAGATATCGCCTGGATAACCACCGTCGCCGCCAATGTCCTGCATCGAGACACCTTGGCTTGCCGAGTAGTCGCCCATGCCGAAGATCAGGCATTCGAGCCGTGGCGTGGAAGCCGCAATTGCCTCGACGTTCTGCATCGCTTCGACCTCCTCGATCAGCACGTCGACACCGATGCGCTTTTTGAGGCCCAGCTTCTTTTCCATCATGGTGAGCAGTTTGTCCACGAACTGCACGTCGGATGCAGACATGGCCTTCGGCAACATGACCATGTCCAGGTTTTCGCGTGCGCCTTCGACCACTTCGATGATGTCTTCGTACGCGTATTCGGTCGTGAGGTCGTTCACGCGAACGCAGCGCACCGTGCGGCCCCAGTCCAGCGTATTGAGTGCCCTGACGATCTTCTGACGCGCTGGACGCTTCTCCGCAGGTGCAACCGCGTCTTCCAGGTCCAGGAAAACATAATCGACGCCCAGACCCGCGGCCTTTTCCATCATCTTTTCGCTCGAACCCGGCACCGACAGTTGGCACCGACGCAGACGCGCGATTTTCTCCGACATACCTGATCTCCTTAAATTTATGCACGCTGCTGCACGACGTTGTGCTCGCGCAATTCCGCAATTTCCAGCTCGGTCAGGCCCAAATCGATCAGCACACTTGTGGTATGTTCACCAACCAACGGCGCGCGTTTGTGGACGCCGCCTGGTGTGCCGCTCATGTGAATGGGCGTACCGGCAATCGTGAGCTTTTCCGAAGCACCCGGCTGTTCCGTCTCAACCAGCATATTCCTGACACGGAAGTGTTCATCCTCGAAAATATCCGCAGCCTCGAACACCGGGCCGAACGGAATATGACCACCAAATATTTCGGATAACTCGCGTTTGGTGCGCGTGCAGGTCCACGCGTTCAGGATTCTTTCCAGTTCATCGCTGTGCGCCACGCGCGAATCATTGGTTGCAAACTTCTCCTGCAATACCCACCCAGGACGGCCCATGCGCTCAACCATCAGCTGCCAGAAGTTGTCATTCGGCACGCCCAGGCTGATGTAGCCATCAAGTGCTTTGAACAAACCGAACGGACACAGCAGCGGATGGCCATTTCCTTCACGACCGGGTGACTTCTGGCTCGCGCTGTACTGGAACACGATACGTTCGCAGATCGCGAGAATTGAGTCGGTCATGCCAACGTCAACGAACTGGCCTTTGCCGGTGCGTTGTGCGCTCCAGCAGGCAGCGGCAATGCCGAACGCGAGAAACATCGCCGGTCCAATGTCGCCGATGCCGGGGCCAATTTTCGTCGGCGGCCCATTACGCACGTGACCGGTGATGCCCATGATGCCGCCCATTGCCTGCGACACCGGATCATAGGCAGGCCACTCCAGGTACTGGCTCGCACCAGAACGACGGTCACCGAAGCCTCGCAGCGCTCCATAAACCAGGCGCGGATTCACTTCGTTCAGGCGCTCGTAACTCAGACCCAGACGCTCCATCACGCCCGCGCGGTAGTTCTCGATCACCACGTCGGCCTTCTCGACGATCCGCAGGAACAGCGCGCGACCATGCGGGCTCTTCAGGTCTATAACCAGCGATTCCTTGTTACGGTTCGTGGAGCCGAAGTAGCCGCCAAAACCGCCTTCCTCCAGGCGCAACGCTCCATCCAGATGCGGGCCATTGCGACGCGTCTTGTCGCCGCCGGGAGGCTCGATCTTGATTACGCGTGCGCCCTGGTCCGCGAGCATCATCGTGCAGTAGGGTCCTGCGAGCATTGCCGTCAGATCGAGAACAACCAGGCCATCCAGCGCGCCACGGGACCCGACGTTCATTGCTTCACCCAGTGGCTCTTGCGCTTGATGAGAGCCGTGCGCTCAGCCTGCACGCACAGCTTGTCGTGCTGGTTGATGCCGTAATGCTTGAAGCGCACGATGCCTGCATCTTCGCGGTGGGAGTCCGCTTTCGACAGCACTTCCGTGAACGCGTAGAGCGTATCGCCGTGCAGCACGGGCGTCGTCAGGCGAATCTTGTCCAGCGCGATCTCGCTGATGCACTGTTCCGCCGTGTCCTGCGCGGCCAGACCGAGCACCATCGACAGGTTGATGCCCCCGAACACCACGCGCTGGTTGACGAACGCGCCGGGATTCCTGCTCATGACATCTTCATTGAAGTGGCCTTCTGCCGTGTTCATCACCATGTTGGTGATCAGCACGTTGTCCATTTCCGTAACCGTCTTGCCGCGCGCGTGGCGCATCAACATGCCCGGTTCGAAATCTTCAAAGTAGCCATCTTCGCTCGTGATTGCATTCGTAATCATGCTTGCAGCCCCTTTGCTTTCGCGAATTTCTCGTAGGCGCGATCCGCGATCATGCCTTCGACTTCGGACTTGCCGAGCAGGCTGGTGGAAATGATGCGCTGCTGGATTTCCGACGTGCCTTCGAAAATCCTGGTCAGTCGTGCGTCGCGCCAGTAGCGCTCAATCGGAAACAGCTTCGTGTAGCCTGCGCCCCCAAAGATCTGCAATGCGGTGGATGTGACGCGCTCTGCCATTTCCGACGCGAAATACTTCACCATCGACGCTTCCTTGTCGCAGCGACGGCCACTGTCGATTTCGTTGCACACGAAGTACATCAGTTGGCGCGCGGCTTCAATTTCAGTTGCCATCGTGGCGATCTTGAAGCGGATTGCCTGGTATTCCGCAATGGGCATACCGAACTGCTTGCGCTCCGTGGCATACGCGATAGAGTCTTCCAGCGCGCCTTGTGCCAGACCGATGGCGCGAGCAGCCGTATGAGCGCGCGCCGTTTCCAGGCCCTTCGTCATCACCAGGAATGCCTTGCCTTCCTCGCCCAGCAGGTTTTCTTTCGGCACGCGCACGCCGTCGAGCGCCAGCTCGAAGGTCTTCCAGCCAAAGTAGCCGATCTTCGGAATCGCGTTGCCGGTCATACCCTTCGGGAACGTGCCGCGCCCCTTCTCAACCATGAAGCACGAAATACCTTCCCAGCGCTTCGCACCGGAAGTCGGATTCGACGTGCGCGCGAAGACGATCAGATAGTCAGCGCCATCCGCGAACGTGCACCAGTACTTGTTGCCCGTCAGCACCCATTCGTCGCCTTCGAGCACTGCGCGGCACGAAATCGATGCGAGATCCGAGCCGGTGTCCGGTTCCGACAGCGCGCTCGCGTTCAGGAATTCGCCCGACACCACGCGAGGCATATACTTTTTCAGACGTTCTTCCGGCATCGTCTTCATGATCCAGCCGCCCTGCGCACGTGCGAGAATCGACGCGACCGACATCCAGCCACGCGAAAGCTCTTGCGCAACCAGGCAGTATTCGAACGCGCCCAGCCCCATGCCGCCATATTCCTCGGGCACAGTAATGCCGAAGTAGCCCATTTCGGCCATCTTGTTGCGCAGGTCCATCGGAATTTCGCCGTCCGGGCCGTCAAGCTCATTGGCGACCGGCAGCACTTCTTTCATCGTGAACTCGCGAGCTGCATCGCGAATCATGATGCGCTCTTCCGTCATGTAGCCCATACCATCCTTCGACATACCTTACCCCCGTGTTCGAACCAGATTGGAACGCTTGAATTCAACGACAAGTTCGCCATCCTGATTAGTGCCCTTCGTGTGCCAGGTGGTGATGCCGAACCCCGGCTTGTTGCTGGGCAATCGCTTGTCCACGACGACCGATTCCGAATAGAGTGTGTCGCCGGGATATACGGGCTTCAGGAACTTCAGCTCGTCCACGCCCAGGAACGGCCCCCCTCCTTCCGAAAGGTCTTCGACCGACAGACCAAATACCGTGTTGAACACGAGCAGCGGATTCACCGGGATACCCCGGCAACCATTGGCTTTCGCGGCTTCAACGTTGGTATAGGTCGGGTTGTAGTGCAGCGTCAGGATCGAGAACAGTGTGTTGTCCGATTCGCTGACGGTGCGTCCCCAATGATGGGTAAACTCGCGCCCTGGCTCGAAATCTTCGTAGCGATTGCCTCGACTCCGAAGTACGGCGTTCGCTTTCAGATGGGCAACCACCGAATCTAGCGATGTCATCGAATAGCCTCAAATAAGGGTTCTACGGTAGGAAGCTGGTCTAATGTTTCCAGCACAGTCATCAGGCGTGCGAACTTGAATGCGCCGATATGTGGCACGACGAGCGCCTGCGCCTTCCCGACAAGCAGATTCCACTGCCTGGCCACGTCGGTGGCGGGAATGGCGACGTTGGCCTCTTCGTGAATCACGCGGCCATCGAGGGTGCGGATTTCGACAATCGCGGCATTGCGGTCGGCATCAGGCGACACATTCAGGATGACTTGCCGGCGTGCCTTGACGTAACGCGGATTGCGCGCGGTTTCATCCGAGTACAGTTGCAGCGACGCCGTAGGCTGACCATCGAGCGCCATCGCGGCAAGCTGCTGGATCGCAAACTTCACTTCGAGACCCGTGTTCGGTTCCGCGATATCGCACACGCCGCGCTGTGCGCCGCCGACGAGTATCGTCATGGATTCCAGCGAATCGAGAGAGACGCCATGGCGCTGCCGCGCCTGATTGATCGCTTCGATGGTGGAGTGCGTCAGGTAGCATGCAGCGTGATACTTGAACAGCGTGCGTTCGATGGCGGTCGTCGCTCGCGCATCGAACGTAGCAAGGAAAGTGGGCTTTTCGCCGGTCTGTGTCGGACCGAAACCCTGCGCACACTCGATGGCATTCGTGTTGGCCGTGAAACCCTTCGCAGCCAGACGTGCAGCCATCACGCCGTTCATAGCCGCCTTACCGGCATGTAGCGGTTTTGCCATCGTGCCGAACATGCTTTTAAGACCTGCGGCCTGCGTTGCCGCCAGCCCCAGCGCGTGCGCCGTCTGGTCTGTGTTCAAACCCATCAATGATGCCGCCGCCGCTGCTGCGCCGAGCGTTCCGGTCGTGCCGGTCGGATGCAGCCCTAGACGATACTGGCTATTTCCAACGACTTCCCCTATGCGTCCTTCGACTTCGTGACCGACGATCAGTGCTTTCAGGAGTGCTTTACCGCTCGAATGCTGTGCCTGGGTAACGGCGAGTGCTGCTGGCGCAACCGGCACGGTGGGGTGCCCGTGCATCTGCGAGTTCACATCATCGAAGTCCAGCGCATGACCTGCTGCACCGTTGATCAGCGCGGCCTGCATGGCACTCGTCTGAACGGGGCTGACCAGCAGCGAACAGGGTGATTCCGGCGCGGGACCGTACTCGCCGAGCAGAATCTGAACCAGCGGTTCCTTGGACGCGGCAATCGTGACCGCCGCCCAGTCAAGCAACGCGTGGCGCGCCCAGATAAAAGCCTTTTCGCCCAGCGTCGATTCATCGACACCGCTAATCCAGCTCGCCAGCGCGGCTGTGTAGCCACGCGGCGACGCGTTACCGGTCGTTTCGTCGTGCTCCATCTGTCTCCGTCCTGCATCTATGTGATGCGGTAGTTGTTGTAGGGAGTATCGAATACCGATTCGATCGCCTGTATCACATACGTGATAAGTGCCGCCTCCCTCAATTCATCATGTATGTGATAGTCAAGGAGCATTCGGTGACCGAAACTGTTTTGAAAGTTGCAGTCTTCTTCAACGCACCCTCATTGCTACTGTCATGGAATATTGCTCGCCCCGCCGTTCCGTCCTCTACGTTCCCGGCGTCAACGCACGCGCTATCGAGAAGGCCCGCACGCTTGCCTGTGACGCGATCATCTTCGACTGGGAGGATGCCGTTGCACCCGCCATGAAGAGTGCCGCACGCGAGACCGTCGCGAACGCTCTGGGTAGTGGCACCTTCCCCGCCAAAGAAAAAGTCATCCGCATCAACAGTCTGGGCACGCCCGAATTCGAAGCTGATCTGCAAGCCGCGCTCGCTTGCAAACCCGATGCAATCCTGCTGCCCAAGGTGAACACCTCGCACGACCTGCACCGCCTCGCATATGCGAAGCGCCAATTGGCGACGGGCGACACGACACCGTTGTGGATCATGGTCGAAACGGCAGCAGCCGTTTCCAACCTGCCTTCCATCATCCAGGTCGTGCCTGCGACCGGCCTGCGTCTCGATTGTCTGGTGCTGGGCACCAACGACCTGGCGAAGGAAACTGGCATCTCCACCAGTAACGGTCGCCAATATTTCATTCCGTGGTTGATGTCGGTGATTCTCGTCGCGAAGGCGAACAACGTCACGGTGCTGGATGGTGTGTGGAACGACTTCCGCAATACGGAAGGTTTTGACAGGGAAGCGCGCCAGTCGCTGCAAATGGGATTCGATGGCAAGACGCTGATTCACCCATTGCAGGTCGAACCGGCTAACGCAGTATTCACGCCCAGTGCGGAAGCCATTGCCGACGCGCGCAGGATCATCAGTGCGTTCGAGCGTCCGGAGTACGCGGCAGCAGGTGTCATCGACATGGACGGTCGCATGGTCGAACGCCTGCACCTCGAACAGGCTCGACGCCTCATCGCCAGAATGGAAGCGATCCTGCCGCAAGCTGCGTGAGGCCCTGACTGGCAGTATTTGTTATGACGCGGGCGTGTCCTCACTCAAGGGCACGCCCTTTTTCTATTTCTACCTCTGATTCCACCAATATGTGGGACGTGCAACGGCGAATAACATTTGCACTGGTCGTTATTCGCCTGCGATGTGAGCTATCTTGCAGGGGAGTGAACTATGTGGCGCGTCATTGAGGGGAAATTCGGCATGGACGACGGCAAGTCGGTGAAATCCGCTACCAGGGTGTTCGACATCCTCGAATTATTCGAGCATGAACGAAAGCCGATGCGGGTGGGCGAGATTGCGGAGCAGCTTGACATCCCACAGTCCAGCGCGTCCATGCTGCTCAGGACAATGGCGATGCGAGGGTACGCGGAATACGACGCACGGCACCACACGTACTGTCCATCGGTACGCGTCGCTTTTCTATGTGACTGGGCGGCGCGCAAGGAGGGGGTGCGAACGTCAGTCCACGAAGTGCTCAGAAAGCTGGCGCGCGAAACTGGTGAAACGGTATTGCTTGCACGACAAAGCGGTATCCGGCTGCAATACCTTTCCGTGCTTGACGCGCCCTCGGTACTGCGCCTGTCTGTCGCGTCCGGACTGGTGCGTCCGATGCACATGACGGCTATCGGCATCATGCTGATGAGCCGGATGCAAGACGATCAGATTAGACGGCTGCTGCGCCGCTACAACGCCGAATGCGAACCGCACGAGCCGCCCGCCAAAATTGACCGGGTTCTGCGTGCCGCCGACCGGGCGCGAAAGCAGGGCTATTACGAATCCGCGAGTCTTGCGACGCCGGGTTCGGGCGTCATTGCGGCAGTCATGGCGACGCCCATTCGAGACAAGCTGCTAGGCATCGGTATTGGCGGTCCGGTTGCACGGCTACACGAACACCGCGAAAAGCTGGTAGCGGCAGTGACGGATATCGCGCAGGAATTCTAGGCTGCCCCCTTTCACCGTCTACGATGTCCCGCGCGTAGCTGTGAGCCGGGGCCCGAAGAAATGCCAGGCTATGCCAGGGATCTGATGGAAACCCTCAGATCGAATTGAGGCGTCAATTAGAATAGCCTGGCATGACCAGTCAGAAGAAGTGATGCAGGCCAACCCGGAAAGCAGCCTGCCCGGACGCGTCCGAGGGTTGCAGCAGTGCCATCGCCGCATTTCCCTCGCCCGATGCGTGCTCGTACGATGCCTGTGCATAAACGACCGTACGCTTGGACAGCGCATAGACATCGCCGATGGCGGCCTCCTGATAGCGCGTTCCCGTCAGTGACGAATAGAAGCCGCCGAGCGTGACCGTGTTAAAGGGCGTCGTATGGAGGTCCACGCCGGCCTCCACCGTATTCATGCTGCCGGAACCCGTCGGTGCATCGATCGAAACGTGAGTGTACATCCCATGCACGCCAAAGATCCCCGTACCCTGGTAGCGCGCCGAAACACCCGCAATATTGGCACTCTTCGCCATGAAGATGGCGCCATCGCGCAAAGACTGCCCGAGGAAACTCGTATAGCCGAGCTTGGCCCCCAGGTTGATGGCTCTGTCATGCCAGCTGCTGTAGACGGCGGACGCCCTAAACGGCCCGTGCTCGTATATCGCATCGAACGCCAGTACCCGGCCCGGCTGCGTACTGCTGTCGTCCATGCCGTACAGGGCGCTCATGGTCAGCCCGCCCATGGACGGCGTCGTGTACTTGATCGAGTTGTTGACAGAGGTGAGCGCTGCGTCATCCAGGTTTGCCGGATGGAACAGATAATAGGAAAACTGGAGCACGCCATTGGAGTTCGGCGTCAGCGCCTCGTTGGTGAGATCGAACTGGCGCCCGAGCGACAGCGACCCGAGCGGCGTCGTCAGGCCAACATATGAAAGCCAACTGAACATGTCGGCAGGCACCAGATTGGCGCCGTTGTTCGAGGTGAAGCCCGATTGCAGCTTGAAGAACGCCTTGTAGCCGCCACCGAGATCTTCCGTGCCACGCAGCCCGAAGTAGTCCGGCACGGCGACCGGTCCCACGACCGCGGCGTGACCGCCCCCTTCGTTCGTCACATAGGTAATGCCCTCGTCGATACTTCCATAAAGATCGACGCTGCTCTGCGCGTGCGCATTTATATTTAGCATTCCTGATACAAAAGCAACAGCAGCATGCCCCATCAACTTTCCTGCCTGCATCTTCCATCTCCTTGGCTTTCTTGAACCGATCGGTTCGATGACGCTACATAATTAGATTTCTAATCATGTAGCGTAGCCAGGCGCAGACCGATTGAAAAGAGCGGGTTTATACCGGCGCCGCCGTTGTCACGCGCGTCTCAAAGATCGAGCACCAGCTCTGCGGAGACGGCCCGGGAGACGCAAACCATGATTTGCGCTGCTTTTTCATCGTCGCGCAGCACGAGGTCGCGGTGCTCGGCCTCTCCCGAGCACAATCCCGTCCGGCATGAGCCACAGGTCCCACTTTCGCACGAGCTCGCCACACGCACGTTGGCCGCACGCAGCACGTCGAGGATAGATTTGTCGGCAGGGATTTCGAAAGACTGGCCGCTATGCTTCAGATGCACGGTAAACGGCTTGTTCTCCTTCGCCGCGGCGCTGCCGGCTCCAAAGCTCTCGAAATGCACCGTGCCGGACGGCCAATGTCCCGTCATGTCGCGCACCGCATCCATCAACGCCTGAGGTCCGCAGCAATACACGTGTGCCCCCGCCTTCGGACGCTCGAAGATCGTCCAGAAGTCGAATGATTTCGAGGCGTCTCCCAAGTCGTGGTGCATCGTCACCTGCTGGCGCCACTCTGCACTGCTCAGTTCCTCGTGAAATGCCGTGTTCTCGGGGTCGCGCGACAGGTAGTAGAGCTTGAACCTGCGCATGCCTTCGGATTTCAGCTGGCGCGCCATTGACAGCATCGGCGTAATGCCAATGCCGCCCGCGACCAGGATGAACTCCTTGCCTTTCGGATCGAGCGGAAATTCATTACGCGGCATAGACACGGAGACTCGATCGCCTTCGGACGTTTCGTCGACGAGGCTCACGGAGCCGCCACGCCCGTTGCCATCGCGCTTCACCGCGATCACGTAGCGGTCTTGCTCCTGCGAGTCGTTGCAGAGCGAATAGCTGCGCCGCGCGCCATTGGGCACCTCGACCGTCAAATTCGCCCCCGCCTCGAACGGCGGCAGTGTGCCGCCAGTGGGATCGACCAGCTCAAAGCACCAGATGTCGCGCGCGATCCTTTTCTTCTGAGCAATCTTCAGCTGCAGAAATCCGTCTTCCTGGGTAGTCATGCCTGCCACTCTCCGCAAAATCGGCCCATTGGGTCCTGACAGGTACGCATATTATTACTAGATATCTAATCACGCAAGTGCGTCAAATCCCCTGGCACTTCGTGCGGATCGGTACAAACCCGCATTTGTCAATCTCGCCGCAGGCTCGTAGCATAATGATTAGATGGCTAATAAAATTCCGAGCGAGATGATCGTCGCTTGACGAACGAGCCACTGTTCCCGTCGTTCATAGCAGAGACTTTGGAGAGTTACACAATGGCAGACTCGTCGTTGAGCTACGAGGACCTAAGCGTGAATCCGGCAAGCAATTCGGCCCTGACGGAGGCGACCTATCGCAAGGTCACCGTTCGGCTGATGAGCTTCCTGTTCCTTTGCTGGGTCCTGAACTACCTGGATCGCGTAAACGTCAGCTTTGCGCAATTGCAGCTCAAGCATGATCTGGGCCTGAGCGACGCCGCATACGGCCTTGGCGTCAGCCTGTTTTTCATCGGATACATCCTGCTGGAAGTGCCCAGCACGCTGCTGCTCAGACGCATCGGCGCGCGCAAGACGGTCACGCGCATCATGCTGCTGTGGGGCGTCATTTCGACCGCCATGGCGTTCATGACCGCGCCCTGGCAGTTCTACCTCGCGCGCACCTTGCTGGGTGCAGCGGAAGCCGGTTTCTGGCCGGGCATCATTCTCTACCTTTCGTACTGGTATCCGGCACAACGGCGCGCGCGCATTACCTCGCGCTTCCTGCTGGCCATTGCGGTCGCGGGCATCGTGGGCGGACCGTTTTCGGGACTGATCCTGCAGAACTTCACCGACGTCTGGGGTTTGCGCAACTGGCAGTGGCTGTTCTTTCTCGAGGGGCTGCCGGCCATCATTGCCGGTGTCGTCGCGTTCTTTTACCTCGTCGACCGCCCGCAGGACGCAACGTGGCTCACCGATGAGCAAAAGCACCTCATCGTTGGCGCGCTCGAAGACGAACAGCGCCGCAAGCCGCACGATGCGCCGAGCCGGCTGCGCGCCGCACTACGCGATCCGCGCGTCTACGTGATTGCCGCGGGCTGGGCTACCGTGCCCATTTGCGGCACGATCCTCAACTACTGGACGCCGACCATCATCAAGCTGGCAGGCGTCTCCAACCTGCTGAACATTGGCCTGCTCTCCGCCCTGCCCTATATCGTGGGCGCCGTTGCGATGCTACTGATCGCGCGCAGCTCCGACCTGCGTCTCGAGCGCCGCTGGCACTTTGTCCTTTCGACAACGGCGGGTGCAGCGGGCGCGGCCATCCTGACGACGCTGACACACAACTGGCCCGCCGCCATCGCCTGTCTGAGCCTCGTCTCCATCAGCTATTTTGCGGCTGCGGCCATCATCTGGACCATTCCGCCGGCCTACCTGAAAGGCAACGCGGCGGCGGGCGGCATTGGCGTAATCAGCAGCCTCGGCCAGGTCGGCGCCTTCTTCGCGCCCATCCTGCTTGGCTGGATAAAGACCGTGAGCGGCAGCTTCTCCGCAGGGATCCTGCTGGTGGCGGCGCTTGTCTTCATCGGCGGCATCACGGTGTTTTTTGGCGTGCCCCGCGAACAACCGGCGCAGCGTGCGGACGCATAAAGCCGCACTGCCGGGCAGAGCTTTGAAAGTCAGAAAGGAGTTGGAATGAGCAAGCTTCAGCTATCCATTGCCGTGGGCAATTACGATCGCATGCGCCCCCTCATCGACGGCGATGTTCAGATCGACGGCGTGGACCCCGTATTCATGCTGCAGGACCCCGAGGAGATTTTCTTCCGCGCGTTCCGTCACGCGGATTACGACATCTGCGAGTTGTCGCTGAGCAGCTATTCGGTCAAAACCGCGAACGGAACCTCGCCCTATATCGCGGTGCCGGTTTTCCCGTCGCGCGCGTTCCGGCATAGCTCGATTTACGTGCGTGCCGATCGCGGCATCGACAAGCCGGAAGATCTGAAAGGCAAGCGCATCGGCGTACCGGAATACCAGTTGACGGCCAATGTGTGGGTCCGCCTCTTTCTCGAGGAAGAATATGGGGTCAAGGCTTCGGACATCCACTGGATACGGGGCGGCTACGAAGACCCCACGCGCGTCGAAAAGATCGCGCTGAAACTGCCCGAAGGCGTGGTGCTCGAAAACGCCCCCGAAGGACAGACGATCTCGAGTCTGCTGGCCGCGGGCGAGATCGATGGCGTGATCGGGCCGCGTGCGCCTTCGTGCTTCGATCGCGGACATCCGCAGGTCAAATATCTCTTCGATGATCCGCAGCAAGCCGCGGCGCAATGGTATGCGCGCAGGAAACTCTTTCCGGTCATGCACACGCTGGGTATCCGCAAGACGCTCGCGGAGCAGCACCCGTGGCTGCCGGGCGCAGTGGTCAAGGCCTTCGAGCACTCGAAGTCGATTGCGCTGGCGCGGCTCGCCGACACCTCGGCGACCAAGGTCACGCTGCCCTTCATCGAAGACCAGTTGAGGGCCGCGCGCAATCTGATGGGCCAGGACTTCTGGTCGTACGGCTTCGCGGAAAACGAACACGTCATCGACCGCTTTCTCGCGCAGCACTTTGCCGAAGGTCTGTCGAGCCGACGCTTGCAGGCCGCCGAACTGTTCCATCCGGCGAGCCTCGAGCGCTTCAAGATCTGAGTGAGTGCACGCTCCCTTCGGGCACGGTGTACCCAAAGGGAGCACTTGCCTTTTCCGGCTGATCGAAACCCCATCGATGCGCCCGGCGAACGGTTATGATTACCACTGATTCGTTCGAGACCACAGTGGAGATGGCATGGCAGCAGCACGCTCTTCGGGAAAAACGGAAGCTCCCCGCACCGACCCCATTCTTCGGCACTGGCAAGATGCCGTGCCGGACGACCGACTCGCGCACCTGGTCAAGGATGCGGCGCGCGCGATGGTGCGCGGCCTGCAGATGCGTCTCGCCCAGCACGAGGTCTCGTTCGGCCATTGGGCATTCCTGCGCATACTCTGGGAAACCGATGGCCTGACGCAGAAGGAGCTCAGCGACGAAGCCGGCACGACCACGCCCACGACGTTCTCCGCCGTCACCGCGATGGAAAAGCTCGGTTATGTCGAGCGCCGCTACGCCCCCGACAATCGCAAGAACACACACGTGTACCTCACCCCGCGCGGCAGAGCCCTGAAAAGGAAGCTCGTGCCGCTGGCCGAGGAGGTCAACGAGATCAGCGTCAAAGGGGTCAAGGCCAGCGAGATTGCCATCGCGCGCAAGGTCTTGCTGGCGATCATCGAAAACATGGCCCGCGATGAAACCGAGTCGAATGATCCTGCACGGCGCATTCCGTCGACCCGCGAGATGGGCAATCTGATTGCCGCGCGTGGCGAAGAATACGAAAATGGTTGAGCGCTCAGGCGTCGAGCGGACCGGGTGGAGCGCATCACAGTCGCATGCATCATAGTCGCAATTTTATTATATCTCTAATAAAATAATGACGTCCCGCACAGAGGCTCCATCGCCGTGCGCCCTTCCCCTCATCGTCACTTTCAAACATGGATGCAACGACCCGCGCCGCCATGACGCGCAACGTCTGCGAGGCGCTCGCCGAAGACCTCGGCCACGCCGACTGGACCGCACAACTGATCGATCCCGCAGCGCGCGCCGAGGCCACACTCGTCGTGCGCGAGCCTGCCCTGCTGTGCGGCCGGCCATGGTTCGACGAGACCTTTCGCCAGATCGACCCGCGCATCGAGATCGAATGGCTCGTGGGGGAAGGCGGCCAGATGAGCGCGGGGCAGACTATCTGCCGGATCTCCGGCGCCGCGCGCGGCATGCTGAGCGCCGAGCGCACCGCGCTCAATTTCCTCCAGATGCTTTCCGCCGTGGCCACCGCGACGCGTGCGATGGTGCGCCTGGTCGATGGCACCGGCGCGCGCATCCTCGATACGCGCAAGACGCTGCCTGGACTGCGGCTTGCGCAGAAGTATGCAGTGCGTGTGGGCGGAGGCCAGAATCACCGCCGCGCGCTTTACGACGGAATCCTGATCAAGGAAAACCATATCGCGGCGGGCGGAGGCATCGCCCCGACGCTCGAAGCGGCCCGCGCGCTGCGCGCCAACGTGCCAATCCAGATCGAGGTCGAAACCCTGGGCGAGCTGGCCGAGGCGCTGGCCGCAGGCGCCACGTCGATCCTGCTGGACAACTTCTCTGCGGAGCAATTGCGCGAAGCCGTGCGGGTCAACGAAGGGCGTGCCGAGCTGGAAGTGTCTGGCGGCGTGACCCCGGAGACGCTGCTCGAGATCGCGAAGACCGGCGTGGATCGCATCTCCATCGGCGGACTGACGAAGCACGCAAGAGCCGTCGATTTTTCGCTGCGTTTCGAGGCGCGATAACTGCCGCTCGGAGCCTCGTACGCAAAAAGGCAGGCCCTCGATCAACGAGGGCCTTCTTGCTATCGGCGAAAGGCAATCAGAGCACCACTTCCGCGCCCGTCTCGCTCGACTTCAGGATCGCCATGCAAATTTCCAGCGTGCCTTTGGCCCATGGACCATCATGCATGGGTGGGCGCCCTTCGACGACCGCCGCATACAGTTCGTCGATGACCTCCGCTCGCGGCACAGCAGGCTGTTCGAGCGGCAGCGTCTCGCACCGCTGATCGCCGTACACGATGATCGAGTCGGGAAGCGGACGCAGATCCGCACGCTCGCACGAAACAATCAGAGGTCCGAAGTGCTGATGGAAACGCGGCAGCTCGTCGGTTTCGCGCGACGGCGCCTTCCAGGCGGGTCCACCATAGGTGCCGGCCGCCTTGAGCGTTGCCTCGCTGTCCGACGACTCGAGCGTCGCAAGACGCCGCCGCGCACTGCCGTAGGCAGAGGGATCCGTCCTGTCACCCATCTCCCCGATCCAGTGAGCCCACTCATTGCTGTCGAAGCGGCCGTAGCCGTTGTACGAGAGCGAGGCCCAGGCGCCGTTTTCGAACCCGATCAACGCCGAATAAGCACCTTCGGTCGGGCGCGATGGATCCCATCGGCCAACGCTCGCATTCAGCCGCACCGCGCGCGAGCCGGCGAGCATGCGCACGATGTCGACCTGATGCGCCGCCTGGCTGAACACCGCGCCGCCGCCTTCGGCGGTCTGCAGTTCCTCCGGCCGCCGCGGGCGGTACAGATAGTCGGTGTAGTTGAGGGCCTGAATCATCTTCACCGCACCGAAACTGCCCTGCCGGATCAGTTCGCGCGTGCGCAGATACGGCGTGTCGAAGCTATGACAGTGCCCGACGATCAGATGCACGTTTGCCTCTGAGCAGGCCGCGATCATCCGCTCGCACTGAGCCGCGCTCAGCGCCATCGGCTTTTCGACCAGCACGTGCTTGCCTTTCGCTGCGGCCAGTTCCGTGTGCCGGGCATGGAACTGGTGCGGGCTCGCGACGTAGATGACTTCCACGTTGGGATCGCCCGCCAGCTCGGCCACGTCCGTGTAGGTTCTCGCCCCAAAATCGGCGGCAAACTGCCGGCGTGCCTCCTCGCGAGGATCGCACGCGGCAACCAGCTGAATCCGGGGGTCACGCAGGAAGGTCGGCAGCATCAGCGAGAATGCGCGACCCAGCCCGGCGACACCGATACGCAAGCGGCGTTGTTCCATGACCATGAGCTTGCCTTACTGCGAGACCTGGTAATCCGTAGCCACCACGGCCGGCTGGCTCTCGGGCAGCGCGTGCTTCGCGCTGACATAGCGCGCCTCGTAGGTGCGCCAGTCGATCTCCTTCGGCACGACGGCCTGATACGAGCAAATCTCGGGCGGGATCGCCTTCGCGCCCGTGCCGATGGCGAGGGCGTCCTGCTGAAACTCGGCAAGCGCATCCAGCATGCGGCGGCGGAATTCCACGATGGCGAGGTCGCTCGCGCCGAGCCGCTCGTCCGAGCGATTCGCGATCGGCCCCATGGTGACCCACATGGCGATATCCTGGTTGGGGAAACCCGCGATACCCGTGAAATTGCCGGCCGCCATCGCCGCGCGGTCCTGCCAGAAGCGGTTCTCATGATTGCGCAACGGACGATAGCGCTCATCGAGATCGACGCCTACTTGCTGACGCAGGAATTTGCGCCAGGTCTCCGTCTCCGGCGTGGTCGCCGCATCGCCCCAGGCGATGAAGTAGAACGCCGTGTTCGTGTCGTCCATCGGCACGTTGATGTTGGCGACGTTGTAAAGGTTGTTAGGCGGAATCAGCACGGTAGCCGGCGCAACGAAGACCGTCGAACGCACGTAGTCGTGCGTATTGGCGTTGAAGATCGGGCGGCGCAGCGCAGCGTAGCGGAAACCGTACTCGGTACGCTCCACCTGCAGACGCGGCGCCTTGTCGGTGGAAGGGCGCAGCCAATTCTTGCCCGTGGCTTCCGCACCGCCAACACGTGCCGGCACGAAGTCCGAAGAGTGCAGGCTCGAGCTGTGCGCGGAGTCGATTGCGCCTTCGAGAATCTGCGCCCAATTGCATGGCAGCAGCGCCTTGGCAATGCTCACGCGCGTGTCGGCCGTCGGCGCCCATGCCGGCGGCACGAACTCGGGAATCGCATCCTGCGGGCCCATGAACGCCCAGACCATGCCGCCCCACTCGTGGGTCGTGTAGGCCTTGTGCTTGACCTTGTCGGTCATGCAGCTCGATGCCGGCTCGGACACCATCTCGATCACGTTGCCCTGAACGTCGAACTTCCAGCCGTGGTAAAGGCAACGCAGGCCGCAATCCTCGTTGCGACCGTAGACGAGCGACGCGCGCCGGTGCGGGCAATATTCGTCCATCACCCCCACGCTGCCCTCGGTATCGCGGAACACCACCAGGTCTTCACCAAACACGCGCGCCTTCACGGGCGCACCGTCGGGTTCGCTGACTTCTTCGATGAGGCAGACCGGCGTCCAGTGCCGGCGCATCAACTGGCCCATCGGCGCGTCACCTTCAACACGGCACAGCAATTCGTTTTCTTCGTGAGTCAACATGTCTTGTCTCCCGGCGATGTTTCGCCACTGGCATTGGATGACTCAACTATATTAGATCTCTAATAATAATGGCAAGAACTTTGTCGATGGGCCGGGTAATCCCGAATTCGTGGCCGTCCGCCGGCACGATCTCCGGCAAGACCAGCGCCACCATGAGCCACCATGAGCGTCGCGGGTTCCGGCCCGTCTACCCGGCCGACACCGATCGCAACGGCCGGGCGCCTTCGCCATCCCGCCCTCACGGCATCGCGTGGCTCATGCGGCCGCCCTGACGAGTTCGTCGGACAGCCCGAACTGGCGTGCGATCGTCAGAAGCCGCTCGCGCCACTCCCACTTGCCGAACACGTCGTGGACGTTTTGCAGGCAACTGAGCAACTCGATTGCGAGCGGGTCGTAGACGTTGATCCGCGAGCGAAGTAGCGCCTTGCGCAGCGCGACAACGCCGATATCCATGTACGCGGGTATCCCTTCCAATGACTGTCTGCCGATATAGCGTACCGGCACCCCTTCGATCGCGCTCGTGTAATCGGAAAGCTTGATGAAACTGCCGACAGGACACCCTCCGCAGTAGCCGCGATATGCGCCGCCACCACGAGGCAGCAGCGCCGCGCGGCCCTGGCAGAAAAGGTGCTCGACTGCGCGGTCGAAAATCTGCTGATGGGTCAGGAAATCACGGCTTTTCATGATGCTGCTCCGCTCAGTCTTTCAATGGTTCATGTCTCCAGTATGGCTGGTCGACAGCGCCTTGAAATCCGCCAGAGGGAGGTCCCCCTTTGGGGGTATTGGGAGCAATCTACCCGGCAAGCGCGGGCCTTGTCAGGCAAGACCCTGCGACCGGGTGCCAAAGGCACGCCGTTGCTTGCGTTCAGAACCGCGTGGCGCGAAACGGTTTCGGATCCACGGTCGTCGGTGCCCCCGTCATCATCTCCGCGATCAGCCGGCCCGTGATCGGCCCGAGCGTGAGGCCGTGATGCGCGTGGCCGAATGCGAACCAGAGGTCGTTGTGCCTCGGCGCGGGGCCGATGACCGGCATCATGTCCGGCGTGCAGGGGCGGCAGCCGAGCCACGGCTCGCTATCGAGCCGCGCGCCGAGCGGGAAGATGCCGCGGGCGAGCGGCTCGACCGCTTCGAGCTGGAGCGGGGTTTTGGCCGTATCGCGATAGCCCAGCTCGACGCCTGTCGTCAGGCGGATGCCACGCAGCATTGGCGTAATCAGGAAGCCCGCTTCCGCGTCGAGCACCGGCTGGTTCAGCTTCGCGCCGTTCATCGCCGCATAGTGCATGTGATAGCCACGCTTCACCGCGAGTGGCAAGTCATAGCCGAGTTTCGCCGTGAGATCGCCCGCCCATGGTCCCATCGCCACGACAGCCGAACCGGCCTGCACGGGGCCATCCTGCGTCATGACACGCCACGACGGCTCGAGCGTCGTGGCGTCGCCGATCAGCACGCGTCCGCCAAGCTGCTCGAACAGTTTCGCGTAGGCCGTGACGAGACCATTTGGATCACTAACCGAATTGGAATCGGTGTAGCGCACACCGCCAGCCAGCGTGTGGCTCAGCGCGGGTTCGGCAATGCGCAGCGCGGCGGCATCGAGCGCTTCATGGCCCACGCCATATTCGCGCTGCCAGCGCTGGGCCTCCGCAACGGTTGCCTCCATGGCGGCGCCGCTGCGAAACACCTTCATCCAGCCATTGGTACGCAACAGCGCCTGCGCGCCCGCCGCCTCGATCAGCTCGCGATGCTCGGTGACGCAATGCTCGATCAGCGTCGCATACGCACGCGCGATCGCGGCGTGGCGGTCGGCGCGCGAATGGTGCCAGTAGCGGCAGAGGAATGGCAGAAGCTTCGGCATGGCAGCCGCGTGATAGCGCACGTCGGTCGAGCGATTGCCAGCGTAGCGCACGAGCGTCGAGAGATCGCGCGGAAACGCGTACGGGTAGACACCTTCGCGCTGGATCAGGCCGCCGTTGCCAAGCGAAGTTTCGTTGCCGGGCGCGCGGCGGTCGACGAGCGCCACGCTCAGGCCGCGCCGCTGCAACTGCAATGCCACCGATACGCCGACGATACCGCCGCCCAGCACGACCGAATCGAATTTCATCATGCAATGTCCTTGGAGCCGCTCGCCCGAACGCGCCTTATGCGTGTCTGTGCGGGCGCGCGAAGCACTCAGGCGAGCGCCGTGACCGCCACTTCGACGTCGAGGCCCTCACGCATCAACAGCGCCTGCACGCAGGCGCGCGTGGGCGCATGCCCCTCGGGAACCCATGCGTCCCATACCGCATTGAACGCGTCGAAGTGCTTGCGGTCGCTGAGCCACACGTTCGCGGTAAGCAAGCGCGTCTTGTCGACACTCGCCGATGCGAGCAACCTGTCGATGCGCGCAAGAATCTCGGTCGTCTGCGCGCCAACCGGCGCGCCCGCCGTATCGGGCACCTGCCCCGAAAGATACACGACGTCATTGGCGATCACGACCTGGCTCATGCGGGCATGGGTTTGGAGTCTTTGAATCGCTGTGTTCATGTTCATACCGCCGAAAGGCCGGAAGCGTCGCTGCCGGTGAAGTTGTAAATGGGCGGCGCCGTGACAATCGAAGTCAGCGCCGGATTCGGTTGTGCGAGCCGCGCGAGATCGGGACGCGGACGACGCAGCGCAGGATGCGCGGCAAACGCCCGTTCGAGCGCCTGCGCGACGGCCAGCGTTTTCATGTCGCCGCGGAAGGGTCCGACGATCTGCAGTCCGAAAGGCATGCCGGCGTGATCGATGCCACATGGCAGCGCCAGCGCCGGATGCGTGGTGAGCGTGACGACATACGTGAGCGCGAGCCAGCGGTAGTAATTCTCCTGCGCGCGGCCCTCGACCTGGGCGGCGTACAACTCGCTCCACGGGAACGGCGTAACCGGCGTCGTCGGCGACACGATCACGTCGAAGCGCGAGAAGGCGCGCTGGAAGCGCTGGAAGATGCGGGTCTGCTCGGCCTGTGCCCACGCGCTGTCCGCGAGCGACATCTTCGCGCCTATCTCGTAGTTCGCACGCGTGTTCGGGCCGAGTGCGCCGGGGTCTCGCGTGTACGCATCGTGGAGGCCCGCGACGAAGCTCTCCGCGCGGATCACGTCGAAGCAGCGATGTACGTCGCCGAACTCGAACCCGACCGGCTCGCACGTATGTACGATGCGCCCGAGTTCCGCCATGCGGGCGCGGAACACTTCGCGAATCGGTCCATCGACATCGCAGCAACCGAAGTCTTCGGTGTAGCCGATGCGCAGTGTCGACGGATCGACGTGCGGGGGAACCGCGAAAGCCTGGGCATCCACCGCATAGCTGAGCGGATCGCCTGACGATTCGCCCGCCGTGGCGGCCAGTTGCAAGGCCGTTTCGGCAACGTCGCGCCCCATCGGCCCGACCACGGAGATCGGCGTCCAGCCAAGCAGACGCCGCGAATTGGGTACGAGTCCGGGCGATGGACGAAAGCCCACCACCCCGCACTTCGCGGCAGGAATACGCAGCGAGCCGCCGGTGTCCGAACCCGTGCAGACCGGCAACATGTCGCAAGCCAGCGCGGCCGCCGAGCCGCCCGACGAGCCTCCCGCATTGAGCTCGGGGTCGAACGGATTGCCCGTGGCGCCCCACACCTGGTTGCGCGTGTTCGCGCCAGCGCCAAGTTCCGGCACATTCGTCTTGGCCACGAGAATCGCGCCGGCCGCGCGCAGACGCTCGACGAGCACCACGTCGCGCGAGGGCACGTTGCCACGCGACATCGGCGAGCCATAGGTCGTAAGCAGTCCTGCTGTATCTTCGAGATCCTTCACACCGAGCGGCAATCCGTGCAGCAGGCCGAGTGGCTTGCCATCCATGACGGCCTGCTCGGCCGCTTTGGCCGCTTCACGCGCGGCTTCGAAACAGGTCGCCGTAATGGCGTTGACGGCGGGGTTCACGGCTTCGATACGGCCGATGCACGCTTCGAGCAACTCGACGGGTGAAATCGCTTTCGCGCCGATCAACCGGCGCAGCTCGACGGCGGACAGGCCAACCAGTTCGTTCTTTTCTGACATCGTTTGGATTCCAGATGAAATGGCCTCAGCCGATGGCCTCGCCGGTGCGGTCGCGCAGCCAGATCAGCGGGACCAGCGAAATGGCGCAGGCGGCCGCGACATACCAGGCGGGCGCGAGCGGATTGCCGGTGCGCGCGACGATCCAGCTTGCCACGAGCGGCGAGAAGCCGCCGAAGATCGAGGCACTGACCACGTAGGTGAGTGCAATACCCGTAGCGCGCACTTCGCGCGGAAAGAGTTCGGGGATCATCACGAGCACCGGCACGACCTGCCCGGCCACGAACAGCGAAAGGAACGCGGAAACCGCGCACAGGAGCCCCATCGAAGGCGCAGCGGAGAGCCAGGCGAACGCCGGATACACGCTCAGGAGCAGCACGACGCGCGAGGTCACCAGCACGCGCTTGCGGCTGAAGCGATCGGCAAGCTTGCCGACCAGCGGGGCGGCGACGAACAGCACGAGCGCGCTGACTACGCCCGACGTGACCGCCGCCGTCGACGACAGATGCAGCGTGCGCACAGCGTGATTCGGCAGGAAAAACGCCGTGATGTAGATGGACACCGAGCCGCCCAGTTCAGCGAAAGTGCCGAGGATCGTCAGGTTCAGATGCGTGGTCAGCGCCTCCTTCAACGCGCCCCGCCGTGCCGCGCCACGGGCCGGCGCGGCCCTCAGGGTTTCTTCGAGACGGCGTCGGATCAGCATGCCCACCGGCGCCGCCACGATACCCACGAGGAAGGGAATGCGCCAACCCCAGGCATCGACCGCTTCCTTCGGCAGCATCATGTTGACGAGCGTGGCGACCGCCGCGCCGAGCGCGAGGCCCAGCGCGGTTGCCGCAAAGTTCCAGCTGGCAAAGAAGGCGCGCGTGCGGTCGCTCGCGTACTCCACGAGCAGCGTCGTGCCGGGGCCGAACTCGCCGCCCGCCGCAAAGCCCTGAATCAGGCGCGCCACGAGCACGATGAGCGGCGCCGCAAGGCCCGCCACCGCATAGGGCGGCGCGCAGGCGATCAGCGCGCAGCTGAGCGCCATCAGCATGATGGTGAGCACCATGGCCCGCTTGCGGCCGGCGCGGTCCGCATAGGCGCCGATCACGATGCCGCCGAGCGGGCGCACCACGAAGCCCACGCCGAAGAGGCCAATCGAAAGCAGGAACTGGTTGACGGGCGATGCCGACGGAAAAAACAGCTTGCCGATGGGGATCGCAAAGAAGCTGTAGATCGTGAAATCGTAGTACTCGAGCGCCGTGCCTAGCGTTGTCGCGGCAATGACCTGGCCCTTCGAGAGGCCCGCTTTCTCCAATGCGATAGATGCCACGACGCTGCTCCTTCAAAGGGGAGTCGAGATGCGGGTTATCATATACGAGAAAAAAATAATTCTCGTATACGATAAAACCCGCAAGCGAGCACGGCATTTTCATGGCAACGTCCACCGCACGCAGTCACACGGTGCCCTCCGGGGCGGCAACGGAGATCGATCACAAGGCGGTCGGCGCGCGCCTGCGCGAGGCGCGCAAGTCGCGCGAGCTTACGTTGATGCAGCTGTCGGAGCTGTCGGGCATCGCGGTTTCGACGATTTCGAAGGCCGAACGCGGCGACATTGCGCTCACCTACGACAAGTTCGCGGCGCTTGCCCATGCGCTCAACGTGGATTTCGACACGATTTTCGGGCGCAGGAAGCGCAAGGGGGCCGGCCCGATGAAACCGTCGCTCACGCGCGCGGGCAAGCAGATGATCTACGACACGCCGAACTACGAGTACGGCATGATCGCCAACGATCTCACGGGCAAGCGTATGGTGCCGATGCGCGGACGCATCCGTGCCCGAACCATGGACGCCTTTCCCGATTTCATCCGCCACAGCGGCGAGGAGTTCCTGTTCCTGCTGCGCGGAGAACTGGAACTGCACTTCGAGAACGGGACGGTTTTCAGGCTCTCGGCCGGCGACAGCCTGTATTTCGACAGCGCCGTGGGGCACGTGTATCTCAGTGCGGGGGCGGAAGATGCCGAAGTGCTGGTGTGCTGCGTCGATACCGATTCGCACCGACCGCCTGAGACACTCTAGGTTCGAGGCAGTGTCACTGCCGCAATCAACAGGTCGTCCATCCGGAAACCACAATCAATGCCCCCGAAATCTCGTGCGGATCACGCGCTCGCCGTTCGCATGCAGTGCAACAGTTTTGCACTGGGACCATTCAACGTGTCTTCGCGACGCCGAAAATAGGCGACACAGCCCCCAACGCCGAGATTCAGATCGCAGTGAACGATCTTGAGCACGCCTTGTGCGGCGAAATACTCGGCCACGCTGCGAGTCATCACGGCAAACGCCGGCATTTCCTTGATCAACGTGAGATTGGTCATCACCGAAGCCGACTCGATTGCATTCGCTGGGGGATTCTGTCCGGCGAGTGCGAACTGTGTTTCGAGGCCATGCCGAAGCGGAGCATTCTCCAGCGGCAAGATCCACGGCCAGGTGAGCAGCTCGGCACAAGCCAGCTTGCGGCGCACATTCGCCATGGGGTGCTCGACATCGCAGACGATCGAGAATTGTTCTTCGTAAATGTGCTCTCGCCAGAGGTCCTGCGCGGCATGCTCGACCGTCACGCGACCGAGCACGATGTCGAGTTCGCCGGCGCCCAGCTCGCCGAGCAGCGCGCTGTTGTCGCCTTCGAGAACCTCGATACGCAGCGTCGGACTCAATTGTTTGAGCGCCGCGATCCCGCGTGAGAGGATGACCGGCGCGATCGACGCGATCGTGCCGATGCGCAATGTGCCGGCCTGACCGACACGCAGCGCGTCGACCACGTCCTGAATCCCCTGCAGATCCGCAAGAACGGCCCTCACTCGCCGGGTGACCTCCACGCCGAAAGCAGTCGGCGTCAGCCCCTGATGCGAGCGCTCGTACAACTGCACGTTGAGCGCCGACTCCAGCTCCTGCAGGATACGCGTCGCTCCGGGCTGCGTCAGATTCAGCATTTCAGCCGCCTTGCGTAGATTCCCGGTAGTGCTCAGCGCCAGCACCAGTTGCATCTGACGAATCTTCAGCCGCATGGAGAGGCCCGGCGGGGCCCCGGAATCGGACGAATCGGTTGACATGGCGGTCTGGGATCGATGAAAAGCGCTCGCGCGACGCCGGACAGCGTCGCAAACAAGTCTAACCGTGGCACCGATAAAAAGACATGGCGATTGACGATTTCCCAACTACATCGCATCCCCCTGCACGCGCTCGGCACAGGTAGTCCGTCTGGCAATGTGCGCCCGGCGGCGGGGTTTCCGGTGCACTGCAACGCATCAGAAGCCATGCAAAAAGATGATGCACTGATGCGAACTTATGATTTTTATTTTGCCAACGGCGCGCGTAATGTTTCTTCACAGTTGAAGGAAATCGAGCGTCATTGCGCACAGGCTTCGCCGTAACTTTGAGAACGCCAGTCGCTCCGGCCACTACCCAAGGGATCGTTATGAAGAATGCAGGACAGCAAAGGCGAGTCGTGGTGGCGTCGACCATCGGCAACGTCATGGAGTGGTTCGACTTCATTTCGTTCGGCTACCTGATGGGCATCATTTCGAAGCACTTCTTTCCGTCGGGCGGCGTCGCGACCGGGCTCCTGCTCTCGACGGCGACATTCGGCGTGTCGTTCCTCGCCCGCCCGCTCGGCGCCGTGCTGCTGGGCGCGTATGCCGACCAGAAGGGTCGCCGCAGCGCCCTCTTCCTCGTGATGATGCTGATGAGCCTGTCCACCTGCATGATCACGTTTGCTCCGACTTACCAGACGATCGGGGTCGGCGCGACCGTGCTGCTCGTGATCGCCCGCATCATTCAGGGCATTTCGGGCGGCGGAGAATTCGGCTGCGGCACCGCGATGCTGATCGAGCATGCGCCTCAGGAAAAGAAAGGCTTTTTCGGCAGCTTCATGCTGATGTCGCAAGCCGTTGCCGGTACGCTCGCCGCCACTTGCGGCTTCGTGATCACGCAGTATCTGAGCCCCGCGCAACTCGATAGCTGGGGATGGCGGCTGCCATTTGCGCTCGGTCTGCTGCTCGCGCCGATTGGCCTCTATATCCGGCGCAACGTCGCCGAAACGGCTGAATTCAATACGGCGATCCATACGAGCGAGAGCATCACGTTCATGCAGTTTCTGGAGCGCTACCCGAAGGCGAACCTCGTCGGTATTGGCATATCGGCCGGCATCAACATCGTTCAGGTGTTCTTCAATGTCTACATGCCCGTGTACGCAACGAAGATGCTGAGTCTTCCGGCGCAGTCCGCGTTTCTTGCGGTCGCGTTGTCGGGCACTGCCCGTATCGTCACGACGCCCCTGTTCGGCCTGCTCGCGGATCGCTGGGGGCGGCGCAATGCGATGGTGTATGGCTGCGCGGCTAACGCGATCGCCATTGTGCCTTGTCTCGTCTGGCTGCATGCATCGCCGGGCTTCGCGACGCTCCTGACGATCGAGCTGATCGTCAGCGTACTCACGCAAATCGTCAATGCCGCGACGCCAACCGCGCTGGCCGAATTGTTCCCGACCACCGTTCGCTCGCGCGGCTTGTCGGTGACCTATAACGTCGCGGTCACGCTGTTTGGCGGCACGGCTCCGTTCGTGATCACGGTGCTCGTCGCGCAAACCGGCAACGATCTCATGCCGGGTTACTACGCCACTGCCGGCATGATCCTGAGCCTGGTCTGCTCATGGCTGCTGCCGTCCCGCACACAGAATGCTTTCGCGCAACAGGTCGACGACACCGGACCCACATCGCCACCCGCCGATCCGTCCTCACACCAGTACCGCATCCAGCCGCGTTGAGCGCGATCCCGGCAACGCACTACAAGGCACGGCAAGACACCACAGCCCCTTCTTTCTCACGCTTACGCCTGGCCTCGCGGCCAGCAACTCCGACAATGAAAACTCGATACTACGGGTGGGCCTGCCTCGCGCTGGGCTCACTGCCGGCACTCGCCCTTGCGCAATCGTCCGTCACACTGTATGGCGTTGCCGACGTGAGTCTGCGCTATCTGAACGCCGCGACACCCCATGGCGGCAGCCAGTGGCAACTCACGAACGGTGCGATTACCCAAAGCCGCTGGGGGCTGCTGGGTAGCGAGGATCTCGGCGGTGGGCTCGCCGCCATCTTCCGGCTCGAGTCGGGATTCAACCTGCCGAACGGCACCGAGTCGAACACTGGCGTCCTGTTCAACCGGTTCGCCTACGTCGGGCTAGCGAGCCGGACGTATGGCACGCTCACACTCGGCCAGCAAAACAATCCGGTGTACGAATATCTTATCGAGGGCTGGGATCCGCTCACGGTCGGCAACTACAAGCAGAACGCATGGCTGCCCATCGCGTTCTCCGGCTTTCTGCGCGGCGAGAACAATACGGCGATGTACCGGTATCGCAATGGTGCGCTTTCGGTGAGTGCCGCCTATGGCTTTGGCAACGTCACCGGGAATTTCGCCAATGGATCGATGAAAGGCTTCGCCGTCGCCTATGATCCAAGCCCGCTCGGCGCCGAGGCCGGCTATACCGAATCCTATAACGCCACGGGCCAGAAGCAGACGGAGTACAACGTTCAGTTGCGCTATCGGCTCGGCGCGCCGGAATTCTGGCTCGGCTATTACCACAGCACCGACGAAACCGGTAGCGTCGATGCGTTTCTGAACGGCAATACCGCCATCCCGAATGCGATCAGCCCGCGCAAGGACAACGCCTTCGTCGCCGGCGGCGCGTATCAGTTCACCCCTGCCCTGCGCTGGACCAACGCGTTCTATTACGACTCGGCCACCCATGTCCTCTCGGCAGCCGGGTCCGCCGGTGACGGCAAGCGCTATGCGTTCGTCACGCTGCTCGAATACTCGCTGTCCAAACGCACGACGATCTATGCAACTGCCGATTTCAATCGCGTGACCGGCGCGGCGGCCAGCGAGCTCCCGAACCGGACGTATCAGATTGGTGCTGGCACAGGTCTTCGCGTGCGCTTCTGAAGCACGGTGCCGTGCGAAACCGCCACGGAAGGCGAACCCGGTCAGCGTGACCCGGGCCAACGCGGCTCACTCGATTCGTCAATCTTGCGAATCGAGCCGGATGATGCAACGGAACCCGATATGACTCGTGCCCGTATCGATCGCCTGAGGATGTCTTGCAGCGGGCCGATAGCGCTGGCAATAGTTCGGTGCGCACAGATGCGATCCACCCTTGATGACCTTGCGCGGAACGCGACCGAGGTCGCCGGCATCGCAGCTGCGCGCTTCGTCTCCACCGTGCATATAATTGCGCGCACAACAGCTTTTGCCATGGGCTGTCACCGCATCGGGCAAGGCCCACCAATCGTCGGTCCATTCCCAGACGTTGCCGATCATGTCGTACAGCCCATAACCGTTCGGAGGAAAGCTGCCCACTGGAGAAGTCCTCTCCCAGCCGTCGAGCAGGAGGTTCGTATGCGGAAAGGTGCCCTGCCAGTAATTCGCCAGCATGCGTCCTTGCGGCGCCAGTTCGTCGCCCCATGCGAACGCCTTGCCCTCGAGCCCGCCGCGCGCAGCGAACTCCCACTCGGCTTCGGACGGCAGGACCTTGCCGGCCCACGACGCATACGCGCGAGCGTCTTCCCAGGCGATATGAACAACGGGATGATCGGCAAGCGCCGCGATATCGCTTGCGGGACCCAGCGGACAACGCCAGTGCGCGCCCGGCACGAATCGCCACCAGGGGAGAGGCTCGCGCTCTGCGTCCGGGCCCGGCATGACGAATACGCTCGAGCCGGCCATGACGGTATCGGCATGCATATCTGGATAGCCGGCGAGCGAAAGCGGAACTTCCGCGACCGTGACATACCCCGTTTCGCCGACAAAGCGGGCGAACTGAGCATTCGTGACCGGCGTTGCGTCGATCAGGAACGAACCGACGCGCACGCGGCGAACCGGTGCCTCCTCGGGGTAGAACTGCTCGCTGCCCATCAGAAAAGTACCAGCGTCGATCCGTTTCATGCCGGCCGGAATATCTGCTTGCAAACGGGCAAATGACATCGTGACCTCCTACGGGGAAATGGGCGCGATCGACTGGCGATTCGCCTTTTACGATTCATATGCTCTTGCATATGCACGCGCATATGATAGCATCGTGGTTAGAGAGATGCCACCCTGACACATTCTTTCCCGCCCCACACTCCTGGCGGCCTGAGCAAAACGCCAGCTGTATTTGCCATCCAGGCTTGCCTTCTTCGAGGATCATCATGATGAGCACTACCAATCAGTATGAGACGAAACCGGCCCGGCGTCCCAACGTCGTGATCATCCTCGCGGACGACATGGGCTACGGCGATTTATCGAGCTATGGCAACCTTCTCATAGAAACGAAGCACATCGACAGCATTGGCCGCGACGGCGTTCGCTTTACCGATGGCTACTCGTCGGCGCCACTGTGCAGCCCGTCGCGCGCTGGTCTCGTCACGGGGCGCTATCAGCAGCGCTTCGGCTTCGAGCAGCAGGTCTCGTCGGGCGCGTTTCCCGAGCGGCGCGAAGTCAGGGAAGACGATGGCAGCCTGGCGCCGCTGCAAGGCGAAGCGGAATTTCTGCGTCGCGGCATTCCGCTCACGGAAAAGAATATCGGCGAGCTGTTCAAGGCTGCGGGCTACAAAACCGGTGTAATCGGAAAATGGCATCTCGGTCACGGTCCGCAATTCCTTCCTCAGAACCGCGGCTTTGACCACTCCGTCGTCTTTCATGGCAACACGAGCCTTCAGGCGACGAACATCAACGACCCCGAGATGGTCAATCTGCAGGTCGACTTTCACGACGAAGCGGCGGACACGGCGTGGACCCGCGAAGGGCTCAACAATATCCGCGTCAACGGTGAACTCGTCACTGTCGACCAGTATCTGCTGCATTACTTCCGCGACCGCGTTGCCGATTTCATCGAGGACAACAAGGACGAGCCGTTCATGCTCTACTTCGCGATGAACGCGCCCGTTCCTCCGCTGCAGGTGCCGCGCACCTATTTCGAACGGCTGAAGAGCAGTATCCCGAACATCAGTGTGCGGGCCTACAACGCGCTCGTCCTGGCGCAGGACGACGTGGTCGGCGCCGTGCTCAACAAGCTCGATGAAACCGGTCTCGCCGACGACACGCTCGTGATCTTCGTCAGCGACAACGGTTGTGCGTTGAGCCGTCCAGGCAGCAACGCGCCTTTCTCGGGCGGCAAGTACACAACGCTCGAAGGCGGCATCCGTATGCCGTTCATGATGAAATGGCCCAATGGCCTCAAAGCGGGACAGATCTATACCAAGGCGATCAGCACGCTCGACATCGTGCCGACCGCCGCCGCGGCGTGCGGCGTATCGACCGATGCGTCGCAGCCGCTCGATGGCACGAATCTGCTGCCATATCTTTCTGGCGCGAATCACGAGGCCCCGCACGATGCACTGTTCTGGAAGCTCGCCGGTTTTTCGGCCGTGCGCGTAGGCAAATGGAAGCTGTATCTCGAGACGAAGCATGGCGTCATGCGCTTGTACGATCTCGAACAGGACCCCTCGGAAAAGTGCGATATGTCAGAAGCGGAGCCCGGCGTGGTACAAATGCTCAAGGCGCGTTACGACGAATGGAACCAGAGCCTGCCGCCGCGCGCGTGGACGAACATTTCGCCCGTCTTCAAGAAAATGCATGAATAACGCACAATGAATAACCCCAGAAAAGCGCAAGCTGTGACGGCCGATTCGGCAATCGATTTCGATCTGTCGAATTTCCTGCCCCATCGGCTCGCCATCCTGTCCCGGCTCACGCAGGTCATGCTCGCGTCGGTGCTCGGTGCGTCAGGGCTCACGATCGCGCAGTGGCGTGTTTACCTGTGCCTCGTGGAGCAGGGACCAAGCACGCTGAACAGCATCGCGGAGTTCACGCAGCTTCCGCAGTCGTCGTTGAGCCGGTCCGTGGCGCGGATGGCGGAACGCGATCTCGTGCGCAACCTGCGCAATGAGGACGACCGCCGTCTGTTGCACATCGAGATCACCGCCGAAGGGCGCGCACAGCTCAATCAGGCTATCCGCGCGATCGAGGACGACTGGGCGAATGTCTTCGCCACGGCGCCTGTCGACGAGCAGAAGTTCCTGAAGACCGTCAACAAGCTGATCGATCACCTCGCGACGCTACCTGAGCGCGACTGATACGCCGCCCTCCGAATCTGCTCTACTACGGACTCTGGTACACAAATGGCGCTTCTCATGAACGGCAAGAAGCTCACTCGCAAGGATTTCCACGCGGCAGAAAAACTTGTCGCCGACAGGGTTCTTGCCGCCGTTTGTCCGCAACATGCAAGGCACGATGCAACGGTAGCGAATTATTCGGATTAACGGTAAATCAAGAGCCGCCACAGCATGAGCCAGGTTTCCTCGAAGACCATTTCTACCCGCCCTCTCGTATCTCGCATATTGCTGTCGCTTGCCGTTTGGGGACCGGGCTTGCTGGTCATGCTAGCCGATACCGACGCCGGCAATGTGGTGACCGCCGCGCAGAGTGGAGCGCAATGGGGTTACCGGCTGCTGCCCTTGCTGCTGCTCTTGATCCCGTTGCTCTACATGGTGCAGGAACTGACTGTACGGCTCGGCATCTATACCGGCCAGGGCCATGGCGAATTGATTCGCGAAAAATTCGGCACCGGGTGGTCGTGGCTCGCGGCGGTGGGTCTGACCATTACCGCGGTCGGTACGATGGTGACCGAATTTACCGGGGTCGCCGGCGTGGGCGAGATGTATGGCTTGTCGCGCGGTCTGACGCTGCCGATCGCAGCCGCCATGTTGCTCGGTGTGGTAATGACCGGCTCTTACCGCCGCATGGAACGGATGGCCATCTTCATCGGCCTGTTCGAGCTGGCGTTCTTCTTCGTTGCCTGGGTCGCCCATCCGGATCCGTCGAGCATGGTTCGCCATGAGGGCGATCTACCCATCGGCAATCGCGAGTTCCTGTTCCTGGCGGCCGCGCTGATCGGTGCGGCGTTTAACCCATGGATGATCTTTTATCAGCAGTCGGCCGTGGCGGACAGGAAGCTACGGCCGGAGCATCACCGTGCCGCGTGCTGGGATACCGCGTTCGGGGCTGTCCTGACTCAATTGCTCACCGCTGCCGTGCTGGTCGCCGCTGCCACAACGTTGTACGCCAAAGGGTCGCAGGCACAGCTCACTGCAGTCGGGGACATCAGTCATGCGTTGACTCCGTATCTGGGTGGCTCGGCAGGTCGTGCGATCTTCGGTGTCGGCGTGCTCGGCGCGGCGATGGTGGCAGCAATCGTCTCGTCGCTGGCACTAGCCTGGGGTATTGGTGAAGTCGCCGGCTATCGCCGCTCGCTCGAACTCCAGCCTTTGCGGGCCCCGTGGTTCTATGGCGTCTACGCCTTGTGTGTAGCCGGAAGCGCTGCTTTGGTCGGGTTCGCTCCCAGCCTGGTCTGGCTGAATGTCGGCACCCAGGTGGTCAATGCTTTCATGCTGCCGTTGGTGGTTGGCTTTCTGGTCGCCTTGGCGACCAGGACACTGCCGGAGCAGCAACGGCTGCGCGGCGGCTATCTGTGGCTACTAATCGCGCTCTCGGCCATTACCTGTGCGCTCGGTTTGTATGGCGGTTTGTCCGGACTGCTGTGATCGCCTGGAAGGTGCCAACTGTCCCCACGAATCGGTGGAAGTCAACGTGCGGGCTTTTTTCATTCGAAACCCTGTTTCGCCTACCTTCGGCGCGTCGAAATTTGCCGGCCACGTTGGAGACCAGCTTGAGAAAGAACAAGGGATTTAAAGAGACCCGATTCACCGCAAATGTTTTACGCGAGTCTGTAGAGAAACTTCGCTCGATGAATCCCGACTCCGGAAAGGATTTCAAATTCATCACATTGAAGGTTTCTCACGAAGATGAGACGTGGTCTTACGACACTCTCGACGAATTCCTGGCGGACTATCGCGCCTCAAAGCTCAAGGCAAGTCTGTCGCTCATGTGCGGCAAGTACCTTTTGGCGGCTGAAACGTACGCCGGAATGTAATCCACGAGACAGGCCTGTTTCAGGGGCGGCTCGGCTTTCCCCGCGCCACTCTCCTGCTTGAGGAAGGTGTCGAGGAATTCTCGAATGTTCAGGGCGTGCAGTACATTCGATTATTCCGACGCGAGTTTCCGGCATAGGTTAATAGCCTATCCGGAGTTCGGATCCCGGTCTCCGCGCCACCGAATGCATAAGGCTTCCCGCGAGGAAGCCTTTTTGTTTTGGGCAATTCAGCCGGGTTTGGGTGATTCTTTGGGACGTCCAGCGAGTCTCGCGGCGCGAAATGAAGACTGCGCGAGGCAGCGAAAAACCGCTGCCACAAACAATGACAAGAGCCGCCGTACCTCAAAGTCTGAAGCGCCTGGTACACCCGGGTTTGCCCCGTGATGCTGCCCCGGCGTGGACATCGAGCGCGTTAATGCAAGTTGCATAGAGTTCAGAGTTTCGTCGTTCGGCCGGCGATAGCTCGTGCTATTTTATTTCTCTGGCTTTTGATCACTTGAATGAAATATTGTTGATACTCTTTGCCCAGGGCAACGTATAACCCAATACCGGTGAAGGAGCATTATGTCAAAGATCGCCAAACCAGAATCCCGCAGGAAAGACCGCTCGGCAATCGGGAGACGCAGCCAGCCCGGCATGCATGCAGCAGGCTCGGACGAATCATTGACGCCGCGCGGCGCAATGCGGCGGACCGTGCTCATGGCCTCCATGGCTGCACCGGCGTTGACACTCGGCCGCGCGTTGATGCCGGACACGGCCTATGCCGCGTCGCTCACGCCGGCAGAGGCTCGTGCGATTGCCAAAGATGCCTATATTTACGGGTATCCCATCGTCGATAGCTACCGGATTCTCTACTCCTATTTCGTGGATGCGAGCAGCCCGGACTATAAAGGCGCGTGGAACGAAATTCACAATACGGCACATGTCTTTACGCCAGACGACAAGGCCATGCAGACGCCTAATTCGGATACGCCGTATTCGCAGCTCGGCCTCGACCTGCGAACCGAGCCCATCGTGCTGACCATGCCGGAAGTCGAAAAGGGACGCTACTATTCGGCGGAGTGCAACGACCTCTACACGTTCATCTTCTCGTACATTGGCTCCCGGAGCACGGGCAACGAAGCCGGAAGCTTTTTGATCGCCGGCCCGCACTGGAAAGGCGAAAAGCCGGCTGGTATCAAGAAGGTGATCCGATGCGAAACCGAACTCGCATTTATCTTCTATCGCACGCAGCTTTTCAACGCTGCCGACATCGAGAACGTCAAGAAGATCCAGGCCGGGTACAAAGTGCAGCCGCTCTCCGGATTCCTCGGCGTGCAGTCGCCTGCCGCCGCGCCGGCGATCGATTTCATGAAGCCGATGCCCGTTGAGGAGCAGAAAAAATCCACCAGCTTCTTCAACGAATTGAATTTCGTGCTCGGCTTCTGCCCCACGCACCCGTCCGAGACCAAACTCATGGCCCGCTTCGCGCGGCTCGGGATTGGCGCAAGCGGGAGCTTCGATGCGCAGAAGCTCTCACCCGAGATCAGGAAAGCCGTTGAAGAGGGCATGGCCAACGCGTGGGCGGCGCTGGAGGCGTTCAACAAACGCGTGGATGCGGGCGAGTTCAGCAGCGCCGACGTGTTCGGAAGCCGTGCGTTCCTGAAGAACAACTACCTCTACCGCATGGCCGGAACCGTGCGGGGCATCTGGGGCAATGCGAAGGAAGAGGCCATCTACCCGGCGTACTTCGTCGATGCCAGCGGTCAGTCGCTGGACGGCTCGAAGTACCGCTACAAGCTGCGCTTTGCGCCCGGGAAGCTGCCGCCGGCCAACGCATTCTGGTCGCTCACGATGTATGAATTGCCGTCAATGCTGCTGACAGCCAATCCGCTCCACCGCTATCTGATCAATTCTCCGATGTTGCCCAATCTGAAACGTGATGCGGACGGCGGGCTAACGCTCTATTTGCAGGCCGACTCTCCCGGCGGCGACAAGGAGGCAAACTGGCTACCCGCGCCGAAGGGCCCGTTTTTCACTGCGTTGCGCGTTTACTGGCCCAAGCCTGCGGCACTCGACGGTCAGTGGAAAGCGCCACCATTGCAACGCGCAAGTTGAATATGCAATGGACCACAATAATGAAAATCAACTGGACGGCCCTGGTCGCGATCATGTTGGTATAGGCTTCTTCCACCGCCCATGCGCAGACGCAACCGGGCACCACAACTCCGGTTGCGGTAAGCGCACGGCCGTATTGGCCGGGTGCGGC
>DATEJU010000471.1:0-30201 GCA_035277805.1 Paraburkholderia sp. | reverse complement strand
GAAATCGCCGCGCGGCTGACCAATCCGGTGTTCGGACGCGTTTTCACGGATCACATGGTCACGATCCGCTGGACGGAAGGCACCGGCTGGCACGACGCCAAGGTGGAAGCGCGCCGCCCGTTCCAGATCGACCCGGCCTGCGCCGTCCTGCACTACGCGCAGGAGATTTTCGAGGGCATGAAGGCCTATCGCGGCGAAAACGGCCAGATCTCGCTGTTCCGCCCGCAGGAAAACGCCAAGCGCTTCCGCGCCTCGGCCGCGCGCATGTCGATGGCCGACCTGCCGGAGGAGCTGTTCCTGCGCGCTGTCGAGGCGCTCGTCGACATCGATCGCGCCTGGGTGCCCGGCGGCGACGGCAGCCTCTACCTGCGCCCCTTCATGTTCGCCAACGAGAGCTTCCTCGGCGTGCGGGCCGCCAATGAATACATCTTCTGCGTGATCGCCTGCCCGGTCGGTCCCTATTTCAAGTCGGGCAAGTCGGCGGTCACGGTCTGGGTTTCGGACAAGTACACGCGTGCGGCGCCGGGCGGCACGGGCGCGGCCAAGTGCGGCGGCAACTATGCGGCCAGCCTGATCGCGCAGACCGAGGCATCGGCGCACGGCTGCGACCAGGTCGTCTTCCTCGACGCGGCACAGCACCGCTGGATCGAGGAGCTCGGTGGCATGAACGTGTTCTTCGTGCTCGACGACGGCTCGCTCGCCACGCCGCCGCTCTCCGGCACGATCCTGCCGGGCATCACGCGCGCGTCGATCATCGAGCTCGCGCGCAAGGAAGGTCTCACGGTCAACGAGGCGCCCTTTTCGTTCGACGACTGGCGCGAAGGCGCCGCCTCGGGCCGCGTGAAAGAGACGTTCGCCTGCGGCACGGCGGCGGTCGTGACGGCGATCGGCAGCGTGCGCCATGCGGGCGGCGAATTCTCGATCGGCGACGGCGGTGAAGGCGAAGTCACGCGCCGCCTGCGCACGCTGCTCACCGGCATCCAGCGCGGCAAGGTTGCCGACCCCGCTGGCTGGGTCTGGAACGTGAAGGCATAACGCCTCAGCAAGACCTCAGTAAGGCCTCAGTGGGGCACGCCCGGCCGCGTCGAGCGCGGCCGGCGCGGCGGCTGCATTCTCGGCGTCGTGCTGCTTGCGCACGCCACAGGAAGCGCACAGGGGTTTGATTTAATTTGATCAGGAATCCTCACCCAAACCGCACGCAATAAACCGGTGGCAAATGCGCGGAAATCAGGCGCCAGTTTTCGCCGCCGTCGCTGGAGGTCCATAGCCCGCCGGTGGTCGACCCCATCGCGAGACGCGTGCCCGAATCGTCCACGACGAGCCCGTGCCGATACACGAGATCGTAGGCCGGCGCAGGCGGCAGTCCGTTCGAGAAACGCTCGAAGGTGCGGCCGCCGTCGCGCGTGCGCGTGACGACGAACTGGCCGTCCACCGGAATCCGGCAGGCGTCTTTCACGGCCGGCACGAACCATGCGGTGTCGGGCTCGCGCGGATGCACGGCCACCGCGAAGCCGAAGCTCGACGGCTGCGCTTCGATGCGCTGCCAGTGCGCCGCGCCATCGGTCGAGCGGAAGATCGCGCAGTGATGCTGTGTCCACAGCGCATCGGGGTTCGCCGCGCATTGCACGACGCGGTGCGGGTCTTGCACGTTGGCGTCGCCGCGCCGCTCGGGCGGCATGTAGTCGGCCTCCATGCCCTCGGAGCTCAGGCGCCACCTCGCGCCGCCGTCGGCGCTCTGCCAGACGCCGCCGCACGAGATGCCGATCGTCACGTGCCGGCTGTCGCGCGGGTCGACCATCACGGAATGGATGCCGGGCGCGTCGTAGCCGCCGCCGAACCATTCGGGCCGCTCCGGGCGGTCCCACAGCGCGCGGTTGAGCACCCACGTGTCGCCGCCGTCGTCCGAGCGGAACAGGCCGCCGGGAATCGTGCCGGCCCACAGGACGCCCGGCTCGTCCGGGCCGCCGGCCTCGAGCGACCAGATTTGCTGCAGCGTCCAGGGCGGGGACGGCGGGCGGGGCGCGGTGGCGTCCGCGTTGTCGGTGCCGGTGTCCGTGCCGGGTTGGGCGCCGCTGTCCGCGTCGCTATTTGCAGCCTTGTTCACGGTAGCCGCAGCCTCGGGAGGCTGCGGCGGGTAGACGGGGACCGCGCACTCCTCCCAGTCCGCCTTGCCCGCGCGCAGCCGGTGCAGCTTCACGCCGAAGTGGCCGAGATTGAGCGCGGCATAGAGCGTGCCGTCGCGCGCATCGGCAAGCACCATGCTCACCGGCTCGCCCGCGAAATGCGGCGCGCCGTGCGTCCAGCCGCCCTGGCCATCGTCTTGCAGTACGAACAGCCCCTTGCGCGTTGCGACAAGCAATCGATCGCTCATGTGAGATGTCTCCGGTCCCATGCTTCGCGGTGCTGACGTAATCGCCCTAGCCGCCCGATAGCGCCTGAACGACATAGACGCGGCTTGCCTCGCCGAGCGCATCGGACAGATGCTGCCGGTCGCGCACCGGCCGGCCGTCGACGAACACGGCCAGATGCCGCCGCAGCGCGCCTTGATCGTCGAGGATGTAGCCGCGCAGCCGCGGCTGGTCGGTGAAAACGGCCTCGAACGCCTCGCCCAGCGTGCGCGCGTCGATCTCGCGCTCGGGCGTCGCGACATGCCGCTGGATCGAGGCTGCGAAAAAGAGGTGGGCCATGGGCGCGGCGGCGCGGGAAAGGTCCGTCGCCGCCGGTTTTGTAGTTTAGGCGATTCTTGGGGCGATTCCTGAGGCGATTCCGGTGATTGCCGGATGCCGCGCCCGGAGCCGGCGCCGAAGGCGTCTCGCTCCCCCCAGCGCGTGCTCAGTTCCCGCCGAGGCTCGGCACGAGCGAGCGGTAGATGTGGATGAACGCTGGGCCCATGAGAACCGTCAGGAGCGTGGGAAAGATGCAGAACATCAACGGAAACAGCAGCTTCAGGGCAATCTTCGCGGCCTGCTCTTCGGCACGCATGCGCCGCCGCGTACGTAGCGTGTCCGAAAGCACGCGCAGCGACGCGCCAATGCTCGTGCCGAAGCGCTCGGCCTGGATCAGCATCGTGGCGAATCCGTCGATATCTTCCACGCCCGTGCGCATCGCGAAGTTGCGCAGCGCCTTTTCCTTCGAGAAACCGGAACGCATTTCGAGCAGCATCAATTCGAGCTCCGTCGCGATCACGGGGCTGCGCAGCCGGATTTCCTCGGCGACCTTCATCATGGCCGCGTCAAGGCTGAGCCCAGCTTCGACGCAAACCGTCATCAGGTCGATGGCATCCGGGAAGTCTTCGAAGATGACCCGCTTGCGCCGCGCGATACAACGCTTGAGCACGAAGCCCGGCAGGTAGTAGCCGAGGCTCGCGAGCGCGACGAGCATGACGGGCAACGCCGCAACATCCAGGTGGAGCGCCGCCCCCGTGAGCCAGATGGCCGCTGCGAGCGGCAGCGCAATCGCAAGCACGGTGCGCGTGCCGAAGAAGATCGCCACGGCGCCCGGCGAGCGCCAGCCCGCGTTCATGAACCGCACACGCAGCGCCGAGACCTCTTCGCCTTCCTTGGGTGTCGAGAGCTTCGACAGCGGCGCCGACACCTCCGCAAGCTTTTCGACCCACGCCGGCCGCTCCGGTCCAGGCGCCGTGCCGGCGCCGCCAACGCCGCTCAAGCCGCTCGCGCCCCCCGCCTGCTCCACGCGCCGGCGCATGTTGCGCGGCGCGAAGGCGTACAACGCGCAGAAGGTCAGCGCGACCACGCCGCCGAACAGGCAGATCAGCACCAGCCACTGCTTCATGTCGAGCGCTTGCATGATGTTTCCCCGTTGAGATCCCGTTTTATCTGCCGCCTGAAACGCGAAGTGCGGTTACGCCTTGATCTTGACGATGCGACGGACCCAGAACACGCCGCACAGCATCGAGACAAGCACCGAATAGAAGAGTTGGACGCCCACCGGATCCTTCCAGAAGACTTCCAGGAAGGGTGGGTTGAGAACGGAGATCAAGGCCGCCGAGCCGACCGGAAGCAGCCCTAGCACCCACGCCGAAAGCCGGCCCTCCGCCGAGAGCACCCGGACCTTGTCGAAGAGCTTGAGGCGCTCGCGAATGAGCCAGGCAGTGCTGTCGAGCAACTCGGCCAGATTGCCGCCCGTGTCGCGCTGGATCAGCACCGCGATCACGAGATAGCGCAGATCGTTCACCGGCATGCGGTTCGCGAGCGAGCACAGGGCGTCGTTGAGCGACACGCCGTACGTGATCTCGTCGAAGGTGATGCGAAACTCGCCACCCGCAGGCTCGGCAAACTCGCTGCCCACCATGTCGATCGCGCTGGAAAACGCGTGTCCCGCCCGCAACGCGCGCCCCAGCATGTCGCATATCTCGGGCAACTGCTGTTCGAACCGCACCAGTCTGCGCGCGCGACGCCTGCGCACATAGAGCGCCGGCAGCGGCGCGCACAGCGCCGCGGCGGCCAACGCGACCACCAGCGGCAAATGCGAGAGCATCGCGCACGCGAACGCCGCGGCCAGCGCGAACACGGCGCAGGTCGCAAACAGGCGCGGCACCGACCACAGCAGCCCGGACTGCATCAGCCATGCATCGAGCGAGCGCACACCAGGCATGGCAAGCAGCAAGCGCCCAGTTGCCGACGCATCGCTCAGGCGCCGCGACTTGAGGATCGACATCGCCTCCTTGCGCGCCTCGCTGCCCTTGGTCAACGCGTCGAGCCGCGCCTGCAGGCGGCGGGCCGCCGCGCCGTGACGGCTGTTCCACCACACGTACGCGCTCTGGCAGCCCAGCACCACGGCAACGAACAGGAGCACGCCAGCGGTAATCAATGTCGAACTCATGCCAATCTCCTCCGATGCATCATGTCCGGCTCAGGCCGCGTCGAAACGGCGGCCTGGATCGTAGATCGTTTCCGGCAGATTCACGCCGAATGCCGCGAGCCTGTCGCCGAACTTCGGACGCACCCCCGTCGCGCAGAAGTGGCCTTGCACGTTGCCGTTCGCATCCATGCCGGTGCGCCGGAACGTGAAGATCTCCTGCATGTTGACCATCTCGCCCTCCATGCCGGTGATCTCGGAGATGCTCACGATCTTGCGGCGGCCATCGGTGAGCCGCGCCACCTGCACGACCACCGAAATCGCCGACGCAATCTGCTGGCGCATCGTCCGCGGCGGCAGCGAGAGACCGCCGAGACTGATCATGTTCTCAAGACGCGTGAGCGCATCGCGCGGCGTGTTGGCGTGGATCGTCGCGAGCGAACCCTCGTGGCCCGTGTTCATCGCGTTGAGCATGTCGAGCGCCTCGGCGCCGCGCACTTCGCCCAGAATGATGCGGTCCGGGCGCATCCGCAGCGCGTTGCGCACCAGCGAACGTTGCGTGATCTCGCCGCGGCCTTCGATGTTGGGCGGGCGCGTCTCCAGACGCAGCACGTGTGACTGGCGCAGTTGCAGTTCGGCCGCATCCTCGATCGTGACGATGCGCTCGTCGTCGGGAATGAAGCCCGAAAGCACGTTCAGCAGCGTGGTCTTGCCGCTGCCCGTGCCGCCCGAGACGAGAATGTTCACCTTTGCGCGCGCAAGTCCGTTGAGCACCTCGGCCATCGGCGGCGTGAGCGTCTGCAGGGTCACCATATCGGCGATCTGCAGCGGCTTGACGGCGAAACGGCGGATCGAGACAAGCGGGCCATCCACCGCCAGCGGCGGAATGATGGCGTTCACGCGCGAGCCGTCGGGCAGGCGCGCGTCGACCATCGGGCTCGACTCGTCGATGCGGCGGCCCACGCGCGAGACGATCTTTTCGATCACCTTCATCAGGTGCGCGTCGTCGTAGAACGTGATGTCGGTGAGCTCGAGCCGCCCCTTGCGCTCGACGTAAGTCTGGTGCGCGGTGTTCACGAGGATGTCCGACACACCAGGATCGCGCAGCAAAGCTTCAAGGGGGCCGAAGCCGAACATTTCGTCGTACACATCAATGGCGAGCTGCTTGCGTTCGATATCGTTCGTCGGCGCTTTCTGCTCTTCGAGTATGCGGCCGATCAGCGTGCCGATCTCGAGACGAATCTGCTCGTGCGGCATCCGCGAGAGGCGCTCGAGCTCGACGCGCTCGAGCACCGCCTGATGCATTTCGTACTTGAGCTTCTTGTACGCGTCCGACTTGACCCGGGATTGCGTGGCCGGCGCATTCGTCTGCACCGGCTCCACGATGGCAGGTTCGATGCGCTGGGCAAAAATCTGTTCGCGAAGCGACATGAGAGGTCTCCTTAGAGGGCGCCGAGCTTCGGCGTGGGCTGCCGGCCGACGAGCCGCGCAAACAGCGATTCGCCCTTCACACGCACATTGGCGTTCGCGCGCACGGGTGTCACGATGCCGGCCGCGAGCGCCTGCAAGCCGCGCGTCACCGCGCTGCCGCGCGCCGCCTCCGCAATCGGCAAGCCCTGGTTGACGGCTTCCGAAACCGCGCGCGCGTCGTCAACGATGACCTGATGCGGCTTCATGCCGAGCACGCTCTGTGCGGCTTCGCGCGCGGGATCGGCGTGGCGCGTATGGCGGTTCAATACGAGGCGGACGTTCTCGTGCGCATAGCCGAGCGCCTGCAGGATATCGAGCAGGCGCCGCCCCGCCCGAAAGTGCGGCATGCTCGCCTGCAGCACGATGTGAATCTCGTTGCTGCGGTCGAGTGCGAGCATCGAAACGGGATTGATGGTGGGCCCGAGATCGAGGATCACGAAATCGTAGCGCGGCGCCGCCACGCTCAAGATCCATTCGAGCCCGTCCGCGCGGACCTCGCCTGCCTTGATCGGATCGCCCGCGCCAGCCAGGATATCGAAGTGGCTGCCGACGTGCATGACACTCGCGTCGAAGAACGCTGCGTCCATGCGCTCGACCTGCGCACTGAGCTGCTCCAGCGTGGAAGGCGGCGTCTCGCCGGTCACAAGAAACGCGGCGTCGCCATAGAGCTGGTTCAGGTCGATCAGCAAGACGCGCTGCTGATGCGCGCTCGCGATGATATGCGCGACGTTTGCCGCGATGAAGCTCGTGCCGACCCCCCCCTTGCACGAGGCAAACGACACCACGCGCGTCGCATTCGTGTTGCCCGCGCTGCGCTGTTCGCCGGCGCGCAAGAGCGCCTCGCCGATGGCGCGGCGCTCCGGCGCGCCCGTGAGGACGTCGCGAAAGCCCGCGCGCATCGCGGCGATGAGCGCTTCGGGCGACGCCTCCGGAATCAGCAGGATGCAGGTGAGCCGCTCATGCCTGCGCGACAGTTCGGTGACGGCGGCGAGCTCGGCGTCGTGCAGCGTGGGGGCATCGACGATCAGCACGTCGAACGCGTCGAGCGTGTCGGCCCGGCCCGTGAGTTGCGACGGACGCGCCGCCGCCCGCGTCGTGCGGTACGCGCCGCACTCCGCAATCAGCCGGACGAGCCCGCCAAGGCGCGCTTCGTCCGCCGAGGTAATGAGGATGTCGATCATGATCGTAGAGTTCCTCCAAGTACCGGTTGCGCTGCGCCGGTGCCTCAATGCGCACTGCTGCCAGTGACGCCCATCGTGTAGCCGTTGACGGCGGCGGGCGGCTGCTGGTAGGACTGGTCGTAATTCGTCATCGCGGAGGCCGCGGCCTTGCCGTCGATGCCCGGCGCCGAAACGACATGCTGCGCGGCGTCTGGATCGATGATCTGCGCGTGCACCGAGGTGCGCACGGCCTCGCCAAAATGCGCGTCCCAGATGGGCGTGCTGGTCATGCAACCGCCCAGCGCCGCGACGAACGGCACAATGGCCAATGCCCGGCGGATGACTGCGATAAGGTGTTTCATGGCGTTCCCCTGAATCCGGATCAATGTGCACCGGCGGCATCGGCTGTGCTCGCCTGCTCGCCTTGCCCCGCTGCGCCGGCCGACGCAATGCGGGCCGCTTCCTGTTCGACCTGGGCCGCATTGGGCGCCGCGCCTGACGTGTCGCCCGACGTGCTTCCCGTGGACGCGAGCGGCGCTGCGGAAACGGGCGGACTCACGACAGCCTGTGCAACCGCGATCTCCGGCGTCCTGCTAGCCGGCTCGTGCTCGCCGACCGTGACCGGACGCGCGGCAGGCGCTGCCGGCACGATGGCCGCCGCCGGTGCGGCCGGCGCTGCTGGCGCTGCCGGTGCGGTCGGTCCAGACTGCGGCGTGCCTGCGGGTTGCGGCTGCGCGCCCGGCTGGCCCTGCTGCGCGGCGGGTGCGAAGCGGCCCTGGTTGCGCGCGCCGCGGCCTTCCATGACACCGGTTGCATACACGTCTGCCTCGTTGACCTGCGTGAAGCTATCGGTCGGCATCGGCAACTGGGCGAGCGACTTCACGGGCTTCACGAGGTGAGGCGTGACGATGAAGATGAGCTCCGAGCGATCCTGCTGGAACGAGGTGCTGCGCAGCAGCGCGCCGAGCACGGGAATTTCGCCGAGGCCCGGCACCGCCTTGAGCGAGCCGGTGATGTTATTGCTGATCAAGCCGCCGATCGCGAAAGACTCGCCGTCGGCCATCTGCACGGTGGTCGAGGCGCGCCGGGTCGTGATGAGCGGCAGGATGGTCGAGCCGTTGATGTTCGCGGCGGTCAGCGTGACGCCCGTGGGCGAGAGCTCCGACACCTCCGGCGCCACCTTGAGATTGATGCGCCCGTTGCCGAGCACGGTCGGTGTGAACTTGAGCCCCACGCCGAACTCCTCCTTGTCCAGCGTGTACGTCGCAGCCCCGTTTCCGCCACCGCTTTGCGGCACCGGAATGAAGACCTCGCCGCCCGCGAGGAAAGTGGCCTCCTGACCGCTGATCGTCACGAGATTCGGCTCGGCGAGAATCTTCACGAGCTGGTCGGTCTTTTGCGCGTCGACCCCGAACGCAAGCGGCTTGTTGTTCGCCTTGGAAGCGAAGAACGCACTCGACACGCCCGCGAGCAGATTGCTCACCAGTGCGCCCGACCACGAGCCGAACCCACCTTGAATGTTGACGGCGGAACCGAGCTGATCGATCAGCGTCTTGTTGACTTCGGCGACCTTCACCTCGAGCATCACCTGCTGCGGCGAATCGACAGTCAGCATGTTGATGACGCCACTGTTCTTCGCCGCGCTCGCCTGGTTGCCTCCCGCCTGCTGGCTCACTGCGAACACTCTCGCGATCTCCATGGCCTGCTGCGCCGCCTGAGCGCTCGATACGTGTCCCGCGAGCACGATATTGTCGGCTGCCGTGGAAACGCGAATACCGCGCTCCTCGGGCATCAGCTGCGCGAGCGAGGTCTGGAGGCCGCCCGCGTCCGCGCTCACGATGACGTCGATCACCCGGCACGAGCCGCTGCGGCCCTGCACGATCATGTTGGTCGTCCCCACGGACTGGCCCACGAGATAGAGCGTCTGCGGCGAGACCATGGTGGCCTGCGCGATCTCGGGGTTGCCCAGCGTGCGGTTGCGCACCGGCTCGTCCACAGGCACGAGTATCGACTTGCCGAGCGGCACGACCACGCTGCGCTCGTCGCGGATCTCGCCCACGCAGTTGGGCCCGCGCAACGGCCCGGCCACGGCCTTCGGCGCGCCGCCTGCCGGCGTCGGGCTCATGCTGATGGTCATCTGCATCGGGCCCTTGCCCATTTGCATGGACGGAGCCACAGCGCCTTTGGAGAGCGCGGCGCCCTCGGCAAGCTCCTGGGCATTGCCCGGCGTCGCGGCGATCAGGCTCGCCCAGACCATGCAGGCCGTGGCGACAATCGCTGGATAGTGGCTTCGACGCTCCGCAGAAGACACCCTTTTTCTTTGCATGTTCATGGTTTCACACCCCCGTATCAAACCCGGCAGGTCGCGGCCACATGGTCCCCGGGGCCGCGCGTCTGCTTCAATTGACTCACTCGTTCACAATCGCGTTGTTCTGATTTAGAAGCATTCCTGACTACCGGTCACGCCAGACAGAACACCGATGCAGTCGCGCTTCGCCTCCACTCGCTTCACGTATTTCACGCGGACCGGCTTCGGCGGTTCCGGCGCCACCGGTGCCGATGCGGCTACCGGCTGGCCCAGCAAGGTCTGCTTGGTCGCGCCGCCGGTGCTCAGGATGTCGCGGTCCACCTGGTTGCGCAGCACGAGCGACAACGTGCCGACGCTGCGCGCGAGGTCCAGCTTCTCGGCCTGTTGTGGCGTCACCTCGAGCGTGACGGCGTTGACCACCTTCGGCGCCGTATCGTCGCGGTTGACCTGTTGCGCGACCGCGAGCACGAGAATCTTTTCGAGCACGATCTTCGAGATGCTTTGCTGGTTGTCCGCGCGATTGTTCCCTTCCTGGGTGTTGACGATCACGTCGACGTAGTTGCCCGGCAATGCGAAGCCGGCCACGCCAACCACGTCGTTCACGCGCACCGTGATGGCGCGCCGGCCTTCGCCGATCACGGCGGAAAGCCCGCCTTTCGTTCCGACCGGCGCAAGCTTCGATTCGAGCACGGGCTCGCCAGGCGCAAGGCTCACGCGCACGACACGTCCGTCGAGAGTTTTGGGATTGGCGAAGGCACCCGGCGGCACACTGTTTTTGGGCCAGTTGACGGTGCGCACCATCGCCTCATTCAGCGGCTGCCCGAGATTGATATCGTCCGCTGCCACGGCAACCGGAACCGTCGCGCCCGACGACGTCTGCATCAGCCAGCGCGACGCGAATACCACGGCGGCAAAGCCGGCCAGGATGGCGATCGCCAGCATGGCAAAAGCACGGCTGTTTCTCATGTCTTCCTCCTCGTCAATACGCGCGTCGTTCGGCAAATGGCCTCGCGGCGCCTCGCTTTTCAGTCCGCCCAGGGCGGCCGGACTAGATCGAATTGCACAGCACGACGAGCGTTCCGGCGGCGATCGAAGCCGCATAGGGAATCGTCCCGATCGAGCCGCCCGGTATCTGTTCAGGTCTGCCTGGCTTGTACCTGCCGCGCAGCAGCCCGGATAGCAGCCAGGAGACGTTCATCCACAAACTGACGAAGCGTCCGCGCACCAGAACGAGCGCAAGAACCCAGCACCCACCAAAGAGGAATGTCATGAGCGCGACGGATAGCGTGGCGTCAGGTCCGATCCAGGCGCCCACCAGCATCAGGAGCTTCACATCGCCGGCAGCGGTGCCGCCCAACAGATAGACCGGAAACAGAAGCGCGAAACCGGTCAGGACGCCCTCGATCCAATGCATGAAGCCTGCGATTGGCCCGCTCAGCCAGAGCTGCACCGCGAGCGACGCAACAAGCCCGCTGGCGATCAGAAGGTTCGGCACGCGGCGTGCCGTGAGGTCCGTGCTGGCCGCCACCACGACCGACAAGATGACGCCAAGCGGAATGGGTTGCGGCGGAAGATGCGCGATGATCATTGACTACCCCGTTTCGGTCTTTTGTTGTTCACTCGATATCGGCTGCGTGCTATGTCGTGTCGTTTGGTCGGGGACACGAGCACGCTTTTCGCCGTATCGTCCGGCATACCGATCGCCGGAAAATTAATTCGTAGTTCGAATCAGGGTGGACGCCTTGCGGCGCCACCCGGATCGAAACTGTGCTGATGCTTAAGGCAGCGCGGTCACGATCGCGTTAAACGCGGCGTTGATCTTCGTGCCAAGGCTCGCGACAGTGCCCACGATGATCGCGGCGATCAGCGCGACGATCATTCCATACTCGACTGCGGTAGCGCCGTCTTCGTCGTTGATGAAATCCTTTGCCGTAGCGATGAGCTTTTGCATGTCTAACTCCATTGAGTTGATTGAGTAACCCCCGAGCTGCCTGTGGTCTCCTCGGAGAGGTGGCAACAATTGCCAGTACGTCGTTCAGGCGATTCCTTTTTACTTCCTCCGCAACGCCCTCTGTGTACGGTTACCCACGTTAAACCGCATTCACATCGAAAATCGGCAATTTTTACCCGGATTTTGTTGCGCTACCCCACATAAAACCGGCTTTCGATATAGTTTTATGCTTCTGCATAATTACAGGATCCGCTTCCGGAGAATTTTTCAGCCTTTTCTGAATACTGGATCCGACAGATCTTGAAACGATTAGTATTGGAGAAATTCCCCATTAAAGTTGCCATGGCCATTGCCGTTAACCATCCGCGCCAGCGGCGCACCTTCTCGCCTCTTCCCAAGGTACATAAGGGTTTATGAGTACTCGTAATTACGGAATTCAATCTTTTGCAATCAAGCGATTGCAAGTTCCGCATATATCGCTTTACGCAAATTACCCATCCTTAATTCATAAAATGCGCGGCATTTTCTTTTTGGAATTTTTGTAAAGATTTATCGGAAATACAGCAACGCTTCCATTTAAATTGTTTGATAGCGCACGTAGCCCGGCATGCATTCGTATTAAATTCGGACTTGCCTGCAGGGCATTGACCGAGCTTATCGGCAATAATTACCGGTAACAATTACCGTAGTTGCGGATAGGTGCCCCTGCAGCTGTACAAACGGAGATGAAGATGAAAAACGACATAGCCGGCACGCCACGCTTGCGGGCCGCCAGGCGGGGGAAATTCGCCATCAACAACAGTCGGTCTGGCCGCCGCGCGCGGCAAGCCCAGCGCGGTACCGCGATCGTCGAATTCGCGCTGGTCTTGCCGCTGCTGCTGATTCTGCTGTTCGGCATCGTCGAGCTGGGCTTTCTGCTCTACGACAAGACTGTCATCACGAGCGCCAGCCGCGCAGCCGTGAGACAGGGCGTGGCATTCGGCGAGGACTCGACCGGAACGCCTGTTTACCTGTCCGCAGCCAACATCGGGCAAATCGCTCAGGGAGGTCTTTCGACCCAGCTCATCGGATTCGGCGCGGCGACGCCAAACGTCACGGTCACGAACTGCACGTCCTCGGGCAGTTGCAGCGCGGGGGGATGCAGTCCCGGCAACTCCTTGACTGTTACGGTGACCTATGCATTTCAGGGGCTATTGCTCGGAGCGGCGATCAGCCCCTTCCCCGCTGCGCTCAACAACGCGCTGACGCTCACGTCGTCGACGGTGATGAGTTGCGAGTAGCGCCACGATGAATCTGCACATCCGGTGAGGGGATCGACATGAACAAGATGATTGCACGTCGCCGTATGGCGCGCCGCGAGCGAGGCGCCGTCGCGGTCCAGGTGGCCTTGTTTCTCATCACGCTGCTGGGCTGCGCGGCTCTCGCGGTCGACATCGGGCGCTGGGTCGTCGTGCGCCACGAGTTGCAGAACGCCGCCGATGCCGCAGCGCTCGCGGGCGCGCACGTGCTGCCCGGCCAGTTGGCCGCCAGCGCGGTGCCCGCCACGTGGGCAAGCGCGGAGACCGCGGCGAACACCGCCGCCACGCAATATGCGGGCGCGAATTCCGCCAATGGCAAGGCGGTTTCGGCACAAACCATTCTCGTCGGGTACTGGGACGTCGCCAACGTGCCTTCACCCGTGCCCGCGTCGCTCTCCCAGACCATCACTTCGCCAACGGACAAGCCGGCCGTGCTGGTCACCGTCGGATTGAACGGCGGCTCGAATCTGCCGCTCGCGCTTGGACCGCTATTCGGCATTTCGAGCGTGCGCGCCAGCGCTACGGCCGTTGCCATCATCTCGGCGCCGGGCGTGGCGTTGCCGGGTGCCCTCTTCCCGATCGCCTTGAACCAGTGCATCTATCAGAATCCGGCGTTCTGGAGCAACGGACAGCCCGTTGCCGGCCAGGAATTCGCGATTGGCGACGGGGGGCCGTCGAACTGCACCGGCACGGCCGCGCAATGGACTTCGTTGACCCTCAGCTCCAACCCGAGCGCATATGGGCCCTGCTCGAAAAATAGTGCGAACAGCGTTCAAGCCATCGACTGCCTGATGACTAACGGGAATGGCCCCGCGATTTCGGTGGGCAACGACATCACCATTCAGCCTGGTGTGGAGGCGTCGATGTACAACAACTTCCCCCTCACCCCTCCCATGCAGGTGACTTTGCCGGTGGTGGCCGATGGCGCGAACATGACCAGCACCGGCAACGGCGGACTCATGCCGATCGTGGGCTTCGCGGCATTCCAGATCGACTATGTGATTGGGGCCAATGGCAAATCGACGCCTAAATGCACGACCGATCCGGCCTGTTTGAATCCGCCATGCACGAAGGGCGTCAAATGCGTCATCGGCCATCTGATCGCGAATAAGGCCGGCAGCACGACGGCCGGCGGCACGACATCGTCGTATTTCGGCGCCGTCACGCCGCCGAGCCTCGCGGCATTGCCGTCGAGTGCGTGGTATTGACGGGCGTGCATCGCTGCGCATCGTGGGCCATGCGATGCGTAGCGATGCAAAACCACGAACGAGCCCATGAGCATGATCGTTGCGGCCCGAGTCATTACAGTCCGCCGCCGATCCGTGCACAATCACGAACACGGTACGAGCCGACAAACGGCCCATCGTCGCATCATCGCCGAAAACACAGGAAACACAGGAATCTCATGGCCCCTCTGGTCGCCACACTCGCCCTATTGATCGTCGTTTTTGTCCACGCGAGCCTTCCCCGCTTTACGCTCGCAGGGCCGAAGCGGCTCGTCGCGCACGCGTCGCTGTTGCTCGTGGGTCTTGGATTCGGCGTGGTGAGCGCCATGCTGACCGGCCCGGCTGCGCCGCCGTGGGCCGTGATCGCGTGCGGCATGGGCGTCGTCCATGTGCCGGCGCTGTGCCTGCTCGTGATCAAGCGCATGCGGCATTCGAAGCGGAGCTGACGGCGCCTGCCAAACCTTGCTCCACCTCGACCGCCTCGACCGCCTCGTCCGCCTCGTCCGCCTAATCCGGGTACGCCGCCATCACGATCCAGATGTCACGCTCGCCGTCGTCGACTTCAGCGGCCAGCGCATAAGCGTCGTAAGGGTCGCACGCGGTCTGAAGCGCCTTGCGCGCTTCTTCGGCATCGTTGTAGCGCCGTTGCGAGAGGAGCCGGACCTCGTCCCTCCCCTCGAACATTCTTTGATCCTTGCGGTAGATTAGCGGCTCGTTCTTCCACTCGCGAAAGCGTTCGCACACGTGCTGGAAGTCGCCTCCACAAACGTTGACCTCATAGCGTGGAGTGGCGTTCATGATCGGCTCCTCCTGGTAACGACGCTGGCCGAATGCCCACTCCCTCTGCGCATGCTGCGTGCCGCGTCGGCACGCCAATGGCGCAGGTGGTCGTATGCGTTTCATCTTGCGCGGCACCTTCGGTCCAGTGCTTTCGCTGCGCGTCTCCCGACCGGGCGGGACTGCTTCATGCTCACTCAAGGGCATGCGTCGGCATCGCAATCGATATGACGAAACACGTCACCGCAGCGGGTACCAAATCCGTCGACGCAAACGGCAAACCGGGCAAGTCATGAACACAGCCAGTCATCCCGCCGCGCGGCGCAAAAGCGGCCGGCCGCCGCGCCAGCGTCACGCGCACACGGCAGCGGGAAAAGCCGCCGCGAAATCCACGAACGATCCCGCGCAACGATGGTCCCGGCACGTCACCGAATCGAGCGATGCACTGGACCTGGAGCCAGGCGTGTTTGCATTCAGGAGTCCCGAGGCCATCGCGCAATCGCTCAAGGAATCGGCATTGCACAGCCGGCGGCGCAAGGGCACGCCGTTTCAATCCGCGATGTCGATGCTGAACTTCTACATCAATCGCGCGGGCCGGAATCTGCCGAAAGCGCAGCTCGAAACGCTGGAGAAGGCCAAGGAAAAGCTGCGGGAGGCGTTCGGCCGCAAGCCCTGATTTTCACTCGATACCGGAAAATGCTCCTGCGAGCGTGCGGGAGCAATGCGCGGCGCGCGTGTCAAACGCGATCGGAACCCGCCACTTCTTCGGGCTCGCCGGAGGCATCCGGCATGCCCGCGTCCTGCGCCGAAGCGGCATTGGCACGCGTGCGACCGAGCACCGCCAGCACTTCGCGAGCCGTATTCTCGGAGTGCATGCGCAGGATCCGGGGCAGATCGGCGTGGGTGACATCTTCGAGTGCGGCGAGAATGGCTTCGTGCTCGTCCATGGACTCGGACCAGCGCAGCATGTCGGCATTGGCGGCGCCACGCGCGCGATGCACTTTCGACATCAGCGTCGCATAGACATTCGAAAGAACCGGATTGGCGGCCGCATCCACGATCATCTGATGGATCTGCTGATTGAGCCGGAAATACTCGAGCCGCTTGCCCGAGTTGTGGCACTCCACCATGCGCCGATGCTTCGCCGCGATGGCTGCCACCTGCGCCGTGCTCACGCGCCGCCGCAGGAGCTCTCCCGCCATGGCTTCGAGCCCATGCAGCATCTCGAAGGTGCTGGCGAGATCGTCGAGATCGATCGCCGCCACGCGGTAGCCGATGTATTGCCGGTGCGTCACGCGCCCTTCCGAGACCAGCACCTTGAGCGCCTCGCGCAAGGGCGTCTTCGAGACGTCGAACGCCGTGCACATTTCCTTCTCGTCGATGCGCGCGCCCGGAGGCAGCTCGCCCTCGTCGATCATGACGCGCAGGCGCGCAGCGATCTCGGCGGCCATGCCGCGAGTGCGCAATAAAAGCGGGGTTCCGTTCGGCTGATTCATCGTAGTGGAAGCTTAACACGATCCTGGGACATACCCTGAATTTCTTAACATTTTCATATAAATCAATAGTTTATTGAGTTTGTAATTACAGATCACTAATTCTATACTCTGTCCAACGTTGCGCGACGCCATGAAAACATCCGCCCATCCCAGGAGCTGTTCATGTCATCAACATCCGGTGTTGCCGCAATGGCGGTGCACAAGTCCACCGTCCGCTGGAAGATTTTTCTGGTCATGCTGAGCCTCATTTCGATCAACTACATCGACCGCGCGTCGCTGTCGGTCGCCATGCCGCTCATTTCGAAGGAGTTCGATGTCGGCCCGGCCATGGAGGGGCTCATCCTCAGTTCGTTCTTCTGGACCTATGCGGTCATGCAAATTCCGGGCGGCATGCTCGCCGACCGCTTCAAGCCGCGCATCGTGATCGCCTGCGCCACCGTGTTCTGGGGCTTCTTCCAGGCCATCGCCGCACTCTGCACCAACGCTCCGGCCCTGCTGCTCACGCGCCTCGGTCTCGGCGCCTCCGAAGCGCCGATCATGCCCGCCGGCGGCAAGCTCAACGCGCTCTGGATGACGCAGACCGAGCGCGGCCGCGGCGCGACCCTGCTCGACGGCGGCGCGCCGCTTGGCGCCGCGCTCGGCGCGATCCTCATCACGGGGCTCATCGCGATGCTGGGTTCGTGGCGCCTCGCGTTCGCGGTGGCGGGCATCGGCACCGTGCTCGCCGGCTTCCTCGCGTGGTTCTATGTGCGCAACACGCCGCGCGAACATCCCGGCGTGAACGAGCTGGAAGCCGCGTATATCGAGCAATCGCACGCAAGCGATGCCGCACTCGAGCCGGCCTCGCTCTCTGGCCGCACGCGCGACTTCTTCAAATACCGTTCGGTGTGGGGCATGTTCTTCGGCTGGATGTGCTTCAACACGGTTTTCTACGGACTCCTCACCTGGATGCCGAACTACCTGCACATGGTGCACGGCTTCAACATCAAGGAAATGGGCGGCTCCACCTTCATCATCTTTTTCAGCGGCTTCATCGGTGAGCTGATCGGCGGCTGGATCGCCGACAAGTGGAAGGCCGCGGGCGGCCGCCCGAACGTCGTGATGCGCACGCTCTTCGGTATCGCCGCCGTGGTTGCCACCGTGTCGATCTTTTCGGTCGCCTACGTCACCAACCCGGTCGCCGTGGTCGCGCTGCTCTCGACCACGCTCTTTTTCCTGCGCTGGTGCGGTCTTTACTGGTGCATTCCGTCCTCGCTCGGCACGCGCGACAAGGTCGGCTTTCTGGGCGGCTTCATGAATCTCGGCGGCAATATCGGCGGCATCCTGGTGCCGGTCATCGTCGGCGCGATCGTGCAGCTCACCCACTCGTACTTCCTCGCGCTGATGTTCTTCGCGGTAGCCGGCGTCGGCCTGCTGGTGTGCTCGAGCGTGATCGAATACGAAAAGAAGATTCCCGTTTGAATTTCCGCTTCAATGCCCTTTTACGGCGATTCGCTCCAGCGGCGTTTCGCTTCACTCGCTCAACACCTCACACAGAGATATCGACATGAAAAAGCGCACCCTCCTCGGCATGCTCACGCCTTCGTCCAACACCTCGCTCGAGCCGCTCACCAGCGCGATGGTCGCGGGCCTGCCCGATGTCTCGGCGCATTTCGCCCGCTTCCCCGTGACGGAGATTTCGCTCTCGGATCAGGCGCTCGGCCAGTTCGACGATTCGAAGATCCTGCAGGCCGCACAATTGCTGGCCGATGCGAAAGTCGACGTGATCGCATGGAACGGCACGTCCTCGGGCTGGCTCGGTTTCGAAGCCGACGAGCGCCTGTGCCGCCGCATCACCGAGGCCACCGGCATTCCGGCCACCACCTCCGTGCTCGCGCTCAATGAGATCCTCAGGAAGACCGGCGCCGACGAATTCGGCCTCGTCACGCCCTACCTCGACGACGTCCAGGAAAAGATCGTCGCCAACTATCGCAGCGAAGGCCTGAACTGCATCGCCGAGCGGCACCTGAACCTGAAGGTCAACTTCTCGTTCTCCGAAGTGACGCCCGACCAGATCCGCGAGATGGTGCGCGAAGTGGCTGCCGCCAGGCCGCGTGCGATCTCGACCTTCTGCACGAACCTCAAGGCCGCGCATCTCGTGCCGGCGCTCGAGGAAGAAACGGGCATTCCTGTCTACGACACGATCTCGACGGTGGTCTGGAAGTCGCTGCAGCTCGCCGGCTACGACACGCGCAAAGTGAAGGGCTGGGGGCGTCTCTTCAGCGAAGTCGTGTAAGGAAGCGGCCATGTCGAACGATCTCGATTTCGTGATCCGTCACGCCGACGTCGTCACCGCGTCGGACCGATTTTCGTGCGACATCGGCATCCGCGAGGGCTGCGTGGCGATGCTCGGGCAGGGTCTGCCGCGCGCGCCACGCGAGCTCGATGCAAGCGGAATGCTGGTGTTGCCGGGCGGTGTCGATGCGCACTGCCACCTCGACCAGCCGATGCCCGATGGACTGCGCATGGCCGACGACTTTCTCACCGGCACGCGCTCGGCCATTTGCGGCGGCACCACCACGGTGATCCCGTTCGCCGCGCAGGAAAAGGGCCAGTCGCTGCAGGCCGCCGTGGACGACTACCACCGGCGTGCGGAAGGCCGCGCGCTGATCGACTACGGCTTTCACCTGATCGTCGCCGATCCCACGCCGCACGTGCTCGCCGAGGAATTGCCGCGCCTCATCGCCAACGGCTACACCTCGTTCAAGGTCTATATGACCTACGACGACCTCAAGCTCAACGACCGCGAGATGCTCGAAGTGCTCTCGGTCGCGCGCGAGCACGGCGCGCTGGTGATGGTGCATGCGGAGAACTCGGACTGCATCGGCTGGCTGACCGGGCGGCTGCTCGGCAAGGGCCTGCATGCCCCGCATGCTCATGCGCTCGCGCGGCCCGCCGTGGTCGAGCGCGAGGCCACGCATCGCGCGATCGCCTTCGCGGAGCTCGTGGACGTGCCGATTCTCATCGTGCACGTCTCGGGCGCCGACGCGATCGAGCAGATCCGCTGGGGCCAGTCGCGCGGCCTGCCGATTCTCGCCGAGACCTGCCCGCAATATCTGTATCTCACGGCCGCCCATCTGGGCCACGACGGCTACGAGGGCGCGAAATGCGTCTGCAGTCCGCCGCCCCGCGACCCGGCGAACCAGCAAGCCGTGTGGAAGGCGCTGCGCCAGGGCGTGTTCTCGGTCGTGTCGTCGGACCATGCGCCCTTCTCCTACGACGATCCGCAAGGCAAGAAGCCGGGCGGCAAAGAGGTGTCGTTCGAGCACATTCCGAACGGCATTCCCGGGCTCGAAACGCGCCTGCCGCTACTTTTCGACGGCGTTCGCAACGGGCATCTCTCGCTGCATCAGTTCGTGGAGCTGACTTCGCTTCGTCCTGCGAAGCTTTACGGCCTCTACCCGCGCAAAGGCACGATCGCCGTGGGCGCGGATGCCGATATCGTCGTCTGGGACCCGGAAAAGCGCGTGACGATCGCCAACGAGGGGCTGCATCATGCGGTCGATTACACGCCGTATGAGGGCATCGAAGTGACGGGCTGGCCGCGCCATTGCCTCTCGCGTGGCGAAGTGCTCGTGGAGGACGGCAAGCTGGTGGCAACCCAAGCCGGGCGCGGCCGTTTCCTGCCGGCCGGCAAGCCCTGCCTCGATTGAAGCGATGCATCACTCAGGAATACGAAGAAGGAGCAATCGATGAGAATGCCTCGAGCGTTGTGCAAAATGGCTGCCGCTGCGGCAATCGTCGCCGGATCGGCGGGACATGCACACGCGGCACACGCGGCGCACGCAGCCGATGCGGCATCGCAGGACATGCCCACGGTCGTGCCCGAATCGATCGGCGTCGATTCGGCGCCGCTCGTGCGCATGTCGCAATGGCTGCGCAACGACAAGATGGACGTGCGCAGCCTCGTGGTCGTGAAGGACGGCAAGATCGTGTTCGAGCGCTACGGCGACGGCCTCTCGCGCGAGAACAACTACGAGCTGTACTCGGTCACGAAAACGATCACCGCGCTGCTCACCGGCATCCTCGTCGGCGAAGGCAAGCTCACGCCGTCGACGAAAGTGGCGCCCATGATCGCCCAGGCGCGGCCCGACCTCGCGAGCGAACTCGCCGACAAGCAGGACATCGAACTGCGCCATCTGATGTCGATGTCGAGCGGCCTCAGCTACCAGACGCGCGAGGGCACGGACCCGCTCTACTATGAAGCGCCCGACCGGCTGCGCGTCGCGGTCACGAGCCGTGCCACGGCGGCCGCGCCCGGCACGCACTTCGACTATATCGACGTGAATCCCGTGCTGACAGGCACGGCCGTTTCGATCGCCGCACAGGAGTCCGAAGACAAGTTTGCGCGCGAGAAGCTGTTCGAGCCGCTCCGCATGTCGCATTACCGCTGGACCGGCGCGGACAAGACAGGCTCGGTTTCGGGCGGCTGGGGACTGCGCCTGCGCGCCGTCGACATGGCGAAGATCGGCATGCTGCTGCTCGACAATGGACGCTGGCAAGGCAAGCAGGTCGTGCCGGCGGCGTGGATCAGGCAGATGTCGACGCCCTCGCCCGCCGCCGCCGACTACGGCTACTACTGCTGGATCCAGCACGTGGTCGAGAAGGGGCAGCCCGAGTTCGGCGCGATGGGCTTCAAGGGGCAGTTCATCACCGTGCTGCCCGCGCAGCACGCCGTGGTCGTGATGACGAGTCTGCTGCCCACCGATGGCGGACTGCGCGACGCGACCTATCTGCAACAGTATCGGCGCATGGTCAACGAGTACATTCTTCCCGCCCTCGCGCCCGCCAGCAAGCCGGTTGAATCGGCCGCGAAAACGCAGGCGCTGCGCGAGGAACTCGGGAAAAGCCGCCAGACCCAGGGGATTCCGGGCACGGCAGCAGCCTTCAACGACGCCCCCGAAACCTGATGGAAACCGCGACGATGACCACTCAGCCGTTCCCGTTGCTTCATGCGCGACGCGCCGCTTCGTGTGCGTCGCATCGGTCGGGCTCGTCACGCGCATCGTCGGGCATGCGCGCGCTGCTCGCCCGCCTTGCGCCGCTCGTGGTGGGAGCGAGCGCGCTCGTGCCGTTCGCGGCCTGCGCACAGCAGGCGAGCGCCCCGCTGCACGAAACCGGCATCGAAGCGGCCTCGCCCGAGGACGCAGGTGTGGATTCGCGCGAGCTCGTGCGGCTCTCACAATGGATACGCGAGCAGAAGCTCGACGTCTACAGCCTGCTCGTGGTGAAAGACGGCAAGCTGATTTTCGAGCGCTACGGCGCGGGCGCGTCGCGCGACGCCAATTACGAGTTGTACTCCGTCACCAAGGCGGTGACGTCGCTCGTCGCGGGCATCCTGATCGGCCAGGGCGCCATCGGCCTGAACGATTCGGTCGCGGACAAGCTGGGCGCCTGGCGACCCGACCTGCGCGCGGACCTGGCCGACAAGCGCGACATCCGGCTACGCCACGTGCTGTCGATGTCGAGCGGCCTGCACTACGACTTCCGGCCCAAGGACGATCCCATCTACTACGCGGCGCCCGACCGCCTGAAGCTTGCGTCCGCAACCAAACCGAAGGCTGCCCCCGGCACGGTGTTCGAATACACGGACATCAATCCGATCCTCGCTGCGGCCATGTTGAGCGCGGCGGCACGCGCGCCCGTCGAACAATACGCGCAGACGCACCTGTTCGAGCCGCTCGACATGAAGCACGCCGCCTGGGAGCGCGCCGACAAAAAGGGGCTCGTCTCGGCGGGCTGGGGCCTCAGGTTACGCGCGATCGACATGGCGAAGATCGGCATGCTCGTGCTCGATCACGGCCGCTGGCAGGGGCGCCAGGTGGTGCCGCAGCAATGGATCGTGCAGATGACGACACCGGCGGTGTCGCCCTGGTTCGGCGACTACTGGTGGATCAACAACATCGTGGAGAGCGAGCCCGAGTATGACGCAATGGGCTTCAAGGGGCAGTTCATCACGGTGTTGCCCAAGCGCAACACCGTGATCGTGATGACGAGCATGCTGCCGATCGAAGGCGGCCTGCGCGACGCGAAAAACGTGCAGCTATTCCGGCAGATGGTGAATGGCTATATCGTTCCGGCGCTCGACAACGCGCAGCACGCGAAGCCTTCGGACGAACGCCGCGCGGCGCTCGCGCAAGAGCTGGATTCAAGCGCGCGCACGCAAGGCACTGCAGGCACGTCGATGGACCCGACCGATTGGCCGAAGCTTTGAGACGGCGCCGCGCGAGGCGCTCGCGCGGCCACCGCCGATTACGGGCAAGCCACGCGCAACTAGAACCAGCGCCAGATGCCCGCGGCCATGCCTGCGAGCGGCCCGTGCGCCCAGGTGGCGACGAGCCAGACGACGAGACCGCCCGCCAGCGCGTGCATGCCGAAGCCGCCGAGCCGCGCGCGGCCTGCGGCGATGGCCGCGAACGGCAGATAGCTCGTCTTCGCCTCCCACGCGGGCCACTGCTCGGGCTGCAGGCGCTCCTTCTTGTGGTCCTGCAAGGCGGCGCCCACGAGCGCGAGCACGACGATCGCCGCCGCAACCACGATGTTCTTCGCGACCGGATACACCGCGATATGGCACAGGCCCCACAGGGCGAAGGCCCACATCATCGGGTGGCGCGTCACCGCGTACACGCCGAGCGCCGCTTCCGGAAACGCCCCGGGCCGCCCGCCCGTGGGCAGCGCGGGATTGCGGATCAACGAGCCCAGCAGCAGGACCGACGCGATCAGCATCACCACGGTGACGAGCGCCCAGAGACCGTTGCCGACCGCCCAGAGCGGCTCGGTCAGCGGGGCGCGCCGGTAGGCCACGATCATCCAGCCGAGCGTCGCAAACGAAACCAGCGAATAGACGCCCTGAAACGCCCGCTCGCCGATCGCGCCCACCAAAGGCTTGCGCAACGGATGGGACAAGATGAAGTGACTGCCCACGAAGGCGACGGCCGCAGCCACCACTGCGTTGATGCTTCCTTCAATGCTTCCCATAGGCCCGGCTCCTCAGGTCATATCGTCGACAATTCGTAAGAGGGTCATGTGCGAAGACGCTTGCGCGGATCCGGTGAGGGCTGGATCCCGCGACTCGCGTCCCGCGTAGCGTATCGAAGATTACTCCTTTATGGGCTGAGGCCGTAACGTACGTCTACGCCAGGCCGTGCGCAGCGTAGCCGCGGGCGATGGGTTCATGGATTTGTCATCGGACGCATTTTCGTTCGCTACAAAAGCCGGCTCTTTGCCGATTTCCCCGATCTGCATTTCATGCCCGTCGCAGTACGAAACTGGCCGAACTAACGTTGAAAAATTCCTCCTGCTCTCAAATCGAAACGCTTCCGAGCGCAGAAATATTGGGGGTTGTCGACGTGAATGGGAAGCAAAGGGCAAAGCTGATCGTATTCAACCAACGCAGCAGTCCCTTTCGCATTCATTGCGTCAAATGCTTTCGTTACGATCCTAAGGAAAGGAATCCAAAAAATTGGATGCACTGCAAGGACAAGAATTTCGACTGGGATTTCACAGACGAAAATGCATTCTGGAATCCCAAAGGCACGCTTGACGACGACGAACATTACGCAGAAACCACACCGCCCTTTACCTTGGTCCGGGAAACAGAGATTGTCCTGGTGACGGTGAATGGATACGCGACGAATCGTCATCAATTGTACAAATTCGAGATCGTCACTTCGCAAGGGACAACGGTCCTGACGGGCACCCTCCCCAATAGCAGCACGACACTACCGTTCGCCCATACACGAGAGGTTCGCTGATGGGTAAAAGCCGGCGCCAGCAAAGACCTCCATCTTCCCTCCCATGGATACACGCTGAATTGTCGATAAATCGGGTATTCCCAAATCCGCGCAAATCGGTAATCTGTGAGGTTTCAGTGAACGAATAAGCCTCGCTGCCTGAATGCAACCATCCGGATCCTCCATGACTGAGCCTCGTCTGACGTTCCTTGACCAGAATGAATGGGAAAGCTGGTTGACGCAAAACGGCGATACCTCAACCGGGATATGGCTGCGTCTTGCCAAAAAGGGTGCCGGGCAGCCAACCTTGACTTACGAACAGGCGCTGGAAAGTGCTCTTTGTCATGGCTGGATCGACGGTCAAAAGCAGACTGAAAGTGAAGAATACTGGTTGCAGCGCTTCACTCGACGCTCCGCAAAAAGTATCTGGTCCAGGCTCAACAAAGACCGGGCCGAAGCGCTGATCGCCGCAGGCAGAATGCTTCCTTCGGGCATGCGGGAAATCGAGAAAGCCAAACAGGATGGCCGCTGGGAAGCTGCCTATACGTCGGCCAGCAACTCGGTCGTGCCGGACGACCTGCAGGCCGCACTGGATGCCAATCCCAAGGCCAGCGCGTTCTTTGCGACACTGAACGGCCGAAACCGCTACGCCATCCTGTTTCGGATACAGAATGCCAAAAAGCCCGCAACACGGGTGCGCAAGATCGAGGAGTTCATCGGCATGCTCAATCGCGGCGAAACCATTTATCCCTAGACCAGGAAGTTCGGCAACCGACGAAAGTCGCCGGACGATGCCGCGTTCAAGGCGGGCAACCCGCAGTGCTATTCGCGCGTGACCGGCCGTTACGAAAATCCGGCCAAGCATCGGATTCTGGCCGATCACAGTCTATCCAGGAGCGCCATTCCCGGAAAATCGCGAAGAACACAAAAGAAGCGGGCCTCGAAAATCGAGGCCCGCATTTCAGCGACGAACGCGTGCAGCTTGATGCCGCATTTAATACGACGCTTACCGCAACGCCTTCACATCCGCCGCAGCAACATTCGCCGACTGACCGCCCCACGTAGCCCGCAGATAATTCGCCAGTTGCGAAAGCTCGTCGTCGCTCAGCGCGGACGCGAACGCCGGCATCGCCTGCATGCTTTCGAGGCCCGCGAAGTGCTGTGTATCGATGCCATCGAGCATCGCCACGAGCAGATTGTGCGGATCGGCCTGACGCACCGTCGAGTTGCCGTTCATTGGCACCGCCACGTGCGGCTTGCCCTCGCCCGCCAGCCCGTGACAGCCCGCGCACACGGCGACATACACCGAGCGGCCCGCCGCGAGCTGTGCCGCGTCGGCCGACCCGGCATCCACGGCCTTCACCGGCTGCGGCGCGGGCGGCGTGTCGCCGAGCAGATAGACCGATAGTGCGCGCACGTCGTCCTTGCTGAGGTACTGCGTGCTCAGGTGCACGACCGGATACATCTCGCCGAACGCCGAGCCTTGCGGCGCGATGCCGACGCTGAAGAACGTCTGCAAATCGGCGGCGGTCCAGCCGCGGCCGGCCAGGCCCGCGGGCGTGATGTCCGGCGCGACCACGCGGCCGAGCGCGGCGCCCGAGAGCGGCTTCGCATCTACAAGCTGGCCGAACACGTTGCGCGGCGTATGGCATTCGGCGCAGTGGCCGAGCGCGTTCGCGAGATAGCGGCCGCGCTGCCAGTCGGCCGACTGCCCCGCCGACGCATCCGGCAACGCATTCTTCAGAAACAGCACGTCCCACACCGCCATGCCGAAGCGCAAGCTGTACGGGAATTTCAGGTCGTTCGCCGGGGCATCGACCGCGACCGGCTTCACCGTCATCAGGTAGGCGTAGATCGCGTCGGAGTCGGCGCGCGAGAGCTGCCGGTACGACGTATACGGCATCGACGGATAGAGCCGCTTGCCGCGCGCGTTGCCGTCGTGCAGCGCGGCGTAGAAGTCGTCGGCGCTCCACTTGCCGATGCCGTGGTCCTTGTCGGGCGTGATGTTCGAGCCGTAGAAAGTGCCGTACGGCGAAGCGAGCGGCGCGCCGCCCGCGAACGGCGCACCGTCCTTCGCGGTGTGGCACGCGGCGCAGTCGGCGGCCTTCGCCAGGTAGCGGCCGCGCGCGACCTGCTCGGGCGTGAGCGTGAACGCCGCGCTCGAAGCGGACGATTCGTCGTGCCCGCAAGCCGCGAGCGTGAACGCACAGGCAGCCAGCAGCACGCCGTGCGCGAGGCGGGTCAGGAGGGCGCGCTTCATGCCGCGTCCTTCACGAGTCCGGGTGTGGTCATGACCACGTCCTTCACCGCCTCGTAGTAGCGCACGTAGCCCGTACAGCGGCAGATGTGGCCGTCGAGCGCGGTCATGATCGTGCGTTCCACGTCGGCCTTCGCGATGGGCTCGCGCTTGAGGCGCTCGAGTAGCACGGTCGCCGCATTGACGAAGCCCGGCGTGCAGTAGCCGCACTGGAAGCTGAAGTGATCGAGGAACTTCTGCTGGATGGGCGAAAGCTCGACCACCTCGCCGGCCTCGTTGCGCTTCGCGTGGCCTTCGATCGTGCGGATCGAGCGGCCATTGAAGAAGTGCGCGCCGGTGATGCAGGTGCGCATTTCCTCGCTCGAGCCGTCCGGCTTGTCGAGGATGACCACGCACGCGTGACAGATGCCCTGCCCGCAGCCGAGGCGCGAGCCGGTCAGGCCCGCGTACTCGTGCAGGAACTCGATCATCATGAGACCTTCGGGCACCTGCATCGGGCCGACGACCTTGCCGTTGATGGTCAGCGAGAGCGCTTTCGGGCTGTATTGCACGAGCGGACGCTCGAGCGGCGCGCCGGTTTGCCGGGCCGGCTGCGCCGCGCTTTGGGCCGCGGATGCGGCGGCGGGTTGGCTTGCTGCCTGTGAAGCCATCGCGGCGGCGCTGGCGCCGGCCGCGGATGCAGCGGATTGGGCGAGCGTCATGCGAGCACCTCCAGGATTTTTTGCGGGGTCACCGGCAAGTCGGTGAAGCGATGGCCGATGGCGTGCGCGACGCCGTTCACGACCGCGCCCACCACGGGAATCATCACCACTTCGGCGATGCCCTTGGGCGGATCGGTTTCGGAGAGCGCCGGCAGCACTTCGCCGGTCTGCGTCCAGACGGCGACGTCCGATGCGCGCGGCAAGTGGTAACGATTGAAGTTCCAGGTGCCGTTGCCGGGGCCGTCTTCATAGAGCGGCAGATATTCGTGCAGCGCATGGCCGATGCCCATGGCAAGACCGCCCTGCAACTGGCCCGAGACGAGCTGCGGCGAAATCTGGTTGCCGCATTCCATGATCGAATGGTGCGTGAGCAGCTCCACCTTGCCCGTGGCCTCGTGCACGGCCAGCTCGACAAGCGTGCCAACCGCGCTGTAGTAGGTCACCGCCGCGTTGTTGCGGCTCATCGGCGGGAGGAACGCGCGCTTGCGGTCCAGCACGCGATAGCCGTTCGCCGTGGGCGGCAGCGTCGAGGGCGCCATGACCACGGGCGCGCTCTGGCCTGCGTTTGCGCCCGCAGCGGCAGCGGGCTTGCCGGTGTCCGCGGCATTGGCATTGCCGTAGCGCAGCGAAAGACCGTCGATCGGCAGGCGCTCGAGCGCACCGCCGACATCGAATTCGGCTTCGGCCCACTGCCAGCGATTGAACACGTGCACGACCGCGCCGGTTGCGAGGCCCATCGCATGCGCCTGTTTCGCGAGCTGTTCGAGCGGCAGCGGCTCGAGGCCGGCCGCCGTCAGCTTGCCGTCCACCCAGCGCGCGTCTTCGATGCGCACGACGAGCGGCGCGGCCTGTCCGCCGCCGAGACCGCGCGTCCAGATCGACATGGCTGCCGGCCACAGGCCATAGCGGAACACGGCGCGCGCGGCTTCGAGCGTGCTGTGCGTGAAGTAGAACGCGGAGTTCGTGGCGCTCGACGGCGAGGCGATGTTCGGCGTCCAGCGCGGGTTCGCGCTCAGACGGTCCTGATCGGCCTGGCTCATGAGGTAAGGGTCGCCGCTCGTGACCATGGGCAGGTCCGGCCAGTCGGTCACGGCCACGCGGATATCCGCCGCGGGCTTGCCGAGCCACTTCGCCACGGCCACGGCCTGCGAGGTGGACATGCCCGTGCCGATCTCCGCGCCCGTGTGATGGAGCGTGATGGCGCCGTTCTCGTCGATCTCTACCTTCGCGAGGGATGCTTCGGAGCCCGTACCAAAGTCCTTCTGCACGCAAGCGAAGCCCACGCCGTAGCGCTTGCCCGGATTGGCGGCCTCGTACTCGGCCTTGCGCTGCGCGCGCTGCGTCCACAGCGGATGAACCCTGGCGCGTTCGAGCACGTCGTCCACGCGGATCGCGCCTGCGGGAATCGCGCCCTGGGAGTTCTTCATGCCCGAGCGCAGCGCATTCTTCAAACGGAACTCGATCGGATCGACGCCGAGCTGCGCGGCGATTTCGTCGATGGCCATCTCGGTCGCGGCCATGCTCTGCAGCGTGCCGTAGCCGCGCGCCGAGCCCGCGTCGATCGCGCGCGAGGCGATCGCCACCGTGGCGAAGTCGTTCTTCGGGAAGTAGTAGATCGATTGCGCGGCGGTTGCGCCCACCATCGCCACCGAGGGCGAGAAGTTGCAGCGCCCGCCGCCGTTCGCCTCGAAATCGCCCTTGAACGATTGCAGCAGCCCCGTCTTGCGGTCGACCGCGATGCGGTAATGCATCTTGAACGCATGGCGCTTGAGCGAGGTCTGGAACTGCTCGTAGCGGTCGTTCGCGAAACGCACCGGGCGGCCGTCGCCATAAAGCGCGGCCACGAGCCCGTAGTACGGCACGTTGAAGTGATCCTTCGAACCGTAGCCCACCGTGTAGCACGGGTGCAGGAAGATCTGCTTCACCGGGAAGCGGCACTTCGCGACCATGCCGGCGGCGGAATCAGCGACTTCGAGCGGCGCCTGCGAGGGCACCACGAGATGCAGCGACTGCGTGGCGGCGTCGTACCAGCCGTTCGCGTTGTCGGGCTCGAGCGCGGCGGTGTCGACGGACTGCGTGTTGTACTCGCGCTCGAACACGAGCCAGCCGGCGGGCGGATGATCGAGTTCGTCGGCGATCTGGGCGGCGCAGGCCATGCCCTGCTCGTCGACCTTGCCGTGCTCGTTGGCGTCCGGCCAGACCGGCTGATGCTTGCGCATCATGCCCGGGAAAATTGGCGCGTCTTTCAGGCTCGAGTAGACGTCGTCGTCATACGCCGTCTTGCCGCCCACGCGCACGAAGCGGAAGGTCCCCCACGGATCGCGCTCGAGCGGGCCGGTGACCGCGCCGTAGCGGATCACGTCGTCGCGGAACTTCAGCGCATTCTTCGCGAAGCGAAAGCGCGCGAAATCGTGGTAAATGAGGATCGCGACGGCGTGGCCCAGATAGGCCGGCGTCTTGCCCACCGGCAGCAGCATGTCTTCGCCGTAGAAGGCGGGGAACGCGAGACCGTCGCGAGCGAGGTCGTCGGCGGTGACGATGCGCTCGGGCTTGAGCTCGTCGCCGAGCAGCGTCAGGTCGAAGCCTTCATAGAGGCGGTCGGCCTGGGTCGCGCGCAGAATGAGCGCGTGCGCCTGCTGCTGCGGCCAATGGGGCATGTCCGACGCGCGCACGTCGCGCGCGAAGATTTTAGAGCCCGTGACTTTGGCGATACCGTCGATACGGAACTTGGGGGTGCCGTCGGCGGCATCCCATTTGACCGGCGTGAGGAGTTTTTCTTCGAACAGGGCAGCGAATGCGCGGCTGCCGAAAGGCGCCACATATACCGCCACGCCCGCCAGCATGCTGGCTTTGAGAAAACCCCGCCTTGACAGGCCGTGGTTTTTCATGAGGGGACCTCCAGGTGCGTGCGCGACTCGCAAAGGCGACAGTCTGTGCCTTGCGGAGCGGCCCGCATTCTGGCATCCG
>DATEJU010000470.1:0-2323 GCA_035277805.1 Paraburkholderia sp. | reverse complement strand
ACGGCGTCGAAGCCGAGATACGAATACGCGGCGATGGCGGCGCCGGCCATCGTGGCCGAAAGCGGCACGTGCGGCTGGAAGAACGGCTGCGCCGTGATGAGGCCGCCGGGGCCGGCTGCCGCCGCGGCATAGTGCAGGCACAGCACGACGAACATCGCGGTAATGCCGAGCTGCACGATCATCAGGACGATGTTGAAGCGCGCGGCCAGCTCGATGCCGATAATGTTCAGCCCGCTCGTGAGCACGATGAACGCGATGATCCAGATCCACGCGGGCACATGCGGGAACGCCGCGCCCAGATAGGCCGCGCCGATCAGCCAGATCACCATCGGCAGGAAGAAGTAATCGAGCAGCGTGGCCCAGCCGATCATGAAGCCCAGATGCGCGTTGAAGCTCTTGCGCGTGTAGGTGTAGGCGGAGCCCGCCACCGGGAACAGACGCGCGAGCTTGCCGTAGCTGAGCGCCGTGAACACGATCGCGATGAGCGCGATCAGATAGGCGAGCGCGGCGGTGTCCTGGCTTGCGCCGGCGAGCACGCCATAGGTGCCGTAGACGATCAGCGGCGCCATGTAGGCGAGGCCGAACAGCAGCACGGAAGGCAGGCCGAGCGTGCGTTTGAGATGCGGTTCGCGCGCGCTGCTGGTACCGTTCGTGCCGCGTTCGGCCGGCGTTGAGGATGGCTTCATGATGCAGTTGTCTCCAAAGTACTGCGGGTTTGGTCTGCGCGGCTTGGCAAGGCCGCCTTGCGGCGTGGCCGTGCGAAGTCCGCGTGCGAGCGTGCGGCCCCAAAACGCGGGGCAGCGCGCGCCTCGTGAGCGTCAATCGTTTGTTGTTATGACCGCGAGTGCAGCCCGCTCCCGGGTTGAGTCTGGGACTGCGTCGCCGGGTTGGCGGAACGGCGGGTAATCAGCGCGTAGTGCGCTCGCGGATGTTGAGCGAGCGGCGTCCTTGCGCGTCGTTTTGGTCGGCGAGATTCAGCGCGACGCGGGCGTCGTGCAGATAGCTGTAGTGCTCGCGGCTTTGCGCGAGCAGCGCGCGCTCCACTGTGACGGGCAGGACCGCGTCTTCGTTCTCGAGCTCGGCCAGCACGTCGCCGAACGGGCTGATGAGCGCGGATTCGCCGGGGAACGTGAGGTTGTCGTCGCCGTCGCCGATGCGGTTCACGAGCGCCGCGAACATCTGGTTCTCCATCGCACGCGCGACAATGGCGCGGCGGTGCACGGGGCCGAACGGATCCATGTTGCCGTTCGTGACGACCAGCATCTCGGCGCCGAGCATGCCGAGCGCGCGGGCGGTCTCGGGAAACTCGATGTCGTAGCAGATCAGCAGGCCGACGGTCATGCCCTTGAATTCGCAGACCTCGAAGCGATCGCCGGGCGTGAAGACGCCGACGTCGGTGGCCCACAGGTGCGTCTTGCGGTAGCGCAGCGCGATTTCGCCGCGTTCGTCGACGAGGACCGTGGTGTTGTAGAAGCGCTCGCCGTCGCGTTCGGCAAGGCCCACGGCGACGGCCACCTTGGCGTTGCGCGCGGCATCGCGCACGGCGCTCAGCGAGGGGCCGGAAAGCGTTTCGGCCACGTCGCGCACGTTCTCGCGCGTGGGAAAGCCGGTCAGCGTGGCTTCGGGGAACACCATCAGGTCGGTGCCCGCGCGGCGCTGGCCGATGGCGTCGAGCGTGCGCGCAAGATTGGGCGCGACGACACCGTCGACGAGGGGGGTCTGCGCGAGTTCGAGTTGCATGCTTGTCTCCGTGCTCCGGTCCCATGACGCGTTGCGCCGGTCCCGTGGTGCTTCAATCTTTCGGGCTCGCGGGCGATCTGGCGTGATAATGGGCCGCGCGAACTTCAGGAGCGGCTATTATCACCACGTTATTTTTGTTCAGAAATTACCCTGCAGGGTTACCCTGACCGGAGGAACCATGGAACCCGACTGGCAGGACCGCGCCTTCCATCACCATATCGCGACGCTTATCGACGCCCTCGACGGCCCCGATTTCTGGACCCGCATGACGCGCGTGATCGAGCGATTCGTCGGCTTCGACAACTGGGTCGCGCTCGTCTTCATCCGCGACCGCGCACCGCTCGTCTGCGCCGAGTCGCCGATGCCCGACGGCACCGTGGATCTCTTGTTCCGCGCGTATCTGGAGGGGATGTACCAGCTCGATCCGTTCTATATCAATGCATGCGAAAAGCCGCGCGCGGGGCTCGTCACGCTCGCCGAAGTCGCGCCCGACAACTTCCGCATGACGGACTATTACCAGCGCTATTTCAAGAGCAACATCATCGGCGACGAGGTGCAGTTCAATCACCCGCTCGATGCGCGC
>DATEJU010000469.1:0-2463 GCA_035277805.1 Paraburkholderia sp. | reverse complement strand
CGTTTTGCGTCCGCTTTTAACAGCAACCGGAACAATGACGAATCAACGATCGAAGCTCGTAGTCGGTAACTGGAAGATGCATGGCCGCCTCGCGGCCAATGCGGCATTGCTCGAAGGCGTCGCGCGGGGCGCGCAGGCGCTGCCCCTGGATGTGCGCGTTGGCGTGTGCGTGCCGTTTCCCTATCTTGCGCAAGCTCAGGCGCTGCTTGGCGGCAGCCGGGTAGTCTGGGGCGCGCAGGACGTGTCTGCTCACGAGCAGGGTGCCTATACGGGCGAAGTCGCTGCGGGCATGGTTGTCGACTTCGAAGCAGGTTTTGCGATCGTTGGTCACTCGGAGCGTCGCACGTATCACAGCGAAAGCTCCGAACTCGTCGCGCTGAAGGCGCAGCGCGCGCTTGCGGCCGGCCTCACTCCGATCGTTTGCGTGGGCGAAACGCTGGAAGAACGTGAAAGCGGCGCGACCGAGAACGTGGTCGGCGCGCAGCTCGACGCGGTGCTGGCGGCGTTCTCGGTCGAAGATGCGGCGCGTATCGTCGTCGCGTACGAACCGGTCTGGGCGATTGGCACGGGCAGGAGCGCGACTTCGGAGCAGGCGCAGCAAGTGCATGCTTTCCTGCGCGCGCGGCTTGCCGCGAAGGGCGCCCAGGTGGCGAATGTGCCGCTGCTGTACGGCGGCAGTGTGAAACCGGAGAATGCGGCGGTGCTCTTCCGTCAGGCCGATATCGATGGCGGCCTGATTGGTGGTGCGGCGCTGAAGGCGGGGGATTTCCTCGCAATTTGCGCGGCCGCTGCGGCGGGCGCGAGCGTAGCGGGATAAAAATAAGGCTTGGGCATGGCGCCTCTCGCGAGGCCCGTGCCGGCTGCATACGCACATGCCTCCGGGGAGGCTGTGCTCAACAAGGACTCAGGTGAGTGTGATGCTGTATTTGAAAACGTTGATTATCGTTGTCCAGATCCTGTCGGCGCTCGGGGTGATCGGCCTCGTCCTGCTGCAGCACGGCAAAGGCGCCGATATGGGCGCCGCTTTTGGCAGCGGCGCGTCGGGCAGCCTGTTCGGCGCGAGCGGCTCCGCGAACTTCCTGTCGCGCACCACTGCAATCCTCGCAACGGTCTTTTTCGCCTCGACGCTTGCATTAACTTACTTGGGGTCGTATCATTCGAAGCCTTCGGCAGGCGTGCTTGGCGCTGCGGCTCCCGCTCCGGTCGTTGCTTCGGCTCCCGTCGCTGCGTCAGTTCCCGCAGCCTCCGCGGCAAGCGCTCCGGCAGCAGCGCCGGCCGCGGCAGCATCGAACCCCGGTAACGACGTACCGAAATAATTCTGAAAAACTTGTTTTTGTGCATTGAACAAACAGCGGGAACAAGTTAGAATTTAAGTCTTGAAGCGATTCGCGGGTTTCAATAAATTGTCGTCCCGGATTGCATGTAGTGCCGACGTGGTGAAATTGGTAGACACGCTATCTTGAGGGGGTAGTGGCGAAAGCTGTGCGAGTTCGAGTCTCGCCGTCGGCACCAATGTTATCTAAAAATGCCAGCCGCTTGCTTCAGCTTCGGCTGGCATTTTTGCTTTATACGTCGTGTTCGTTTCGATCGCAGCGCGAAGTACGTAAAGTGATTCCCGCAGAGCGACTTGAAGTTCCTGCGGAACCTCAGAACCAACCGATAGAGGATAGCCTTGAATCTCGCTACCTATTACCCCGTCCTGTTGTTCCTTCTCGTAGGTCTTGGTCTGGGCGTAGCGCTGGTCTCAATTGGCAAGATCCTCGGTCCCAACCGGCCCAACAGCGAGAAAGATTCGCCGTACGAGTGCGGCTTCGAAGCGTTCGAAGACGCGCGCATGAAGTTCGATGTACGGTATTACCTCGTGGCCATTCTCTTCATCATCTTCGACCTCGAAACGGCGTTCCTGTTTCCGTGGGGCGTTGCCCTGCGCGACATCGGCTGGCCCGGTTTCCTGTCGATGATGCTGTTTCTGCTCGAATTCCTGCTGGGCTTTGCCTACATCTGGAAGAAGGGTGGTCTCGACTGGGAATAAGGGGTTAATCGCCGGATAGCATGGGCGGTACTGCGGGCACTCCGCAGGCCGTCCGTCTGGAGTGGAAAGCACATGAGTATCGAAGGGGTCTTGAAGGAAGGGTTTGTCACCACCACGGCTGACAAGCTGATCAACTGGACGCGCACCGGCTCGCTGTGGCCGATGACGTTCGGCCTGGCGTGTTGCGCGGTCGAGATGATGCACGCGGGCGCGGCCCGTTACGACCTCGACCGCTTCGGTGTGGTGTTCCGCCCAAGCCCGCGCCAGTCCGACGTGATGATCGTGGCCGGCACGCTGTGCAACAAGATGGCGCCCGCGCTGCGCAAGGTCTACGACCAGATGGCCGAGCCGCGCTGGGTGATCTCGATGGGGTCGTGCGCCAACGGCGGCGGCTACTACCACTATTCGTATTCGGTCGTGCGCGGTTGTGA
>DATEJU010000468.1:0-2632 GCA_035277805.1 Paraburkholderia sp. | reverse complement strand
CGCGTCGTAGTTCGGCGTCTTGCCGCCGCGCAGGATCACGTGGCAGTCCTCGTTGCCGGCCGTCGAGACGATGGCCGAGTGGCCGCCCTTCGTCACCGAGAGGAAATGGTGCGGCTGCGAGGCGGCCTTGATCGCATCCACGGCGATCTTCGTGTTGCCGTCCGTGCCGTTCTTGAAGCCGACCGGGCACGAGAGCCCCGAGGCCAGTTCGCGGTGCACCTGCGACTCGGTCGTGCGCGCGCCGATCGCGCCCCACGAAACGAGGTCGGCGATGTACTGCGGGCTGATCATGTCGAGATACTCGGTGCCCGCCGGCAGGCCGAGCTCGTTGATCGAGACGAGCAGCTCGCGCGCGGTGCGCAGGCCGTCGTTGATCTTGAAGCTGTTGTCCATGTACGGGTCGTTGATGAGGCCCTTCCAGCCCACCGTCGTGCGCGGCTTTTCGAAGTACACGCGCATCACGATCTCGAGATCGTTCTTGAAGTGTTGACGCTGCTCCACGAGCTTGTTCGCGTATTCGAGCGCGGCCTTGGTGTCGTGAATCGAGCACGGGCCGACGATGACGATCAGGCGGTCGTCCATGCCGTGCAGGATGCGGTGCATGGCGCGGCGCGATTCGAAGATCAGCGTCGACGCGGCTTCCGAGCACGGGAACTCGCGGATCAGGTGTGCGGGCGGCGTGAGTTCCTTGAGCTCGCGAATGCGGACATCGTCGGTGTTGTGCGGGGGCATGGTCGTTTCTCCTGATCCTGTGTAGCGTGCAGCGCGCGTGCGATGCGTCGAAAATCGGTTAGATGAAAGCTGGGCTCTTGGAAAGGCTCAAAACTGCGGGGCGAAAAAAAAACCGCCAGACTCGGCTGGCGGTTTTTCGTGTATTCGGGTTCCTGCGCGTACTGTCAACCCTCTCGATCCGCCAGCGGTCTGAGATACCAAAAAAAGTAAAAGTAAAACTTCGTGGCGAACATGGCGGATTCGGATTCGAAAACGTTCGTTACGTCGAAAAGGGTGATTGCCTTTATAACCCGAGCTTCTCATGGCTGGCAAGCCGGGTCGTGCAAAAATGCGGATTATCCGCGAGCCATGAGTGCCTGATGCAGGAAGTTCGCGCGGCGATGCGGAAATTCCGCACCGCCGCGCACGAAATCTGCAGTCTGGCGGTCCTCAGACGGGGTCGCCTCAGACCGTGCCGCCCACCGTCATGCGGTCGATACGCAGCGTCGGCTGGCCCACGCCCACGGGCACGCTCTGGCCCTCCTTGCCGCACACGCCCACACCCGAGTCGAGGCGCATGTCGTTGCCGATCATGCTCACGTACTTGAGCGATTCCGGACCGCTGCCGATCAGCGTCGCGCCCTTCACGGGGTAGGTGATCTTGCCGTCCTCGATCATGTACGCCTCGGAGGCCGAGAACACGAACTTGCCGTTGGTGATGTCGACCTGGCCGCCGCCGAAATTCACGGCATAGAGGCCGTTCTTCACCGAAGCGATGATCTCCCGCGGATCCTTGTCGCCGTTGAGCATGTAGGTGTTGGTCATGCGCGGCATCGGCAGGGCGGCGTACGACTCGCGGCGCGCGTTGCCGGTCACGGGCATGTTCATGAGGCGCGCGTTGAGCGAATCCTGAATGTAGCCCTTGAGGATGCCGTCCTCGATCAGCGTCGTGCACTGCGTGGGGTTGCCTTCGTCGTCGATATTGAGCGACCCGCGGCGGTTGGGCAGCGTGCCGTCGTCGACCACCGTGACGCCCTTGGCGGCCACGCGCTGGCCGATCTGGCCCGCGAACGCCGACGAGCCCTTGCGGTTGAAATCGCCCTCGAGCCCGTGCCCGATGGCCTCGTGCAGCAGCACGCCGGGCCAGCCCGGGCCGAGCACCACGGACATCGCGCCGGCCGGGGCCGGGCGCGCTTCCAGATTGACGAGCGCCGCGTGCACGGCGTCGTCGACGTACTTCGAGAGGACGTCGTCGGTGAAATACGCGTAGTCGAAGCGGCCGCCGCCGCCGCCGTTGCCGATCTCGCGGCGGCCGTTGTGCTCGGCGATCACCGTGACCGAGACGCGCACGAGCGGGCGGATGTCGGCGGCGAGCGCGCCGTCGCTGCGCGCGACCAGCACGACGTCGTATTCGCCCGCGAGCGCGGCCATCACCTGGGTGATGCGCGCGTCGCGGCTGCGCGCCATCTGCTCGATGCGCTCGAGCAGCTTCACCTTCTCCGTGGCGCCGAGCGAGGAGAGCGGATCGGAAGGCAGATACAGATCGCGGCCCGCGATGCCCTTGAGCGAGCCAGCCACCTTGATCTTCTGCTTGCCGCCGCCCGCCTGCGCGATCGAGCGCGTGGCGATGGCGGCCTGGCGGATCGCCTCGGGCGAGAGGTCGTCGGAGTAGGCGAACGCGGTGCGCTCGCCCGAGACGGCGCGCACGCCCACCCCCTGGTCGATGCTGAAGCTGCCCGACTTGACGATGCCTTCCTCCAGGCTCCAGGCCTCGCTGCGGGTGGTCTGGAAGTAGAGGTCGGCGTAGTCGACGCGGTGCGTGAAGATCTCGCCGAGCGTGCGCGTGAGCACTGCCTCGTCGAGGCCATAGGGCGTAAGGAGCAGGTCCTTCGCGGTCGCCAGATTGCGGATGCCGGGTTCG
>DATEJU010000467.1:0-8829 GCA_035277805.1 Paraburkholderia sp. | reverse complement strand
CCGCATCGGCCGCAAGTACGTGATCTGGGGCTCGATTCTGGGCGTGGCGCCGTTCACGCTGCTGCTGCCCTATGCCAACCTGTTCTGGACCAGCGTGCTCACCGTGATCATCGGCGTGGTGCTCGCCTCGGCGTTCTCGGCCATCCTCGTCTATGCGCAGGAGCTGATTCCCGGCAAGGTGGGCATGGTGGCGGGCCTGTTCTTCGGCTTCGCATTCGGCCTCGGTGGCATCGGCGCGGCGGTGCTCGGCCAACTGGCGGATGCCACCAGCATCGGCTTCGTCTACAAGGTCTGCTCGTTCCTGCCGCTCATCGGCATCCTCACGGTGTTCCTGCCCGATGTGGAGGGCAAGCGCGCGAGGCAGGCGGCCTGAGCGGTCCACGGCGCGCACCGCTCGCCCAGCCTTGGACGCGCCGCGACTTCGTACTAGTCTTCTTGAACCACGCCGCCGCCCTTGCGACATCGAGCGGCGGCGGCCTTCGAGACGCCCCGCGCGAGGTCCGCCATGCAACTGTCCACGGTAGAGATCGTCAAGCCCGAAACCGCCAACTTCATCCTCGGGCAAACGCACTTCATCAAATCGGTCGAAGACCTGCACGAAGCGCTCTACGGCGCGGTGCCGGGCATCCAGTTCGGCCTCGCGTTCTGCGAAGCCTCGGGCAAGCGGCTCGTGCGCCGCTCGGGCACGAACGACGCGCTCATCGAGATGGCCACGAGCAACGCGCTGCGCATTGCGGCGGGCCACAGCTTCATCGTCTTTCTCGGCGACGGCTTCTTCCCCATCAACGTGCTCAATGTCGTCAAGGCCGTGCCCGAGGTCTGCCGCATTTTCTGCGCGACCGCCAATCCGACCGAAGTGCTGATCGCCGAGACCGACAAGGGGCGCGGCATCATCGGCGTGGTGGACGGCGAGCCGCCGCTCGGCGTCGAAACCGGGGAGGACGTGCGCTGGCGCCTCGATCTGCTGCGCGCGATCGGCTACAAGGCCTGAGCGCCGATGGCCGCGACCGTGCTTACGGCCCCAACGCTGCGCGACGCGATCTCGCAACGCACGCGCCACGCCTTGCAGTGCGGCGCGTTGCAGCCCATCGAAACCGCGCTCACGCACATCGACGACGGCGGGGTGCGCTTTGCCGTTCGCGAGGTGTCGAGTCTCGCGCGCAAGGAGGCGGCGCGGCGCGCGGATGCGCCTTCGCAAAGCATGCCGCAGACGCCGCGGCGCAACCCCTTCCTGCCTTACGACGACGATCTGTGGGTGGGCGACCTCTCTGCGACGCACGTCGCGCTGCTCAACAAGTACAACGTGCTCGACGAGCATCTGCTGATCGTCACGCGCCGCTTCGTGCCGCAAGAGGCGCTGCTCGATCAGGCCGACTTCGCGGCGCTCTTCGTCGCGCTGCGCGGCTTCGATGCGCTGGGTTTCTATAACGGCGGCCCGCAGGCCGGCGCGAGCCAGCCGCACAAGCATCTGCAAGCCGTGCCGCTGCCGCTCGATGCAACGGGCGCGGCGGTACCCGTCGAGACGCTGCTCGACGCGGCGCCCGCCGATGGCGGGCGCGTGCCGGGGCTGCCTTTCGCGCACGCCTTCGCGCGGCTCGATCTTGCCGGGGGCAGCACGGGCGAAACCGTAGACGAGGACGCACAACGCGCACTCGATGCCTATCGCGCGCTGCTGCACACGGCGGATGTCGGGACTGCCCAAGTCGATGGCGTGCCGCATCAACGCACGCCCTACAACCTGCTCGTGACGCGCCGCTGGATGCTGGTCGTGCCGCGCGAGGCGGAGCGCGTCGAGGGCATCCCGGTGAACGCGCTCGGCTTCGCGGGCTCGCTTTTCGTGCGCGATGCGGCGCAACGGGAGACGCTCGCACGGCTCGGGCCGATGACGGCGCTCGCGCGTGTCGCGAAACCGGCGCGGCTGAAGACGGGCGATGAGCCCTGAGCCCAGAACGTTTGGCGCGGCGCCGAGGTCGGCGCACGCCCATCAACCCACGCCGATCAGCCCATCAACCCACGCCAAGCCAGTCGCGCACGATATCCTCGCGCTGCGCGAGCGCCTGCGGCGTGCCCTCGAAGACGATGCGCCCATGCCCCATCACCGCGACGCGGTCCGCCAGTCCCGGTGCGAGCTCGAGCCGCTGCTCGATGAGCAGCACGGCGATGCCGCGCTCGCGCAGCGCGCCCAGGCACGCACCCACGCGAGCGGCCATCTGCGCGGAAAGCCCCTCGGCGGGCTCGTCGACGATGAGCAGAGCTGGCCCGCCCACGAGCGCGCGGGCCAGCGCGAGCATCTGCTGCTCGCCGCCCGAGAGCACCCCCGCGCGTGCGTTGCGGCGCTCGCGCAGGATCGGGAAGAGCATGCGCGCGTCGTCGATACCAAAGCGCGCGGCGCTCGACACAGCGCCCGCGCGGCGCGACGCCTGACCAAGCCGCAAGTTCTCGTCGACGGTCAGCGTCGGGAACACGTCGCGCTGCTCCGCGACGTAGCGGAGGCCCAGCCGCGCGATCTCGAACGTGCACAGCGTCGTGAGATCCGCGCCCGCGAAACGGCGCGCGCCGTCGGCCTCGACCATCGACATCAGCGCCTTGGCGAGCGTCGAGCGTCCGGAGCCGTTGCGCCCCGCCAGCGCGAGCACCTCCCCCGCCGCCACGCGCAGATCGACGCCGTGCAGCACCTGGCTCGCGCCATACCACGCGCGCAGGTTCTCGACTTCGAGAAGCGTGCTCACGGCGCCCGCCTCATAGGCCCCGGGGCGTTGAATCGTGCATCGAAATGCGCGCCCAGATACGCGTCGCGCACGGCGGCATCGGCGCGAATCGCCTCGGGCGTGCCGGTGGCGATCACGCGCCCCTGCACCAGCACCGAGACGCGGTCGGCGAGGCCGAACACCGCATCCATGTCGTGCTCGATCAGCAGCACCGTCTTGCCCGTGGTGGTCGCGCGAATCAGATCGACGGCGCGCGCGGCTTCGGCACGGTTCATGCCCGCGGTGGGCTCGTCGAGCAGCAGCGTTTGCGCGCCGCCCGCGAGCGCGAGGCCCAGGTCGAGTGCGCGCTGCTCGGCATAGCTCAGCGTCGCGGCCTCGCGTTGCGCGGCGTGCGCGAGGCCGAGGGCGTCGAGCAGCGCCTCCACTTGTGCGTCGGCACGCGCCGAGCCGAACCAGCGCGCCGCCAGCCCCGCACCACCGCGCAGCGACGCCAGCACCGCACAACGCAGGTTCTCGCGCACCGCCAGGCGCGCGAACACGCTCGTGCTCTGGAAGCTGCGCGCGAGGCCGCGTCTGGCGCGCACGGCGCTTGCAAGACGCGTGACGTCCTCGCCGTGCAGCACGATGCGGCCCGCGCTCGCGCGGCGCTCGCCCGCGATCAGGCTGAACAGCGTGGACTTGCCCGCGCCGTTGGGGCCGATCAGCGCGTGGCGCTCGCCCGGCCGGACGTCGAGATCGACGCCGCGCAGCACGGCCGTCGCGCCAAAGCGCTTCTCGATGCCGATGAGCCGTAGCGCGGGCATCATGCCGCCTTCCGCCGGCACTCGAGTGCGCGCGCCGCGCGCCGCGCGCGCCACCCCGTCCAGAGCGCTGCGGCCGTCAACGCGATGATCGCCACGACGAGCTCCACCACCGCGCGGGCCGAGAGCGTGCCGAGCCATGCGCCGGGGTCGTCGTCGCCGAAGCGCAGCGCGTAGGCCCACTGCACCGCCAGCACGAGCGCGAACGCGCCGCACAACACCGCGAGCGCGGCCATCGTCCAGTACGTGCCGCAGCGCCGCCAGCCGTGCCGCGCGAGCGCCGCACGCTGACGCGCCGCCAGCCCCGCGAGCCCGTCGGGCGCCGCCAGCACCACGACGATGAAAAAGAGCCCCACGTACAGCATCCAGGCCCGCGACACGCTCGCCACGCCCACGCTGAACGCCACCCACACGAGCGCGCCAAGCACCGGCCCGAAGAACGACGTGCTCCCGCCCGTCACGGTCGCAATCAAGACGGCGGCCGAGCGCATCATGCCGACGCTTTCGGCGGCGGCCAGCTCGACGTTGATGAGCGTGAGCGTGCCCGCAACGCCGGCGAAGCCCGCGGCGAGCACGATCATCGCGGCCCGCACGCGCGCGGGCGACGCACCCAGCGCGGCGGCGCGCACCGGGTTCTCGCGCACGGCATTGGCGAGGCGCACGAACGGCGCGCGCGAAAGCACGTAAGCCGCCGCGCTCGCAACGAGACACCACGCAGCGATGACCCAGTACGCCTGACGATCCGGTCCGAAGCTCCAGGTTGACACAGCCGGTCCGCTCGCGCGGTCGATGGCGACGCCCGCCTCGCCGCCGAACCAGTCGGGCAGCGCCCACGCGGCAGCGGCGACGAGCTCGCCGAGCCCGAGCGTGATCATCGCGAACGCGGTGCCCGCGCGGCGCGCGGCGACAAGCGCAATGAGCGCGCCGACCGCCGCGCCCGCCATGCCGCCCACGAGCGGCAGGAGCGGCAGCGGGATCGCGTAGCGATTGAAGAGGTGTGCGGCCACGAGCGCCCCAAGCCCGGCGGGCGCCGCATGGCCGAACGACAGCAGCCCGGTCTCGCCGAGCAGGAGGTTGTACGAGAGCGCGAACACGATCATCGTCGCCGCTTGGGCGAGGCACGCGAGCAGCCAGCCCTGCGGCACGCCGGCGGGCGAAAGCCACGCCGAAACGAGCGGCGGCAAGCCGAGCAACGCGGCCAGCGCGAGCCAGGGCATCCATCGTGTCCAACGCGACCAGCGCGCCGGCTGGCGTGACGTCGGCGCGAGCGACGTGGGCGGCGCGGACGACGTAGGCGATGCGAGAGGCCGGCCAGTTGCGTCCATCCGAGCGCGAGATTTATCGGCTTTCATGGCACGTCACGCGTCCTCGCCACGTTGGCCGAAGAGGCCTTGCGGGCGCACCGCGAGCATCGCGACCATCAGCAGATATGGCAGCAGCGGCGCAATCTGCGCCAGCGTGAGCGCTCGCCACGCGGGCGCGAGCGTCACGCCGAGCGGCGTGGCCAGGCCGCCCAGCGAAACGTCGCTCGACACGGCGAAGGTTTGCAGCAAGCCCACCGCGAGCGAGGCGACGAACGCGCCGGAGAGCGACCCGAGGCCGCCCGTCACGACCACCACGAACACGATCGAGCCCACCGATTCGGCCATCGCCGGCTCGACCACGAAGAGCGGCGCGGCAACCACGCCCGCCAGCGCGGCGAGCGCGGTGCCGAGCGCGAACACCATCGTCTGCACGCGCGGCACGTCGTGGCCGAGCGCTTCCACCGCAGCGCGATGGGTGAGCGCCGCGCGCACCACGAGGCCCGTCTGCGAGACGCGCAGCGCCGCGTAGATCGCGCCGAGCATCGCCACCGCCACGAGCATCGCGAACGCGCGGTAGCGCGAGAACGCCGCGCCGCCGAACGTGAAGAGCGCGCCGTCGAGCCACGCGGGCACCGGCGCAGCGAGCGGCTGCAGGCCCCATACGAGCTTGACCAGCTCGCCGATCGCCCAGGCCGCGCCGAGGGTCAGCAGCAGCGCATTGAGCGGACTAACCGATCCGTGCAGCCTGCTCGCGCGGGCCGCATGCGTGCGCCGCAACAGCGTGCATTCGAACGCGGCGCCCGCGAGGCCGGCAGCGAGTGGCGCGAGCACGAGCGCCCAGCCGAAGCCGAGCGGCCGTCCAAGCGTGACGCCCAGATACGCGCCAAGCATGTAGAAGCTCGCATGCGCGAAGTTGAGCACGCCGAGCATGCTGAAGATCAGCGTGAGCCCGGCGGACAGCATGAACAGCAGCAGGCCGTAGCTTGCGCCGTTGAGCGTGTCGATCACGAAAGCCTGCACGAAAAGGGCCTTGGGCGTTGCGTCGGGTTTCGGTCGAGAGCGAAGCGAAGCGCTCGCGCTCAGGCGGGCGGCGCGCCAGCGCCGTCGACCACGAGCGGCGCGAGCGCGGCGTGCAGGGCGTCGGGCAGCGCGCTCACGGGGCGGCGCGTTGCGCGCCCGACGTAGACGTGCACGAAGTGCCCCTGCGCGGCGGGCGCGGATTCGCCTTCGCGAAAGAGCCCGACCTCGTAGCGCACGCTCGACGAGCCGAGTCGCGCCACGCGCAGCCCCGCTTCGACGCGCTCGGGAAACACGAGCGGCGCGAAGTAGTTGCACTGCGTTTCGACCACGAGCCCGATGGTCGCGCCGTGCTCGATATCGAGCGCCTGGGCACGAATCAGATACTCGTTCACGACGGTATCGAAGTAGCTGTAGTAGACGACGTTGTTGACGTGGCCGTAGACGTCGTTGTCCATCCAGCGCGTGGTGATGGACAGGAAGTGGCGATAGTCGGAGCGCGCAATGGCGACGGGTCGGTTCATCGGATGGATCGATTCATCGAATGGGCGAGATTCAGGGCGACGGCCAGCGTGCGACCGGCTTCAGGGTAGTTCAGGAAACGTCAGGGTGTTCAGGGCGCGAGGAGCGTAGCGCCGCGCGCTCACTGCCCGGGCCGCTCGACGTATTCGAACGGCAGGCCGCGCCGGCGCATCCATTCGCCGAGCGCCGGGCCCGTGCCCGCGCGCCATGGCCGCAGCTTCGCGGGCTCCACGAGCCGGTATTCGAGCAACTCCGGCGAGAGCGCGATCGTGCCCGCCGCCTTGACGTGATACGCCACGATGAGCTCGTTCTTGCGAATGAATTCGTACACACCCACGAGTTCGACACTTTGCGCCTGCAACCCGGTCTCCTCAAGCACCTCGCGCGCGATGCCCGCCTCCGGCGTCTCGCCGTTTTCGAGGAAGCCGGTGATGAGCGCGAACATGCCTTCGGGCCAGGCCGCGTTGCGAGCGAGCAAGATGCGCCCCTCGTACTCGACGATAGCCGCCACGACGGGCAGCGGGTTGTTCCAATGGACATAGCCGCAGGCGATGTCGGGACACGCGAGGCGCATGCGACCGCCCTCGTGCGCGGGGTCGGCGCGTTCGGTGAGGCGCGAGGCGCAACGCGGACAAAACTGGTATTCGCTCATGAGTCGGTAGGGGTCGCAGGATGCGCGGCATGCCGAACGGCACGCTCGGCGGCCGTTCGGCATGCAATGGCAAAAAACAGCACGAAAGGGCTATTTTAGTGCGCCATCGCAGAAGACGTGCGGACCGGCCTGGACCCGAACCGTCCCGGCTTGCGACCGCTCACGCACGCGCACGCATGGCGCGCCACACGAGCCCCGCCGCGCCCGAGAGCAAGGCCAGCGCCGCGAGCCAGAGCGAGGGCGAGAACGAGCCCGTCGATGCCGCGAGCGGTGCGGCCACGAGTGGCCCTGCGATCTGGCCAATCCCGTAAGCGCCGGTCGCATACCCCATGAGCGCGGCGGCGTGCTCGCCGCGCAGCAGGCGCGCCTCGCGCATGGCGAAGAGCGTGATCGCCGTAAACGGCAGGCCGATCAGCACGCTGCCGAGCGAGAAGCCCGCGGCGTTCGGCCAGACGATGCCGAGCGCGATGCCCACCGCCTGCAGCACGTAGCACGCGGCTAGCATGAGCCGGTTGTCCCAGTGCAGCGGCAGACGCGCCGCCGAGAGCGCCCCCACGATCAGCGCGATGCCGAACATCGGCCAGAACAGATCGGGCCACATGGAGCCCGGCAGCGCGTGACGCGCGATCACCGGCAGGAAGGTTGCCGTGATGATGTAGCCGAAGCCGGGCACGCCGTAGAGGAGCACGAGCCAGAAGGCGTCGGCGCGAGCGCCGTGCGACGCCGGCGCCGGCGCGGCGCTTCGGGCAGGAGCCGCTGCCGGCGCGTTACGCGTATTCGGCGTATCAGGCGCCGCGGCTGACGACGCGGCTGCCGCCGTGGCCGCGGGATGCGCTGTTGCTGCCGTCGAGCGAGCGCCGCCGCCCGCAGGGGCCGCCGCTTCACGCGCATCGTCGCCGAAGACCGGCCACACGAGCACCGCGATGATCGCGCAGATCAACCCGAAGCCGATCCAGCCCGCCTGCGCGCCAAAGCCGCCCGCGGCGCTCACCATGAGCCCCGTCGCGACGATGCCCACTCCCGGCCCGGTATAGATCACGCCGCCCCACTCGTTCGCGCCAAGCTGCGCGAGCCGCCGCAGGCCCCATTGCGATGCGAACACGAAGGTCGCCGCGCTCACCGCGCCCGCCATGAAGCGCACGAACGCCCAGATCCAGAATGATTGCGTGAGGCCCATCGCCACGGTGAGGAGCGCCGTTGCCGCGAGCCCGGCGCGCACGATGCGCGCGGGCGCGAAGCGCAGCGCGACGCACCCGACCGCGCCGACGAAATACCCCGCGTAGTTGAGCGACGCCAGCCAGCCGCCATGACGCAAGTCGAGCGCGCCACCATGCAGCATCAGCGGCAGGAGCGGCGTGAACGCGAAACGGCCGACGCCGAGCGCCGCCGCCAGCGCCGCCATGCACGCGAGCGCCGCACGGCGCGCGGCATGCGGACGATGGCGGGGATGCGCGGGAAGCACGTGAGGGGCGTCGGTGCGGGAAGCAATGTCGTTCATGTTCGGCGGCGGCGAGATGGGCGATGACCAGCGGCGTCGCAAACGACGCCAACGTCAACATCTTAGTCGCCGCGAATGTTCACAAAAAATGAATTATCATGAACGAATCTATCCCAAGGAGAGAATCATGGATCTCGCCGCGCTCGCGATCTTTCGCGCCGTCGTCCGCGAAAACGGCGTGACGCGGGCCGCCGCCAAGCTCAACCGGGTGCAGTCGAACGTCACCACGCGCATCAAGCAGCTCGAAGACCAGCTCGGCACGCCGCTCTTCACGCGCGACGGCCGCCGCCTCGTGCTCACGCCCGCGGGCGAGACGCTGCTGCCCTAC
>DATEJU010000466.1:0-6984 GCA_035277805.1 Paraburkholderia sp. | reverse complement strand
GCGTTCAAGGAAGCCTTCACGAAGGCTGCAGTCGGCAACTTCGGCTCGGGCTGGACGTGGCTCGTGAAGAAGGCAGACGGCTCGCTCGACATCGTGTCGACCAGCAACGCCGCCACGCCGCTCACGACCGACGCCAAGCCGCTCCTCACGATCGACGTGTGGGAGCACGCTTACTACATCGATTACCGCAACGCACGTCCGAAGTTCGTCGAAGCGTTCTGGAACATCGCAAACTGGGACTTCGCTGCGAAGAACTTCGCATAAAGCGCAGCTTGCTCCCGCGCCGTCCGGTTTGAATGGCGCATGCAAAAAAGCCCTCGATGCGCATCGAGGGCTTTTTCGTTTACAGCGCCTGTTTGAAGCGCTTTTTACGCGAACGCGGCTAGCGTGTCCTGCGTCGAGCGCACGTGCCCCATGTGACGGAACAGCTTTTCGAATGTGAAACGATGCATGTCTTCGTTCAGGGCCGAGGTGGCGTCTTCGACGAAGACGAGCTTGAAGCCCTGGTCGAAGGCCGCGCGCGCGGTGGACTCCACGCCGAAGTTGGTCGCGATGCCGCCGATCACGATGGTCTCGATACCGCGGCGGCGCAACTGCTGCTCGAGATCGGTGCCGTAGAACGCGCCCCACTGGCGCTTGGCCACGACAACGTCGCCGGCTTGCGCGCCGATCCCGGGCACGAGCTCGGAAGCGATGGCCGGTGCCGCTGGCGCGTCGGGTGCGCGCGTGGGGGCGTCGGCGGGCATCGCGAGGATGTCGTTGAGCAGCACGCGCACCCAGACGACGGTGCCGCCTTTGGCGCGCAGCGCATCGGCGAGGGTCTTCGCGTTGGCGACCACCTGCGTGCCGGCATGGGGGGCGATGGGGCGGCTCACGATGCCGTGCTGAAGATCGATCATCACGAGCGCGGTCTTGCTCGAGTCGAGAGAAAGGGCTTGCGTCATGGTTCACCAATATGTGAGGATAGCCTCACATATCATACATGAATATGAGGGAGGCCTCAGATATGGCGGTCGCACCGCTGCGGCGCAAGGCCGTGCCGAATGAAGCCGGGCGGCGCGTGCCGCGCCAGGAACGCGCCGCGCGCACGCTCGATGCATTGCTCGAAGCGGCCGCCGACGCCTTTGCCGAACGCGGCTTCGAAGCGGCCACGATGACGCAGATCGCGCAGCAGGCCGGCGTGTCGATTGGCGCGGCGTACCAGTATTTCCCGAACAAGGACGCGCTGGCGCTCGCCTTGCGCCAGCAATATGGCGACGAAATGGATGCGCGCTGGAGCGCGCTCGTCGAGGCGCAGGCAAGCGGCGGCGAGTTGCCGCCCGCGCAGCTTGCCGAACGGTTGCTCGACATGATGGTCGAGCTGATGGATGCGTATCCCGCGTATCTGCCGCTGCTTTCCGTCTCGCTGGGCTTTCGTCGCGACGAGGCGGCGCGCAACAAGCTGCGCCAGCGTTTCGCCACGCTGTTCAGGCGCTACAACGCGGCGCTCACGGCCGACGAGGCGTATCGCGTCGCCGAGGTCATGCTGCAGGTCGTCAAGAGCCTCAATCTGCTCTATGCGAGCGCGAAGCCGAAGGAGCGCAAGCTGCTGGTCGCCGAGTACAAGGGCGTGCTGGCGGCCTGGCTCGCCGTGCGGCTTGCGTGAGTCCGAGGGCGTACGCTTTACTCCTCATCATCTCGCACAGCGTTTCCCTTGTCGCGCGACGCCGTGCGCCCTCAGCGCAGCAACGCGTCGTCGCGCGACGCGAGCACGCGGTCGATCAGTCCATATTCCGCGGCCGCCTCGGCCGACATGAAGTGATCGCGGTCGGTGTCGTGCGCAATCTGCTCGACGTCACGGCCCGTGTGCGCGGCGAGCATCGCATTCAGGCGCTCGCGCTGATAGAGCACTTCGCGCGCCTGAAGCTCGACATCGGCCGCGGTGCCCTGGCTGCCACCCGAGGGCTGATGGATCATGATCCGTGCGTTAGGGAGTGCGAAGCGTTTGCCGTGCGCTCCGGCGGCGAGCAGAAACGAGCCCATGCTCGCAGCGAAGCCCGTGCACAGCGTGGAGACATCGGGCTTCACGAACTGCATCGTGTCGTGGACCGCGAGACCGTCGTAGACCGAGCCGCCCGGCGAATTGATATAGAGGCTGATGTCTTTCTCCGGATTCTCGGCTTCGAGAAAAAGCAACTGCGCGACGATGATGCTCGCCGTTTGCTCGGTCACCGGCCCGACCAGAAACACGATGCGCTCGCGCAGGAGGCGCGAGTAGATGTCATAGGCGCGCTCGCCGCGGCCTGAGGTTTCGATGACGGTCGGCACGAGATTGAGCGCGCGCGGCGCGATTGCTGCATGATGGTCGACGATGGGGTGCATGAAATTCCTCGCGTTCGGGTAGTCGGGAGCGGCACAGCGGTGCTGCTTGCCCAAGACGCCCGACGCGTGCCGCGCGTGACGAAATTATTTTTGCGCGAGGCTGTCACATCGGCGCGCTGCCGGTCGTCTCATGGACGGGGACGGCGTGGGCCGTCCGCGAAGGATCGGCGCGGCGAAGGCGCGCGAAGCGCCAGCGAAGAGGAGCAAAGCGAATGACCCAGGTGATCGACGAGGTGGACATGCCGGACATGCGGGACGTGCGGACCATGCGTGATGCCGCGCAGGCGAGCGCCGCAGCGCCGCGAGATGGCGTGCGCGAAGCAGGGCTGAACGCGGTGGTGGCGGTGGTGTTCGAACCGCCATCCGGCACGCAAAGCGGCGCATGGAGCGAGGAGCGTCGCGCTGCGGTCTTCGACAAGGAGCGCGCGCGGCTGCTGGCGTTGGCCGTGCGCGTGCTGGGCAGCCGTGCCGAGGCGGAAGACGTCGTGCAGGACGCGTGGTTCCGCTGGCGCGAGGCCGACGTGGAGGCGGTGCGCGTGCCCCACGCGTGGCTCGCGACGGCAACGGTGCGCCTCGCGATCGACCGGCTGCGCAAGCAGCGCCGCGAGCGCGCGGGCGAGCGCGAGGCGCCCGGCGCCGTGCCGTGGCTCGACGCTATCGCGCCGTCGGCCGAGGAGGCCGGCCTGCGCGCCGCGCGCCTCGCGGACGGGCTGCTGATGCTGCTCGAGCGGCTCGGGCCGCTGGAGCAGGCCGTCTTCGTGCTGCGCGAGGCGTTCGACTGCGATTACGCGGAAATTGCCGCGCTCACCGGTTGCACGCCGGTGCATTGCCGCCAGATCGTGCATCGCGCGCGCGTACGGCTGGCGTGCGAACCGGCGCTCAGATCCATCGCACCCGCTGAGGCGGCGCAACAAGCGCTCACCGTCGAGCGGCTGCGCGACGTGCTCCATGCGCAGGACCGCACGGGCTTGATGGACCTGCTGGGCGTGACCGCGACGGCACTTGTGGCGGCGAGCGCAGCGACGGGCACGGCCGCACTGCGAGCCCAAACCGGGGCCGAAACCGGCACAGCGTCTGGCGTCGCGCGCGCGCCGGTATGCAGCTTGCGTGCCGAGATGCTCGCGCTCGACGGCGAGCCGGGCGTCGCGCTGGTGACGGAGGACGGCGAGCTGGCGGCGTGGCTGCACGTGAGCGTGGCCGACGATGGACGTGCCGCGCCGGTGGTCTGCGTGGCCGCGACCACGGGCGGCAGCGCATTGCAGGCGGCCAATCGGGCCTTCGGAGGGCAGGCGGTGCGCTCGCTGCTCGCGCAACTCGCCAGATCGGCCGCAGGCGGCGGCGCGGTTGGCGTATCGGTGCGGGCGACGCAACCGGCAACACCAGCAACGGTTTCAGCCGCCACATCGTGGATGGGATCCAGCGAATCCGCCCCCGCGTGGCTCGCGGATTCGCTCGTGCCCGCCTGAGCGCGCGGGTTCAGCGCGAGGCCGCATCCCAGTTGATGTCGACGCACAGCACCTGCAGGCCGTGCGCCGTTTGCGCGGCGATCGAGGCGGTCACGCACAGGTGCGCCTCGTTGATCGAGAGATAGGGCGGCGTGAACTGCACGCTTCCGGGCACCTTCATGGCGCCGATGAAATAGGGCCGGCGCTCCCAGCTCGCGCCCTCGGAATGCAGGAGCGGCCTGAAGCGTTTGGCGCGCTGCGTCGCGCGGCCATCGGGCAGCACGTTGTCGCCGATCTGGCGGCCCGAAGCGTCCAGCAAGAAGCTGCGCGCCGTTTCGGCGAGGCCGAGCAGCGGCAGCGCGGCGTCGGCCATGCTCGCGCCCGCGGCGAGCTGGGCCGCCGCCGCTTCGAGCGCCTTCACGTACGGCGCGAGGCGCGCGCACTGGGTCCGCTCGCGCGCGCTCACGCGCTCGCGCAGGCGTGCGGAGAGATCGTCCATCAGGCGCGCGGCGGTCGCCGGCGGCACGGGCTCCACGTCGGGGCGCGCGAAGTACGCGCCCTGCACGAAGTCGGCGTTGCTTTCCAGCGCGATCAACGCGTCGCGCTCGGTCGAGAGGCCGCCCACCAGCACCAGCTGGCCGGACTCGTGCAGCATCGAAACGAGCCCCGGCAGCACGCGCTCGATATGCGCATGGCGGCTCGCCTGGGCGAGCAGGCTGCGGTCGAGCGTGACGATGTCGGGCCGCAGATGCCACACGCGATCGATGTTCGAATGCTTGGCGCCGAAGCCGTCGAGCGCGATCACGAAGCCGGCCTTGCGCAGCGCGTCGATGATCTCCGCAAAGCGCGAATTCTCGCCGCCCGCCTGCTCCGAGACCTCCAGCACCACGCGCTGCGGCTGCAGCCCGAGCGCCTTGATGCCGGCGAGCAGGGCGTCGCCGTAGCTCGTGTCCATCAGCGCGGCGGGGTGCAGGCTCAGGAAGAGCCACTCGTCGTGCGAGTCGAACGCGTTGAAGTTGCCCAGATGCAGCGATTCCGCGAGGCGGCCGAGCTCGAGCAGGTCGCCGCGGCGGGCGGCCTGCGTGAAGACCTCCTGCGAGGGCACCTGCTCGCCGTGCTCGTCGTGCGCGCGCAGCGACGCGTGGTAGCCGATCGCGCGGCGGTGGGCGACCGAGAACACCGGCTGGAACACGCTGAACACGGTGTATCCGCCGTAGAGCACGGTGCGTCGCGCGCCTTCTTCGCCCGCGACGGGACGCGACTGGAAGCCTGGGGGATCGAGTTCGATCATGCTGGTCATGGAGCTGGTGGCGCGCACGACGGGCCGCGCGCGAATCTTGAGTTTACATTACTGGATAGCCGAGCAAAAAGTATGCGCATTGAGACACATGGCGGATCGGGTCATGCACCGGGGATATCGGCTATTTCAAGATTGCGTGCGGGGACGGTCAGGCACCTGCGCGGCGCTTTGAGTCGCTCGCGCGCACCGCGTACATGAACGCGATGCACTGCCGCGGTGCGCGCGGTGCCGCAACGATGTGACACAGCGCGACCCCGGCCGGCGCGACGCGCGCGCAGCGCCCTCGCGTGCCTTCTGCCTCAGGTGCGCTCCGAAGGATCGGTTTTCTTCGCCGCGCGGCGCACGTCGTCGGAGAGTTGCGCGAAGATCCAGGACGAGGCCGCCGTGATGATCCCCACGCAGACGAACGTCGCGTGGAACGCCGGAATCACGCTCGAGCCCGTCGCATGGCGGATCAGGCCGGTGAAAGTCGTGAGCAGCGCACCCGCGACCGTCACGCCGAGACTCATCGAGAGCATTTGCACGAGCGAAAACAGGCTGTTGCCGCTGCTCGCGCCGCCCATGCCGAGGTCCTTGAGCGTGAGCGTGTTCATCGCCGTGAACTGCATGGAGTTCACGCCGCCGAACACGGCCAGTTGCACGATGCGCAGCCACAGCGGCTCGGCGGGCGTCGAGAGCGTGAAGCTCGCCATCATGAGGCCCACGAGCACCGTGTTGGTCACGAGCACGCGCCGGTAGCCGTGGCGCGTGATCAGATACGTGACGAGGCGCTTGGAGAACATGCCCGCCGCGGCCACCGGCAGCATCATGAGACCCGCTTCGAACGGCGTGTAGCCGAGCGCGACTTGCAGCAGCAGCGGGATCAGGTACGGCATCGCGCCGCTGCCGATGCGCGCGAACAGGTTGCCGAGCAGTCCCACGCAGAACGTGTGGATCTTGAAGAGCTCGAGCGAGAAGATCGGCCGGGGCGTGCGCCCCGCGTGCAGCCCGTAGGCCACGAATGCGGCGAGCGAGACGATCAGCATCACGAGCACGGTCGCCTGCGGGATGCCGAGCTCGGCGCGGCCGTCGAGCGCGACCGAGATCGTCACCATGCCCGTGACGAGCAGCAGGTAGCCCGGCACGTCGAACTTCGGGGTGTCGGGGTTGCGGCTGTCGGGCATGAAGATGAAAGTCGCGATGCAGCCCGCCACGCCCACCGGCACGTTGATGAGAAAGATCCAGTGCCACGAGGCGATCTGCACGAGCCAGCCGCCGAGCGTCGGGCCGATGAGCGGGCCGATCAGGCCCGGAACCGCGACGAACGAGAGCGCGGGCAGATAGCGCTCGGCGGGAAACGTGCGCAGCACGGCGAGGCGCCCGACGGGCAGCAGCATCGCGCCGCCCACGCCCTGCACGATGCGCGACAGCACGAGCTGGTTCAGCGTGTGCGCGCTCGCGCACAACAGCGAGCCGACCGTGAAGACGAGGATCGCGCCGAGAAACACGCGCCGCGTGCCGAGCTTGTCGGCGAGCCAGCCGGAGACCGGGATCATCACCGCCATCGTCAGCGAATAGGCGATCACGACCGATTGCATGCGCAACGGCAACTCGCCGAGGCTTGTCGCCATCGCGGGCAGCGCCGTGTTCACGATGGTCGAATCGAGCGTCTGCATGAAGAAGCCCGTGGCGACGAGCCACAGCATCACGGACAGCTTGCGGGCGGAAGGCGTGGGGGTGGCGCTCGACGATGCGGTGGATTCGGACATGGGAGAAAGCGGGCGCGCAGGCGGTGGCTGGCAGCCGCCATTGTAGTGAACCTGGCGCCGCGGCGTGTGGCTCGCGGCGCGCGGCGTGCGACTCGTGCTGGCGCGGCCAGCCTCAGCCCGGCGCAACGCG
>DATEJU010000465.1:0-6707 GCA_035277805.1 Paraburkholderia sp. | reverse complement strand
ACGTCGTGCCGGTCAGGCAGCGAAACTATTCGAAGATCGACAACTGCTACTGTCCAAGGCGTCAGCCCCTTTTGTTAAGACGGGCGAATTTTAGTCACGCCCACTGCCGGAAGTCAACACGATTCGCGCCTCGCGTCAAATGTCGTGCCAATGCCGCCACACGGCCACCACACGGCCATCCCAAGGCAATGATGGCGGCGCGGTACGAGGTATCGAATGTCATCGCCCTGGATATGGCCCCGCTTGTGACGGCGCGCGATTCAATCTGCTTTTGCGGCTGCGGCACGCATTGGGGGGGCGAATCGCTTGCCAGCCTCGTAGATGAAAAGCAAACCACGTGCCCGGCACCCTGCCGCGCGCGCAAGGCAGGCGCCCGTCGCGCTTGTCCGACTGCGCGTCCGCCCGCCAGCCTCAGGCGCGCTTACGCATCGGCTGCCGTGCGTCGCCGGCGTTCGCACCACCCGCGCGCATGCGCTCCAGCCGCTCGCTGGCCTCTGCCAGCACCCAGAACGGCGCGCTCTGCAACTGCTGGTCGTAGACGCCCACGATCGACTTGATTGCCTCGAACTGGGCGTCGTCGAGACACCAGACGCCCTCGGCGCCGCCGCGCGCGAAGCAGGCGAGGATCGCCTCGTCGGCGCCGCGGACCTGCTCGGGCGTCAGCGCACCGTAGCCCGCGCTGGCAATCGACTGCGCCAGCACATGCGCATGCAGGAGCGCCTGGGCGTCGTGCTGTGTGCCGTCCGCGCGCATCGACGCCAGCGCCAGATGCACTTGCAGCGCAAGTTCGTCCGCGCTCACGCGCGGCATCGGCAGCAACTCGGCCTTATGGCGCCGGGCGCGGGTGGTCTTCTGCTGCGGAAAGGGAATCGTCTTGGCCATATCGCACATCGGGGTCCGTTCAGGTGCATTCAGCCGCATTAACGGCACGCGGCGCCCAAGGTTGAGCGCCGCCGCACGAGATGGATGTAACGATTGGTGACAGGCCGGCGCCGATGCGCGCCAGCGACCCGCCCGGTGCGGGCCCTGAACTAGCCTAGCGCGCGTCGTCGGAACCGCGGCGGGCCGCCATGAAGGCTTCCACGTGGCGGATGGCCGCCTCGCACTGCTCGAGTGTCAGATGGTGGATCGACGGATTCGCCAGGTCGAAGCCCAGCTCCTCGGCGAGCCAGCGCAGCGCGCGGCCGCGTGCCTCGAAGACGTTCACCTTGTCGCGCCGCACCTTGGCGGCGACGAGCGGCTCGAGCACATCGTGCAGACGGCTCTTGGCATCGCGCAGCGCGGCGTTGGCGAGCCGCCCGAGCGGCACGTTGCGCGTGCTGCGCGCGGGCACGCCAATCCATGCCTCGCAGGCCGCGCAGACCCACAGCGGGCCGTGGTCGTCGCGATACGGATAGGCTTCGTCGCCGTAACGGGCGAGCAGCGCCTTCGCGCCGCAGTAGTCGCACAGCGGCTGCGGCAGCGCCTTGACCGGGCGGCCTACGCGCATGCGCGGCTCCGTGGGGCGAAAGTCGACGGTTGCATAAACTGGCTTGCTTGATGGTGATTGGGTTTGCGTTTGCGGTGCCGCTGCGGCACAACGGAATCGCGGTTGGAGCGCATTTGGGTTATGGCCGGATGGGCGCGGGAACAACGCGCGCCTCGGTAAAAGGATACCGGGAAACCGCAACCAGACGGCACTGCGGTTCATCGGGCGCGGCGGCGGGCGGCTTCGGTGGGCTTCGGTGGGCTTCGGTGGGCTCGGTGGCCGAGTTGGCCAGCTCCGCCGTCTGAACTGCCCGCACCCGCCCACGCCTCGCTCAACCTGCGTCGGCCGCGGCCCGTGTCTGCTCGTGCTCGAGCGAGCGCGTCTCGCGCAGGGCACGAAAGAGCTTCATCCATAGCAGCGCCACGGCGATGGTCGCCACGCCGCCCACCAGCACCGCGGGCTGCGCGCCCCACCATCCGGCGGTCAGGCCCGACTCGAACTCGCCCAGCTGATTCGAAGTGCCGATGAAAAGCGAGTTGACGGCGCTCACGCGGCCCAGCGTGTCTTCGGGCGTGCGCAGTTGCACGAGCGACGTGCGCACGACCACGCTCACCACATCCGACGCGCCGAGCACCGCGAGCGCCACGAGCGACACGGCGATGTTGTGCGACAGCCCGAACGCGATGGTCGCGCAGCCGAACACGATCACGCCGCCGAACATGGCGAGGCCGGGACGCCTGCGCAGCGGGAAATGCGCGAGCCAGATTGAGCCCGAGAGCGCGCCCACCGCCGAAGCGGAGCGCAGCAGGCCCAGCGCCAACGGCCCCGCATGCAGGATGTCACGCGCGAAGACGGGCAAGAGCGCCGTGGCGCCGCCGAACAGCACGGCGAACAGGTCGAGCGAGAGCGCACCGAGAATCACGGGCTGCGAGCGGATGAAGGTGATGCCCGAAAACACCGAAGCGAGCGTGACGGGCGCGCGCACGGCAGGCCGCGTCTGCAGCGCAATGCTCGACGAAAGCATGGCGGCCACGGCGAACGACAGTGCGCACGCGAGATACGCCGGCCCAGCGCCGACGCCGTAGAGCAAGCCGCCCAGCGCCGGCCCGACGATCTGCGCGGTCTGGCCCGCGGAAGTCGCCCAGGCGGTGGCCTTGGGTAGTTGCGCGCGCGGCACCACGGCGGGCAGCAGCGACGAAATGGCCGGCGACTCGAACGCACGCGCCGCGCCCACGCAGGCCGCCAGCGCGTAGATGACCGGCGCGCTCAGCCAGCCGCCATAGGTGCCGCACGCGAAAGCGAGCGCGGCGGCGCACTCGATGCCCTGGCAAACGGCGGCGATGCGCCGGCGGTCGTAGCGGTCAGCGACATGGCCGGCGACGAGCGTGAGGAGGAACATCGGCAGGAACTGCGAGAGGCCGACGAGGCCGAGTGAGAACGCGCTCTTCGTCAGCGCATAGACGTGCCAGCCCATCGCGACGGCCAGCATCTGAAACGACATCGAGGCGAGCACGCGTGCGCCCCAGAAGCGCTGAAAACTGCGATTGCGCGCGAGACGCCCGGGCGCTGCATCGGGTGCGGATGAGGGTGTGTTCATGGACGACGGGAAGGGTGCCGCGCGCGCGGCGACGTGCAAAACAGTGCATTCTAGAGCAGCGGGCCTGACGGCCCCGGCGAACCCCCGAGCCCCCATTCATGCGCGCGGCGGATTACCGGTTTCGATATATACATTAAAATACAACGAACGCGCCGGGCTTTCCGATACGCGTTTCCGGGATCCGTCAGTCAGAAAGCAAAAGAGGTGCTTGAGTGAGCCGTCAGTCCTTGGCGATGAATACAGTGGGAAGCGCCCCGGGCACGCCTGACACGCGGAGTGCCGTGCCGCCGCACGCGGCGTCGCCATGCGGTACGCCGGCGCAGGGCATGCGGGCAACCGGCATGCGGGCAACCGACGTACCGGTAGCCGGCATGCGATCGACTGACATGCTGGCATTCGACGTACAGGCATCCACCGCCATCCCCACCACGTTCACGATCTTGCGCCCCGCGTCCGGCCACGAGCGCGCGGAGCAGATTCGCGACGTCATCGACGCCTTCCGGCGTCTGCGCGAGAGCATCGACCGCTTCAACCGCATGTTCGCCGCCGACGCCGGCGAGCCGCCGCCGCGCGGCGACTGCGGCGCTTCGCTGCAGCCGTTGCTCACGGCGCTCGCGCGTCGCGTCGACGGCGCGCGCTTCGCGCGGCATCGCGAGCTCAAGCGCGCGATTCGCGACGCGCGCCGCCTCGACAAGACCCGCGACGCGCTCTTCTCCGACGCCTTCTGTCTCGACACGGAAGCCATGCGTCAAACTGCGGCGGAGCTCGAGCGTCTCGATACCGCGTTCGTGCGCCTCGGCATCGGACACGTGCTCGCACAGCATCTTGCAGACGCGGGCGCCGCTACGACCGATGCCGCCGCCATCGAGGCAGGCCTGCTCGCGCCCATGCAAGAAGACGCCGCCTGATCCGGCGCGCGCACGCGAACAAGCGCACGCGCGCCAGGCTCCGTCCGGCAAGCGCCGCCAGCCCCCGCCATCCGACACACGCCGCCCCCTGCGGCGACCCATCCGCCAGAACACGTTATATTTCATGGTATATTACGATTTCGGCAGGCAGCCGCGCTTCATTGCGGAAGGCTGCGCCACGCGCATCGCCATCCCGCGTTCCCAACCGGATCAGAGGTCACCATGCACGCACCGCCGTTTCGCCTCGCTCGCGCGCCGGGCACCGCGACGCCGGACGAAGCGCCGCATCTGCGCGCCTTCGCTCCCGCCACCGCCTGTTGCGGCCCTTCGCAGGCCGAGCTGGATCGGTCGCGGCGCCGCCCGCGTCTCGCCGATCTCGACGCGCATCTGCACTGCTCGATCATCGGCACCTGTCTTTCCACGCACGAGCTGCGCAAGCTCGTGCCGAAATTCACGCCGCTCGACGGCCAGCATGCGAGCGATCTCGAGATTCATCACACCGCGGTCGAACACGCGATCCAGGGCGGCGCACTTGGCAAGGCGCTACAAAAGGCGCTCGACACACGCTACGCCGGCGCGCTTCGGCGCTTTGCGGCCGCGCGAGACGCCGACGCAGTTCTCGCGCTCTGGAACGAAGCCCGCGCAAGCGGCGACATTCCCCCCGCCTACTGGGCGCTGATGACCCATCCGGCCACGACGATGGCAGTGCGCCAGGCCGCGTTCGGGGACCTGCATATGCTCTCGCACCTCGTGGGCGCGGCGAACCGTGCCGATCTGCGCCGCCTCGTGGCGCTGGAGGAAGAGAACGCCGCCTTGCAGGCGAAGATCGAGCGCCAGCAGATGCGCCTCAACGAAATGAGCCGCGAGCGCGACGACGCCCGCAAGGCGCTCGACGAGCAGTCCACGCACGCCGCCGCGCAGCCGCAATGGCAGGACACGGTGCACGACAAAGCGGCGCTGCACGCGCAACTGGCGGCGTTGCAGGAGGCGCTGGCCGCCCGCGACGCGCGGCTCGCGCTTCAGACAAGCCGCCGCGAAGCCGCCGAGCAGCGCGCCGCAGCGGACGCAAGCGTCCTGCAGACGTTGCGCGCGCAACTAGACGAAGCGCATGCGCTGATCGACGCCCTGCGTGCCGAGGCGCATGCGATGGAAAACGCGGCGCAGCCCGACGACGACACCGACACCGACGCCGGCGTGCCGCGCGCACTGCCGCGCGAGGCGCTCAAGGGGCGGCGCATTGTCTACGTGGGCGGTCGCCCCGGATCGAATCATGCGCTGCGGCGCTGGGTGGCTGCGGCGGGCGGCGAGCTCACGGTGCACGACGGAGGCCTCGAGGACCGCAAGGGCCTGCTGGCGGCCTCGCTCGCGGGCGCCGACCTGGCCGTGTTCCCGGTCGATTGCATCGACCACGATTCGATGGCCACGCTCAAGCGCGTATGCGAGCGGCACCAGGTGAGCTGGCACCCGCTGCGCACCGCGAGCCTCGCGAGCTTCGTCGAATTGATGATGCGTCTGCACGTGAGCACCATGCCTGCGCTGACGGCCGTGCCCGTCTCACGATTCTGCCTGCGCCACGGATAAGGCCTCTTCACGCTGATAACAGGCCTCGAGAACAGCCCCCGAGCGGCGCGCACGCAGTCGCGCCCGCCCGGCACCGCGCGTGACGCGCCGGTGCAGGTGCGGGCTCAACCCTTCACGAGTTTCTTCAGCGCTTCGATTTCGGGCGCGCATGCGGCGGCGGCCCGCGCCTCGATGCCGCGATAGAGGCGGATGATCTCTTCGCCCACCGGCGTGAGCGTGCTGCCTCCGCCGCTTTGTCCGCCGTGCTCGGACACGGTAGCCGGCGATTCGAGCGCGCGATTGAGTTCGTCCATGAGGAGCCACGCGCGCCGGTACGACATGCTTAGACTGCGCGCCGCCGCGGAAATCGAGCCGTGCTCGCGCACGGCTTCCAGCAGTTGCACCTTGCCTGGCCCGAGCGCGATGGTGCCGTCCTGAATGACGCGCATGCGAAAACGCACTTCAGGCTCGCTGCGCGGTATCGGCTCAGCGGCCTGTGTCTGATCTTTTTGGGCTGGGGTCATGGGCGCAAGCATACACGAAGGCCTGGGCCATTCCGGCCTGGGCCATCCTGGTCCGAGCCATGCCACGCTCTGGCCGAAAGGCTGAAGACCCTACCGCTCAATGCCCCTGCGCAAAGCAGAAGCCGAAATCCTCACAGCCCGGACAACCCGGCGCGGGCCCCGGCACGCCGCCGGTGGCCCATGCCAGTTCGCGCGCGAGCAACTTCTTCCAGCGCAGGCCTTCGCGATTGCGCGCGACGACCTCGGGGAAAAAGCGCGTGAGCATCTGCGTGACGTCGTCGCGGCCGGCGAGCCCCAGATCGCGCCACAGGTGATCGGGGCGCAGGCACGCATGCGCGAGGATCGTCGCAAGACACCGGGCATCGGCGGCATCGACGTCGGGCGCGGCGAGGCCAAACAGGAATTCGCGCATCGAAGCAACGAACGCGGCGTGCGTTGCTTCCACGATGAATGCCGGATGCTGCGCATGCGGCGACGCCGCCACCACGTCCACGGCGAAATGCCGTTGGGCAAGACCCGCCAGCGCTTGCGCCGATAGCCCCAACAACGCCAGTTCGCCGCGTACTTCGCGCGCCGCCACGAGCCGCGCGAACAGCCACGCGTCGTCGGAACGCGCGCCGCCGGGCACGCCAGTCAGACGGTCGCGGCAC
>DATEJU010000464.1:0-3209 GCA_035277805.1 Paraburkholderia sp. | reverse complement strand
CATGCGCAACTCTTCGAGCTGCGCTTCATCGGGCGCGTCGAGGCCGCCTTCCTCCGCCTTCAGGCGCTCGTGGCGCTGCTGAAGCTGCTGGAGCATCTGGTCGGCGTTGCGCTGATGCGCGGCTTCGAGCTTGATCGCCTGTTCGGTGCTCGCGATGCCCGCGCGCTCGTCGTTCAGTTGCGCCTGCGCGTCGCGCCAACGGTTTTCGAGCGCGGGCAGCGCTTCTTGCTTCGCCGCTGCCTGTTCTTCCGCGATGGCGGCCTTTTCCTCGCCCATCGCGAGCTGCTCTTCGGCGTCCGCGATGTCGTCCTGGGCCTTCTGCGCCTGCACCTGCCATTGCTCGCGCTGGGCAGTGAGCGCCGCGATCTGCGCCTGCACGCGATTGCGCGACTCGACGATGAACTTGATTTCCGCTTCGAGGCGGCTCACTTCGGCATTCGCTTCATAGAGCGCGCCTTGCGCGCCCTGCATCGCATCGCTTGCCGAATAGTGCGCGACGCGCAGCGTTTCGAGCTGTGCCTCGACTTCGCGCAATTGCGCGGTATGCCGCTCGAGATCGATCTGCGCCTGCTCGATTGCGCGTTGCTGGCGCTGCTGCTCGCTGGCTGCTTCGTTCTTGCGCAAGAGCCACAACAGGCGCTGCTTTTCCTCGCCTTCGGCCTGCAGTTCGCGGAACTTCGTCGCCACCACCGCCTGGCCTTCGAGCTTCTCCAGGTTCGTGGAAAGCTCGCGCACGATGTCCTCCACGCGCGTGAGGTTCTCGCGCGTGTCGTGCAGACGGTTTTCCGTCTCCCGGCGGCGCTCCTTGTACTTCGAGACGCCCGCGGCCTCTTCGAGGAACACGCGCAGCTCTTCGGGCTTCGCTTCGATGATGCGGGCGATCATGCCCTGCCCGATGATCGCGTACGCGCGCGGCCCGAGGCCGGTGCCGAGGAAGATGTCCTGGATGTCGCGCCGGCGCGCCGGCAGATTGTTGATGTAGTAGCTCGAGGTGCCGTCGCGCGTGAGCACGCGCTTGACGGCGATCTCGGCATACTGGCCCCACTGGCCCGCAGCCCGCCCGTCCGCGTTATCGAACACGAGTTCGACGCTCGCGCGGCTGCCCGGCTTGCGTGCGGTGGAGCCGTTGAAGATCACGTCCTGCATCGACTCGCCGCGCAGCTCCGACGCGCGGGATTCGCCGAGCACCCAGCGCACGGCGTCGATGATGTTCGATTTGCCACAGCCATTAGGCCCGACCACCCCGACGAGTTGGCCCGGGACCTGGAAATGCGTGGGATCGACGAATGATTTGAAGCCAGCGAGTTTAATCGAGGTCAGACGCACGGCGATATCGCTGTTTGAATAGGAAGAGTGAACGGGACCGCCCGCGCCGCAAGCCACGTGCCCTCGACCTCACGGCCGGTCGCACCGCGCTGCGCCGCGTGGCGCACGCGCATTGAGCACTGCAGGCACTACATGTCGGGCAGCCGCCACGGCTCGCCGCGCAGAGCGGCTTGCGCGCGCCCGGCCAGCGAGGATCAACGGCAATCATACCATCGTGCGCGCGCCATTCCGCCCGCTACGCGGCGAAGTGCTGGGGCCGCCAGTGTCGTTGGCGCCGCCGTCGCCACCGCCGCTTTCGTCGATGGGGCACGCTTGCGCGTGGGCAATCGTACTTGCGTCGGCACTCGCGTGCTGCTCGTGCTGTTCGCTCTTCTTTGCGTCCTGCGCGCGGTGCACCCAGCTCGACAGCAGCGAGGCAAGCACGATGCAGGCGCCGCCCGCCCACTCGCGCGGCCCCGGCGTTTCGCCCGCGAGCAGCCACGACGAGAGCGCGGTCACCACGATCTCGAACAGCATGATGATCGACGCGCGGTTCGCCGGCACGCGCGCGAGACCGTACTGCACGAGCATGTTGTTCGAGCTGAGCAGCAGGCCGAGCACGAGTACGAGCAGCACGATACGCGCGAGCGGCTCGCCGGCGTGCAGCACCGGCATCGGCTCGAAGCGCGACGCCACCGTGCCCAGGATCGCCGCCCCGCAGAAGATCACGGCGGTGCGCATCTCCGGCTTCATCTGCGGCAGCACGCGGCTCGTCTTCACGACGAGCACGTTGCTCATCGCGAAGCCCATCCCGCCCGCGAGCCCCGCCCATTCCGCCGCGCTGGCCGGCAACGGCACGCCCAGCTTCGGCGACCACAGCATCAGCACCGCGCCCGCGAGCGACAGCGCCGAGAGCGCCGCACCGGACCACGTGAGGCGCTCGTTCAGGATGAAATGCGCGAAGATCGCCGTCCATGCCGGCGTGAGGTAGAACAGCAGGAGCACGCGCATCACTTCGCCGTGGATCGCGCCCCACACGAAACCGATGTTGGTCACGCCCGCCGCCAGCCCGAGCATCGGCAGCACCCAGTGCCAACGCACCGTGGCGATCGAACGGCGGCGCAGCAGCAGCACGAAGAGGCACCCCGCGCCGCTGGTCGCCGCCGCGGCGGCCGTGCCGGTCAGGCCCAGGCTCGCCAGCGTGCGCAACGGAAACCAGATCACGCCCCACACCGAGGCACCGATCATGATGGCGAGCGTCGGCCAGCCGGACTTCAGGCCCGCGCTCATCGCGCCGTCCTCCTGCACCGCGCCGATGCGCAGGCAGCACGCATCGGTTCATTTCCAGACTGCATACCTATCCCTTTTTGTTCCCGATTGCCCTGCTTGTTGCCGTATGTGCGGTATGCGCAATATGTCATGCGCGGGCGAGTTCCGCCGCCAAAGCGCGCCCACCCGTCCCGCGGATCCGACGAGCCCGTACTCCCGGCCATGCGCCTCGCCCGCCCGCACGCGGGGGGCGCCCGCAGGCCGCGCATCGCCAAGTTATAATTCATGCTTTTCCAGCCGCAGCAGCCACATCCGACGCACGATAGGCGTTGCGCCGTCGCGATCCTCGCCACCCATGCCGGATCGCGCCGCCGGGCGCAGCCAGAACCGGCCATATCATGGCCACATCGCCGCCGGAACCGGGCCGCCGATGCCGACGCGATGCCAACAACCATCGCGCCGCGCGCTGTCCACCCGTCTCTCGCTTTTCGCCTGCCAAGCCCGTGAATCCGCTACTCGACACACTCCAGCCCTATCCCTTCGAAAAGCTGCGTGCGCTCTTCAAGGACGTCGCGCCGAATGCCGGCCTGCGCCACATCAGCTTCGGGATCGGCGAGCCGAAACATCCGACGCCC
>DATEJU010000463.1:0-3033 GCA_035277805.1 Paraburkholderia sp. | reverse complement strand
AGCAGCAGAGAAGCGAGATTATGCAGACCCTTTCGCGTTTCGTCAACACCTTTTTTAACGTCACCGTTTAAAAACTGTCGACTCACGCCCCCGCCGTTTCCCGCGGCGGCCTTCGCCTGGCCGGTACGGCACGAAGCGAAGAGGAGCGGAATTCTAGTCACGCGGATGACATCTGGCAAGGGGTTTTTTGAACCCCTCGAAAAAAACGCGAAACCGGCTCAAGCGTGGCGCTGCATCACGCGATCGACGATCTGCAGATAGTGGTCGAGACCCGGCGTTTCCTTGCCAGCGATCTTCGCGAGATCGTCCCATCGACGCAGACGCACCGCGTCATCGGCATAGGGGCGCTCGGCAAACTCGCGCGCACCATCCGCGTCGAAAATGCCGCCTTGCAGTTGGAGGCTGCGCACCGAATCGGCCGACAAGCGGCCGAAGTACGCTGCATCCGTTGCGCACAGATAGCGCTTCGCGTCGACGTGCAGCCGGATCGGCTCCAGCACGCTCGCCGGCAAAATCGGCCGCAGGAACGGCAGCGCATAGTACTGGTGCAGGTCGTCGATGCCGCGCTCGGTCGGCGTTTCGCCCTGGCGATTCAGCAAATGCCCGAGATCGTGCAGGAAGGCCGCCGCCACGAGCTCCTCGCTCGCCCCTTCGTCCTCGGCCAGTGCACCGCTCTGCAGCGCATGCTCGAGCTGCGTCACCGGCTCGCCGCTATAGGCCTGCCCGCCGTGCCGTTCGAACAGGCCGCGAATATCTTCCAGGCTCAATGCCATGCTTGCTACCCCCTTTGGTCGATCGCTTCGAAGCACATCTCCCTGCTACTCAACGGCCATCGCCGTCATCCTGCGCGTCCCGCTTGTCCTGCGTGCGCATCTGCGCGGCTGCCTCGTCGGCGTCGCGCGAGGCGAGCGCGTTCAAGACCGCCCGATGCCGCGCATAGGATGCCTGCCGCACCGCATCGGTCTGTTGCGCGCGCGGTGACAGCCGCCATTCGCTCACGGCGCGCCGGTACGCATCGTGCAGCTTGCCGTTGCCAGCCGCCTCGACCAACGCGTCGCGAAACGCCTCGCTTGCGCGCGCGAATGCATCGTCGTCAGCAAGCACGGTGTGCATGGCCTCGAGCCGCTCGCGCAGCGCGGCAACCTGTACCGCGTCGATGCGCGCCGCCAGCATCCGGCACGCCGCCTCTTCAAGCACCGCACACAGCGAGGCAAGCTCGCCCGCCTCAGCATCCGACACGCTGCGCACGAACACGCCGCGATGCTTCTCGTTGCGCACGAGCCCTGCCTGCTCGAGGGCACGAAACGCTTCTCGCACGGGCCCGCGCGACACCTGCAGCCGGGCCGCCCATTCAGCCTCGACAAGCTTCTCGCCCGGCACGACTTTCCCATCCGCGATGCGGCGCTCGATCTCGTCGCGCACGAGGTCGGTCAGCGAGTGTGCGCGCACCAGCGCGAGCGGCGTCGCCGCTTCGGCGCGCGCTGGGCTTCGCAGATCGGCATCGCGCATCATGGTCGACGCGCCTGCACCGGTCAGGTTGCGACCCACATGCGGCTCGCCTGCTGGGCCCGCATCGTCCCCGGCCCGGCCTGCGAGGCGCCGCAGCGCATCGGAGCGCATTGCATCCATGGCCTCAGCCCGCACGCCGGCGTGGCACGCGCGCGGCAATCAGCGACAGCGCCGCCAGCGACACGATCAGCAGGATCAGCGAGAGCGCCGACGCCGGCAGGTAATACCCACGCTCGACCGCGCCGACCACGACGATAGGCACCGTCGCGAATCCCGGCGGATAAACCGTGAGCGTCGCGCCGAGCTCGCCGAGCGAGAGCGCAAAGCCCAGCGCGAGACTCGCGCGGATCGCCGGCACCAATTGCGGGAGCACCACGCGGCGCAGCACCATGGCGGGCGGCGCGCCGAGGCTCGCGGCCGCTTCGCGCAGCACGGTCAACTCAGGACGCAGCGCCGCCGCCGCGCAGCGATAGCAAAACGGCAGCACCAGCGCGAGCTGCACGAACACGACGATTGCCGCCGAGCTCGACAGATCCACGGGCGCCTTGTGATAGGCGATCAGCACCGCGAGTCCGAGCACCACGCTCGGCACGCCGTTGGGCACCATCGCGAGCGCATCGGCGACGGCGCCCAGGCCGCGCCGGTCGCGCCCTTCGAGCGCCAGTGCAAGCCACAGCCCGAGCGCGGTGCCGAGCACCGCCACGCCGAAACCGACCTCGAGGCTCGTGACGAGCGCGTCGAAGTCGCTTGGGCCGAGGCGCTCGAACCAGCGCGTGCTATAGCCGTCGGGGAGAATCGTGCCCGACCAGTGCGAGGCCACGCTCGAGAGCGCGACGACGATCACCGGCAGCACGAAGAGCCAGAAGCACAGCAGCGCCGCGAGCGCGAGCAGCACGCCGCTGCCGAAGCGCGCGAGCGCGCTGCGCTCGACGGGCCGCGCACGCAGATGCTTCGGCGGGAGGGTAATGTGGTCCGAAGCCGCTGCCACAGGGTTGGTTGCCGAATTACTTGCCATTGCGCGCGCCTCCATGACTGCGGCGATTCACGCGCCGGTACAGCGCATACAAAGAAAGCGACATCGCGAGCATCACGACCGCGCCCGCGGCTGCGGTCGGCAGATCGAGATCGACGGTCGCCGAGCTATAGATCGCCACCGGCAGCGTAACGAGATGCGCGCTGCCGAGCACGAGCAGAATGCCGAACTCGTTGAACGTCAGCAGAAAGCACAGGATCGTGCCCGCGGCAATGCCTGGCCACGCGAGCGGCAGGATCACGCGTGCGGCGACCATGCGGTTGTTCGCGCCAAGGCTGCGCGCGGCCTCGATCAAGCGCATGTCGAGCAGCGAAAACGCGGCGAGCGTCGGGCGCACGACGAAGGGCGCATAGAACACCACTTCCGCGAGCACCACCCCGCCGATGCCGAACAGGAAATCGAGCGGCGGCGCCTGCAGATGGAAGAGCCGCTGCAGGCCAATGCTCACCGAGCCTTGCGAGCCATAGAGAAAGATCAGCGTGAACGCGACG
>DATEJU010000462.1:0-7142 GCA_035277805.1 Paraburkholderia sp. | reverse complement strand
ATGACCGATTCGGACTTCATCAACCCGGTGATGGGCGACGGCCGCTACATCGAATCGCTGCCGCTGTTCGGCGGCCTGTCGATCTGGGACGCGAACCCGAAGATCGTCGACGCGCTGCGCGAAGCCGGCTCGCTGCTGCGCAGCGAGCACTACAAGCACAGCTACATGCACTGCTGGCGCCACAAGACGCCGATCATCTACCGCGCGACGTCGCAGTGGTTCGCCGGCATGGACGTGACGCCGCGCGACGGCGGCAAGACGCTGCGCGAAACGGCGCTCGAAGGCATCGAGGCGACGGCGTTCTACCCGTCGTGGGGCAAGCAGCGCCTCTACTCGATGATCGCGAACCGCCCCGACTGGACGCTCTCGCGCCAGCGCCAATGGGGCGTGCCGATGGCGTTCTTCGTGCACAAGGAAACCGGCGAGCTGCATCCGCGCACGCTGGAGCTGCTCGAAGAAGTCGCCAAGCGCGTGGAAAAGGAAGGCATCGAGGCGTGGCAGACGCTCGACGCGCGCGAGCTGATCGGCGACGACGCCAATATGTACGAAAAGAACCGCGACACGCTCGACGTGTGGTTCGACTCGGGCACGACGCACTGGCACGTACTGCGCGGCTCGCACAAGGACGAGCTCCAGTTCCCGGCCGACCTGTACCTCGAAGGCTCGGACCAGCACCGCGGCTGGTTCCATTCGTCGCTGCTCACGGCTTCGATGCTCGATGGCCGCCCGCCGTACAACGCGCTGCTCACGCACGGCTTCACCGTCGACGGCGAAGGCCGCAAGATGTCGAAGTCGCTCGGCAACGGCGTCGATCCGCATGAGGTGGCAAACCGTCTGGGCGCGGAAATCATCCGTCTGTGGATTGCCTCGACCGATTACTCGGGCGAGCTCGCGATCTCGGAAGAGATTCTCAAGCGCGTAACGGAAGGCTATCGCCGCATCCGCAACACGCTGCGCTTCCTGCTCTCGAACCTCTCGGACTTCGACTTCGAGAAGCACGCGCTGCCCGCCGACCAGTGGCTCGAAATCGACCGCTACGCCGTCGCGCTCACGCACACGCTGCAAAGCGACGTGCTGGCCCACTACGACCGCTACGAGTTCCACCCGGTCGTGGCGAAGCTGCAGACGTTCTGCTCGGAGGACCTGGGCGGCTTCTATCTGGATGTGCTCAAGGACCGCCTCTATACGAGCGCACCGGATTCCGCCGCGCGCCGCGCCGCGCAGACCGCCCTGCACCACATCACGCACAGCCTGCTGCGCATCCTCGCGCCGTTCCTCTCGTTCACCGCCGAAGAAGCGTGGAAGGTGTTCCAGCCGCACAGCACGACCATCTTCACCGAGACGTTCCACGCGTTCCCGGACATCGCGCAGGCGCCCGAGCTGATCGCCAGGTGGACGCTCCTGCGCGACGTGCGCGGCAACGTGACGAAGGCGCTCGAAGAAGCGCGCGTGGCGAACCAGATCGGCTCGTCGCTGCAGGCCGAGGTGCGCATCCTCGCGAGCGGCGCGCGTCATGCCGCGCTCGAAAGCTTGGGCGACGACCTCAAGTTCGTGCTCATCACCTCGTCGGCCGAGATCGTCAAGGTGGGGAACGAAGCCGACGAAGGTGTCGAAGTCGTGACCTCGAAGTATCTCAAGTGCGAGCGCTGCTGGCACTACCGCGAGGACGTCGGCACGAACGCGGAGCATCCGGGGCTGTGCGGCCGCTGCGTGGCCAATCTGTTCGGCAACGGCGAAGCGCGGAGCGCGGCATAATGGCCAAAACCATGCAGAAACAGTCGAAGTCGAACGGCGCGCGCGGCACGCTCGTGCCGTGGCTCGGCATCGCGGTGATCGTGATCCTCGCCGACCAGCTCACGAAGATCGCCGTCTCCAAGGTGTTCGGCTACGGCGAAGGCCGCGTGATCACGCCGTTCTTCAACCTCGTGCTTGTCTACAACAAGGGCGCGGCATTCAGCTTCCTCGCGGCGGCGGGCGGCTGGCAGCGCTGGGCGTTCACGGCACTCGGCGTAGTCGCGGCCATCGTGATCTGCTACCTGCTCAAGCGCCACGCGGGGCAGCGCCTGTTCTGCACCGCACTGGCGCTGATCCTCGGCGGCGCGCTCGGCAACGTGCTCGACCGGCTGATGTACGGCCACGTGATCGACTTCCTCGATTTCCATCTGGGTTCGTCGCACTGGCCGGCGTTCAACGTTGCCGATAGCGCGATCACCGTTGGCGCCATCCTGCTGGTGTTCGACGAATTGCGGCGCGTGCGCAAGTCGCACTGAGCCCACCTGCTGGCGCGCACGAAAAGCCGCATGGGATCGCAGCAAGGAGCTTTGCATGGGGCAGGAGTCAGTGCTGAACACGCACTCCCGCCGACAGCTAAAGCGCCAACTGCGATCGACACAGGAGACTTGATTTGAACACCTCCGCTGCAATCCCGGGCGAGCTGGCCGGCCGCCACCTCGTGCTCGGCATGACGGGCGGCATCGCCTGCTACAAGATTGCCGAGCTCACGCGCCTCCTGACCAAGGCCGGCGCGACCGTACAGGTCGTGATGACCGAGGCGGCCACGCAGTTCATCACGCCGGTCACGATGCAGGCGCTCTCGGGCCGCCCCGTCTACACGAGCCAGTGGGACGGCCGCGTGCCCAACAACATGGCGCACATCGACCTCTCGCGCGAAGCGGATGCCATCGTCGTCGCGCCTGCCTCCACCGACTTCCTCGCGAAGCTCGCGCACGGTTTCGCCGACGATCTGCTCTCCACAATGTGCGTCGCGCGCGACTGTCCGCTGCTGGTCGTGCCGGCCATGAACCGGCAGATGTGGAACAACCCGGCCACGCAGCGCAACGTCGCGCAGCTGCGCGCGGACGGCATCGAGACGCTCGGCCCCGACTCCGGCCCGCAGGCTTGCGGCGAAGTCGGCGACGGGCGCATGCTGGAGCCGGAAGCCATCTACGAGGCCATCGTCGCGTTCTTCGCGCCGAAGGTGCTTGCAGGCCGCAAGCTGCTGATCACGGCGGGACCGACCTTCGAGCCGCTCGACCCGGTGCGCGGCATCACGAACCGCTCGAGCGGGAAGATGGGCTTCGCGCTCGCGCGGGCGGCGCAGCAAGCCGGCGCCCACGTGCATCTGGTCGCGGGCCCGGTTGCGCTGCAAACGCCGTGGGGTGTCTGGCGCGAAGACGTACAGACCGCGCAGCAGATGTACGACGCGGTGATGCGCGAAGCAAGCGATGCCGATGTCTTCATCGGCGTGGCGGCGGTGGCCGACTGGCGCGTCGATCATGTCGCCGAGCACAAGATCAAGAAGACGGCCGAGCACCGCATGCCGACGTTCAGCTTCATTGAGAACCCCGACATTCTGGCGTCGGTTGCGGCCATGCCGGACGCGCCGTACTGCGTGGGCTTCGCGGCCGAAAGCGGCGACCTCGACGTGCACGGCGAAGAAAAGCGCGCGCGCAAGAAGGTGCCGCTCCTGATCGGCAATCTCGGCCCGCTCACCTTTGGCCAGGACGACAACGAAGTCGTGCTGTTCGAAGCCAGCGGCCGCACGCCGCTACCGCGCGCGGCCAAGCAGGCACTCGCGCAGACGCTGATCGCCGAAATCGCGCGGCGTCTGCCCGATCAGAGCATCATCTCGTGACGCGCGCGCCGGCGCCCTCGAGCGCCGGTGCGCGGCGCCGCGAACGAAGTGAAGGAGCAGTACTGCCATGACACTGCTTTCCGTGCTGGACCAGTCGCCCGTGATCGCCGGGCACACCGCGGCGGATGCCATCGCCGCCACCGTCGAACTCGCGCAGCTCGCCGACGACCTCGGCTACACGCGCTACTGGTGCGCCGAGCACCACGGCCTCCTGGGCGTATGCAACCCCGCCCCCGAAGTCATGCTCGCGCACCTCGGCAGCGTGACCAAACGCATTCGCATCGGCTCCGGCGGCATCATGCTGCCCTACTACAGCCCGTTCAAGGTCGCCGAGCAGTTCATGATGCTCGAAGCGCTGTTCCCTGGGCGCGTCGATCTGGGCGTCGGGCGCGCGCCCGGCGGCGACATGCGCACCGCGCAGGCCGTAGCGGCGGGCGCGTATAACCGCGGCGATCTGTTCACGGAGCAGGTGCAGGATCTCGTCGGCCTGATGGACGGCACGCTCCCCGCCGATCACCTCGCGCACGGCGTCGCGCTGCAGCCGCAGATCGCCACGCGCCCGCAGCTCTGGGTGCTGGGCTCGAGCGACTTCGGCGGCGCGCTCGCCGCGCAGCTCGGGCTGCGTTTCTCGTTCGCGCATTTCATCAACGCGCATTTCGGGCACCTGGTGGCCAACGCCTACCGCGACACCTTCCGGGCGGGCCACGAAGCGAAGCCGTATCTGGCATGCGCGGTGTTCGTGATCTGCGCCGATACCGAGGCTGAAGCCGCCGACCTCGAAAAAGCCGTCGACCTGCGCCGCGTGCAGATGGCCTATGGCCTGAACGCCCCCATTCCGAGCCTCGAACAGGGCCGCGCGCAGGAATACGGCGAGCGCGAACAAATCGTGATCGATCGCGAAAAGCCACGCAGCATCATCGGCACGCCCGAGAGCGTCACCGAGCGCCTGCATGCGCTCAAGGACAGTTTTCGCGCCGACGAGCTCGTCGTGCTGACCGTCGCAGGCAGCTACACGGCGCGCCTGCGCTCTTACGAACTTCTCGCCGAGGCCTTCCAGTTGCCGCAGTTGCCTCGCCCCCGATAATCCAACGGAACCCTATGAAGATCGACATCAAGATCCTGAACGAACGCATGCGCGACCAGTTGCCCCACTACGCGACGCCGGGCAGCGCGGGCCTCGACCTGCGAGCCTGCATCGAGTTGCCGCTCACGCTCGAGCCCGGCGAAACGAAACTCGTGCCGACCGGCCTCGCGATCCATCTGGACGATCCCGGCTACGCGGCGCTGATCCTGCCGCGCTCGGGCCTCGGCCACAAGCACGGCATCGTGCTCGGCAACCTGGTCGGCTTGATCGACTCCGACTACCAGGGCGAGCTCATGATCTCCACCTGGAACCGCGGCCACACCACGTTCGCGCTCAATCCGATGGAGCGCCTCGCGCAGCTCGTGATCGTGCCGGTGGTACAGGCGCAGTTCAACATCGTCGACGAATTCGCGCAGAGCGAGCGCGGCGCAGGCGGCTTCGGCAGCACGGGCAAGCACTGAGTCCCACACGCTTGTTCAGCGCTTGCAGCAACAAAAAAGCACGCCACGGCGTGCTTTTTGCGTTTAGAGCGACCCTTGGGTCTGCGCCGCCGGGTGCCGACGGCGATACCACAGCGCATACGCCACCACGAGCACCGCCAGGAACGCGAGCCCATACGCAAGCGTCATGCGGAATTCGCGTGTGAACGCCGTGCCGACCAGAATGCCGAGCATCAGCAGCGCGCCCAGCGCGCTCGTGACCGGAAAACCCCACATGCGGAAATCGAGCGGCGCACTGCCGTCGCGCCCGCGACGCACGCGAAAGAAAATCTGCGTCACGAAGATCATGAACCACGTGAACATCGCGCCGAACATCGCGATCGACATCATCAGCGTGAACGCCGCCTGCGGCCAGAGCGCATTGAGCACGGCCGCCACCGCAATGCCGATGGTCGAGAGCGAGAGCGCCGCCGTCGGCACGCCGTTGCGCGTGAGACGCCCGAACGCCGCCGGTGCGTAGCCCGCGCGCGAAAGGCTGAACATCATGCGCGTGGTGATGTAGAGCTGGCTATTCATGGCCGAGAGCGCCGCCACGAGCACGATGAAGTTGATCGCGCCCGCCGCATACGGCACACCGGTTTCGGCCATCACCTTCACGAACGGGCTCTCGTTGCCGCCCGCCTGTGTCCAGGGGACGATGGCGAGCATCAGCGCGAGCGTGAGCAGATAGAACAGCACGAGGCGCAGCACCGTGGCGCGAAAGGCGCGCGTGACGGCGCGCGCCGGGTCTTTTGCTTCTGCCGCAGCAACGGCGATGGTTTCCACGCCCAGGTAGCTGAAAAGCGAAACAATCGTGCCCACCCAGACGCCCCACCAGCCCTTCGGCAGCAGTCCGCCGTGCGACGTATAGTTGGCGAACCCGACGCCCGACCCAGCGGGGGCGCGCCACACGAACCAGGCGCCGAGCACGATGAACGCGACGATGGCGGCAATCTTGAGACTGGAGAAGAGATACTCGATGGTGCCGTAGGCCCGCACGCTCATGGCGTTCACGACGATCAGCGCCGCCGGGAACCCCACGATCCAGTAGAGCCCCGGCACGTGCGGGAACCAGAACTTCATGTAGATGGCGATGGCCGCGACTTCGGTGCCCACTGCGAGCACGTAGGCGGACCAGTACGCGTAGCGCACGACGAAACCGGCGAGCGGGCCGATATAGTGTTCGGCGTACGCGCCGAACGATCCGGACGTCGGATGCGCGACCGTCATCTCGGCCAGCGCTCCCATCAGCAACAACGCGATCAGCGCGCCGATGGCATAGGACACGAGCACACCCGGCCCGGCAAAACCGATGGCGAAGCCGCTGCCGAGAAAGAGCCCGGTGCCCACCGCGCCGCCGATGGCGATCATCGTCATCTGGCCTGCCGACAAGCCCTGGCGCAGCCCCTGCTCGCGCTCGACGATGGAGTCGAACGCGCCCGATTTACGTGGTACCACTATTTACACCCCTGCTTTGCGCGGACGCCCTGAAGCGCCGCGCATCGTGAAAACGCCGACGGCGAGATAAACCCCCATTTTACTTTGAGGCGACTCACTCACCTTGGCACGCCGGTTCCAGTTCATGAAACGAGCCACGTAAATCATTTCGGATTCCTCACACTTGCCCGCAAAATAAAACGGCGTAGCCCGTATTGAGCTACGCCGTCGTGCCTTGAAGCTTGTGTGCGCTTCGCGCTGCCGCGTAATGCCTCGCAGTTACTCGACTTCAACCGCTTCCGGATTGCGCGGCGCCGGCTGCGCGTCGAACGTGAGCTGGATCTTGTCCTCCTCGTCCACGTCCACAGTCACGCGGCCGCCGTTCACGAGCTTGCCGAACAGCAGTTCGTCGGCGAGCGCACGGCGGATCGTGTCCTGGATCAGGCGCTGCATCGGCCGCGCGCCCATGAGCGGGTCGAAGCCGTGCTTGGCCAGATGCTTGCGCAGC
>DATEJU010000461.1:0-36784 GCA_035277805.1 Paraburkholderia sp. | reverse complement strand
GCATCCGCGCATCACCGAGGCCGAATGCGAAGGACTCGAGCGCTTTGCCGGCGCGAAGGAGCGCGCACCGGTGCCGTGGCGGCGGCTCGTGGCGCGCATGTCGCCGGTCACGGCCGTGTACTTCTGCTACGGCTGGGTGCTGTGGCTCTTCCTCGGCTGGATTCCGCAGTACTTCCTGCACAACTATCACATGCATCTCGCGAAGTCGGCACTGTTCGCCTCGGGCGTGTTCTTCGCCGGTGTGCTGGGCGACTGGCTCGGCGGCTCGGTCACCGACCGCATCCTCAAGAAGAGCCGCAACCTGCGTCTCGCGCGCAACGTGATGGTGGGCGTGTGCATGCTGCTCACGCTGCTCTCGCTCGCACCGATCCTGCTCGCGCAGAACGTGACAGTGACGCTCGCCGCGCTGTGCCTGAGCACAGGCTTCTTCTTCAATGAAATGACCATCGGGCCGATGTGGGCCGTGCCCATGGATATCGCGCCCAGGCACGCAGGCACCGCGAGTGGGATCATGAACACAGGCTCGGCCGCGGCGGCCATCGTGAGCCCCGTAGTGGGCGGCTGGCTGATCGACCGCACCGGCAACTGGAATCTGCCGTTCACGGTGTCGATGGCGATCATGGCGCTGGGCATCGTGCTTTCGTTCACGATGCGCCCGGACCGCTCGCTCGATAACGCAGCGGGTTCGGTCGACGGTGCACATGCACATACGACGGCCTGAACGGGCGGACACAGTGGTGAAGCGCGGTGCGCGAAAGTGGGCGCGCCGCTCCCGCAAACGATCCTTCTGCGAGGAACACGCATGAACGACGATACCGCCATCGAAGGCGCGATTCACACTGAGCGCATGGGGCGCGACGATGCACTCGCCATCGTGACGATCGACCGCCCCGCGAAGCTCAATGCGCTCACACGCACGCTCTGGCGCAGGCTAGGCGACACCTTCGAGGCGCTATCCGCCGATGAGCCCCTGCGCTGCATCGTGCTGCGCGGCGCGGGCGAAAAAGCGTTCTCGCCCGGCAACGATATCGGCGAGTTCGCGACGGACCGTTCGAACGTCGAGCAGGCGCGAGCGTATGGCGCGCTCATGCACCGCACGCTCGGTTTGATCGACGCGTGCCCGGTGCCCGTGGTCGCGATGATTCACGGCATTTGCGTGGGCGGCGGGCTGGAGCTGGCCGCGCTCTGCGATCTGCGCATCTGCGGCGAGTCGAGCCGCTTTGGCGCGCCCATCAAGAATCTCGGGCTCGTGATGGCGCATGCCGAACTTGAGGCGCTGCTGCGCCTCGCCGGCGAGGCCGTGGCGCTGGAGATCCTGCTCGAAGGCCGCATTCTCGACGCGCGCGAGGCGTTCGCCAAAGGCCTCGTCACGCGCGTGGTGCCCGATGCCGAAGTGAGCACGGAGGCGCTCGCTGCCGCGCAGCGCATCGCGGCGGGCGCGCCGCTCGTTGCGCGCTGGCACAAGCAGTTCGTGCGCCGTGCGCGCAACCCCGCGCCGCTCACGCAGGCGGAGCGCGACGAGGGCTTCGCGTGCTTCGGCACCGAGGATTTTCGCATCGGCTATCAGGCGTTTCTTGCCAAAGAAGCGCCGCAATTCAAGGGGCGCTGAGATGGCAGACAAGCGACGCAGCGAATCGCCCGCGAGCGCATCCGCGGGCCCGCTCGCGGGCGTGAAGGTGATCGAGCTCGCGCACATCATGTCGGGACCGGTATGCGGGATGATGCTCGCCGACATGGGCGCCGAGGTCATCAAGGTGGAGAAGATGCCGGGCGGCGACGACTGCCGCCGTTTCGCGCCGATCCTCGCGAGCGGCGAGTCGGCCTCGTTCATGATGGTCAATCGCGGCAAGCGCGGCATCGCGCTCGACCTGAAGACCGAGGGTGGCCGCGCGGTGCTGCGGCGCCTGCTCGCGAGCGCCGACGTGGTGACCGAGAACTACCGGCGCGGCACGATGGAGAAGCTCGGCATGGGCTACGAGACGCTCAAGGCGGATAACCCCGGCCTCATCTACTGCGCGATCTCGGGCTACGGACGCAGCGGGCCCTATGCCGACAAGGGCGGCTTCGACCTCATTGCGCAGGGCATGAGCGGCTTGATGAGCATGACTGGCGAGCCTGGTCAGGCGCCGATCAAGGCGGGCTCGCCGGTCACGGACATCAATGCGGGCATTCTGGCCGCGCTCGGCATTTGCGCCGCCTATGCGGGCAGGCAGCGCACGGGTCGCGGGCAGATGGTGGATACTTCGTTGTTCGAAGCAGGCTTGCAACAGATGTACTGGGCTTTCGCCAACTACTTCGCGGACGGCACCGTGCTCGAAAAAGCCGGCTCGGCCAATCCCACGAGCGCGCCTTACCAGGCGTTCGAAACGCGCGACGGCTGGATCAACGTGGGCGCGGCGAATCAGAGCAATTACGAGCGGCTTGTGGCGGTGCTCGCGCTCCCCGGGCTCGCGGACGACGCGCGCTTTGCCACCAACGCGGGGCGCCTCGAGCATCGTGCGGTGCTCGCGGAGATCCTGGGTGCGCGCCTGCGCGAGCGCACGACGGCCGAATGGCTCGCGGCCTTCGATGAGATCGGCCTGCCGTGCGGCCCCGTGCTCAGCGTGCCCGAGGCGGCGTCGCACGAGCAGGCCATCGCGCGCGGGATGATCGTAGAGACCGAGCATCCGGTGAGCGGGCGCGTCACGGGCATCGGCCTGCCGGTGCATTTCTCGGAGGGCCCGGCAACGCACGCGCGTCCAGCGCCGCTGTACGGAGAGCACACCGTCGAAGTGCTGCGCGAATATGGCTACGACGAAGCGCAGATTCGTGCCCTCGAAGCCGGGGGCGCCGTGGGCGTGACGCGCTGAGGCGACCGTTGAGCATGGGCGGGCTACGCGTTTGCGGCGGATGATTTGTTAAAGATCAAGATGGCGCGCTTTCGCGCCAAATCAGATAGGTCTCGAGTGCTTCTTCGTGATAGCAATAGCCGCCTGACTTTCAGGGGGCAATACGTGAATCCGGAGAAGCACACAAGCATGAACGACATCAGGCAAGGCAAATGGAGCGTACGCATCCGGACGAGGGATACGATTGGCGAGTACTTTCGGGTTTTGTGGTACCTGCGCAGCATTCTGGCGGGCCTTCTGGTTATCTTTTTCGCGTTGTCGATAGCGATGTACTACGCGGGCGGGACTGTTCATGCCGATACGCATGCCCCTGCTTCGCCGGGGCAGGTGCTTTATTTTTGTGCCGTCACCGCATTGACCATCGGGTACGGCGATATTGTGGCGACGACCGCGATTGGCCACGTTCTCGCCGTCTCTCTCGGCTTGCTCGGTGTATTGATCACGGGCGTGACGACTGCAGTAGGCGTCTATGCCATACAGGGAGCCGCGCAACGGATTGGTTTGCATTCGCACGAGCAAGGCGCGGACTGAGCCGAAGATTGATGAACCCCATTCATGAACCCATGCGGTTTATCCGGCTTTATCCGTCACCCGCACTGGTTTCTAATGGGTGCCCTGGCCGTCGATCCGACGCGCAGCCACTTCGGAGTTATGGGTTATGGATTATCGCTATCTGGGCCGCAGCGGCCTGAAAGTTTCGCCGTTGTGCCTCGGCGCCATGATGTTCGGCGGCGAAACCGATGAGGCCACATCGAAGCGCATCATCGAGAAGGCCTTCGATCAGGGTGTCAATTTCATCGACACCGCCGACGTCTATCACGCAGGCCGCTCCGAGGAGATCGTCGGCCGCGCCATCGCTGCGCGGCGCGAGGACTGGGTCGTGGCGACGAAGTTCGGCTATCCCGCTGGCCCGGCACAGGGGCCCAACCAGCAGGGGCAGTCGCGCAAATGGATCTTTCAGTCGGTGGAGGCGAGCCTCAAGCGTTTGAACACCGACTATGTCGACGTGCTTTATTTCCATCGCGCCTTGCCCGGCTTGCCGCTCGAGGAAGGCGTGCGCGCGGTGGGCGATCTGATCCGCCAGGGCAAGGTGCGTTATTTTGGGCTGTCGAATTTCCGCGGCTGGCGCATTGCCGAAGTCGTGCGTCTTGCAGACCAGCTCGGCATCGAGCGGCCCGTGGCGAGCGAGCCGCTCTACAACATCGTGGACCGCAGCGCCGAAGTCGAGCAATTGCCCGCCGCCGCGCACTATGGTCTGGGCGCGGTCCCGTACAGCCCGCTCGCGCGCGGCGTGCTGACCGGAAAATATGCCGTCGATGCGCCGCCGCCCGCGGACAGCCGCGCAGGGCGCGGCGACCGGCGCATCCAGCAGACGGAATGGCGCCCCGAGTCGTTGCTCATCGCACAGCGGATTGCGGCGCACGCGGCGCAGCGCGGTACGACCTCGATTGCATTTGCGCTCGCGTGGGTGCTCAACAACCGGCTGGTGAGCTCGACGATCGCGGGGCCGCGTACCGAGGCGCATTGGGACAGCTACGTCGAGGCGCTAAAGCTCCAGCTCAGCCCCGAGGACGAGACGTTCATCGACAGCCTCGTGCCGCCGGGCCATGCGTCGACGCCGGGCTATACCGATCCCGGCTATCCCGTCGAAGGGCGCAAGGCCGGCTAAGCGGAACCGGAGGCAACTACGAGCGCTTGTTCCGCGCCCCCTCGACGCCTTTGCCGCGATAGCGCAACGCTTCGATCACGAGCCCGAGCGCGCGCGACGACTGTCGCCGGCTCGGGTAGAACGCGTGGTAGCCGGGAAAGACCGGGCACCAGTCCTTGAGCACGCTCTTCAACCGGCCCGCGCGCAGATAAGGCTGCGCGGCGTCTTCAGGCAGGAAGGCCAGGCCAAAGCCGTCCAGCGCCGCGTCGAGCATTTGCGGCATGGTGTTGAACGTGAGCTGGCCGTCCACGCGCACCTGCAGTTCGTGATCGTCTTTCTCGAGCTCCCACGCGTACAGCCCGCCCGAGCCCGTGAGGCGCAGCGTGATGCAGTTGTGCCCCAGCAGCTCCGGCGGCGACTTCGGTGCCTTGTGCTTCGCGAGGTACTCGGGCGAGGCGACGATCGCCATCTTCAGATCGGGGCTGATGCGCACCGCGATCATGTCCTTCGCGACCCGATCGCCGAGGCGCACGCCGATGTCGTAACGCTCGGCCACGATATCGCGCAGCCCGTAATCCACGGTGATTTCCACCTTGAGGTCCGGATACGCGGGCAGCAATGCCTTGAGCTTCGGCCAGATCACGGTGTTGACGGTATGGTCGATGGCCGTGATGCGGATCGTGCCCGCGGGCTTGTCGCGCAGGTCGGCGAGCGCGGCGAGTTCGGCATCGATCTGCTCGAAGCGTGGTGAGATAGCCTGAAACAGGCGCTCGCCGGCTTCGGTCGTGGAGACGCTGCGTGTCGTGCGCGTGAGCAGGCGCAGCCCGAGACGCGTTTCGAGCGCGCGTACGGTGTGGCTCAACGCCGACTGGGAAACGCCGAGCTGGGCCGCCGCGCGCGTGAAGCTGCGCTCGCGGGCGACGGCGAGAAAGGCCAGGAGATCGCTGAAATTGTCGCGCGCCATGGAGGGCTCGAATGGGGGATGTGGCGCAGATCGTACCATCGGCGTGCGAGTTGCCGGGCAAGCATCGCTTGCATGCAATGGCCCTTGGCTGGCCGTCCACGTCTTCATGGCGTTTGACTCACGGCAAACGCTATCGAAATTTCGGAATGCCGCTCGCCGATTCAGCGCGTTCTGGATTCTTCGAGATCGCAATTTGACTAACATCGCTGGCCTCAGTCATCTCTGCCGTCGTTCACCTCGGATCAAGGCGTGACTAACGCTCTGCTTTTCGAATTTCATCGATGGGTTCGTAAGGCAAATGTCACGAGACTGGCAGGTAATCCAGGATGCCATTCCATGTCAAACACTCGACCTCCGCAAACCGAGCCGCCGCGCGCGGGCCATACGCTGGCCACCGCCGAGGCCGCCTGGCAGCGGGGCGAAACCGCAACCGCGCGCGCCATGTGTGAGCGCCTCATTGCCATCAGTCCGCACGATGCCAATGCGCTGCATCTTGCCGGCCTGCTTGAAATCGGGCGCGACCGCCTGGCTGCGCGGGCATTGATCGCTCGCGCGCTTGCGGTGCGCGAGGACGCGGTGTTTCTCGTGAGCTTCGCCATGACCTGTGTTTCCGCCGCCGAGCGGGACATGGCCATCCACGCGCTGAACCGCGCAATCGAACTGCGCCCGGACGCTCCCATCGCGCTGAACAACCTCGGCCACCTGTACGGCGAAGCGGGCGACACCGCACGGGCATCGGATTTGTTCGAACGCGCGCTCGCGCTGGCGCCGTATCATGCCGCCATCCACTTCAACTACGGAACCATGCTGCTGAAGGCGAGGGCGTTCGCCCGCGCGCAAGCCGTGTTGCGGCGCACGGTGGCCATCGCGCCGCATCACGCGAACGCCTGGAACAATCTCGCCAAAGCGATGCTGGCGGAAAACCGCGTCACGCAGGCGCTGGAAGTGCTCGAGCACGCGCGTACGCTCGCTCCGGACTCGGTCGAGGTCCTCACGAACCTCGGCGCGATCCTGAGTGGCGGTGCGCGCATCGACGAAGCCAGGGCCGTGCTCGAACGCGCGATCGAACTCGATCCGCAGCGCGTATCCGCGTGGAGCAACCTCGGCAGCGTGCTGCTCAAGCTTTCCCGGCACGACGAGGCGCGCGCCGCGCTTGCCCGTGCCGTCGAATTGAAGCCGGACTTTGCCGATGCGCATATCAATCTGGGCAACGTGTGCAGCAAGGCCGGGCGTATCGACGAGGCCATTGCGTGCTATCGCCGGGCGTTGGCCTGCGATCCCGCCAATATCGGCGCCAACAGCAATCTGCTTTTCTCGCTAATGTTCGCCCTCGACGATGCTCACGCGATCCGCGCCGAGGCCGAGCAGTTTTCCGCGCGGCACGAGGCGGCGCTGCTGGCCGCGAGCGCGGGCGAGCGCCACGCGAACCCGCCGGAGACCGCGCGACGGTTGCGCATCGGCTATGTATCGCCGGATTTTCGCAACCATTGCCAGTCGCTGTTCACGACGCCGCTCTTCAGCCATCACGATCACACCGCCTTCGAGATAGTCTGCTATGCGCTGAGTCCACAGCGCGACGACGTGACCGCGCGCCTGGCAACATACGCGGATATCTGGCGCGACGTATGCGAATTCGACGATGCACGCCTCGCGCAGCAGATTCGCGACGACGGCATCGACATTCTCGTCGACCTCACGATGCACATGGACGGCGCGCGGCGCTTGTTGTTCGCGCGGCGGCCCGCGCCGGTTCAGGTGGCGTGGCTCGCGTATCCGGGCACGACGGGTAGCCCGGCGATCGGTTGGCGTCTTACCGACCCATGGATCGATCCTCCAGACGCACCTCACATAGACGGCCAGTACACCGAACGATCGCTGCGGTTGCCGGACACCTTCTGGTGCTACGACGCGCTTGTGCCCGATGCGGAGGTGAACGCGTCACCGGCGCATTGGGCCGGCCATATTACATTCGGATGCCTGAATAATCCATGCAAGCTCACCGAGACCACGCTGTCGCTCTGGTCCGGCGTGTTTGCGGCGCTGCCCGATGCGCGGCTCGTCCTGATGGCGCCGCCCGGCAGTGCCCGCGAGCAGATTGCGATGCGTTTGGCCGCGCACGGCGTCGATCCGGCGCGTGTGAGCTTCGTGGGCTTTCAGTCGCGCGCCGATTATCTTCGGACCTACCACCTGATCGATATCGCGCTCGACACGTTCCCGGCCAATGGCCACACCACGAGTCTCGATGCGTTCTGGATGGGCGTGCCGGTTCCCACACGCTTTGGCCGCTCAGCGGTGAGCCGCGCCGGGCTTTGCCTGCTGACCAATCTGGGCCTGCCGGAGCTGGCGACCGACAACGATGCGGACTACGTCGCCATCGTGACGTCGCTCGCACGCGATCTGCCCCGGCTCGCCGCGCTGCGCGCGGGCTTGCGCACACGCATGCAGGCTTCGCCGCTCATGGACGGCGCGCGCTTCGCGCGCAACGTCGAAGCGGCGTATCGGCATATGTGGGAAGCCTGGTGCGCGAATACGCGCCGCGCGTCGCCCGCGCGTTTGCAATAACCTGTGGCGCCTGCTTCACGCAACGATGGCCGGATGCGCCCGCACCGGCCCGCTCTACGTGGATGCCGCCGACGTGCGGCCCTCGAGCCGCTCGCGCAAGGTGTTCGAGATCACGGTGCAGGAGGGCGGCTCGGTGCCGCCGCTGCATCACGATTCATCGGCCAGCTCTTGCGGCTGCGCGTTTCTTAAATCCTCCAGAAACGCCTGCACGATCGGGTCGTGGCTGCCGCGTTTCTGCGTGACCATGTGAAACGTCACCTCGTAGGTCAGTTCCCTGGGATTGAGCGCGGCCAATAGCCCCCGCCGCACAAGCGGCGCCGCAAACTGCTGCGGCAGGTAGCCCAGGTGATGGCCGGAGAGGATCAGGAGCGACACGGCCTCCATGTTGTCGGCCTGCGCGCTCACCTTGTTGGCCGTCGTCGAATGCTGCGCCTCCGGCGTCGGGTAGGTGCGCCAGACCCATTCGTGATCGGCGACTTCCGCAGGGGCGAGCTTGCCCGCCCGCTCGAATAGCGGATGACCGCGCCCGCAATAGGCGATCTGCCGCTCGACGAAGAGCGGCGTGTATTCGAGCGTGGGCACGCGATGCCAGAAATAGCCCACGGCGATCTGAATGTCGCCGTTGAGCAGTTGTTCTTCGAGTTCGCCCGGCGATTTCACGGAAATCGAGAAGCGCACCGCTTCGTCGCGCTTTTTGAACGACGCGATTGCCTCGCTGATGCGCGCATTCTGGCCGATCGGCGCATGGCCGATCAGGCCGATCCCCAGCGTCCCCACGAGCTTGCGGTCCAGGTGCCGCGCCTTGAGCGCGAATTCCTCGGCGGCCACGAGCAGCGTGGTGGCGAGCTCGTACATGCGCTCGCCCTTTTCGGTCAGACGAAAGCCGCTGCGGCCGCGCTCGCATAGCCGGTAGCCGAGGCGCGTCTCGAGCGTCGAAAGCTGCGCGCTGATGGTGGGCTGGCTGACGTTCAGCGTCGTCTGCGCGACGCTCACGCCGCCTGCCTCCACCACGGCCACGAAGACGCGCAACAGGCGCAAGTCGAGGTCGGTCAGACTGCCGAGCATGGGTTCTCCGCGGAATTCATCGATACATAGCAATATATCAATGTAAACAGTGCGAATTCGTTATTTATGTTTGCTTGACGGGCGAATAAAACTGCGCCTGTAGCCGATTCGCATGATACGGCAAAGTGAATGAAAACGAGGAGCGCGGATATGTCTGACAATTACTTCCAACCCCTGGGTGGCAACGTCATGCCGCGTTGCGGCGGTATCGCGACGATGATGCGCCTGCCGCAGCTCGAGAACGCCAAGGGCCTCGACGCATGCTTCGTGGGCGTGCCGTTCGATCTGGGCACCTCGAACCGCACCGGCGCACGCTTCGGTCCGCGCCAGATCCGCAGCGAATCCGTGCTGCTGCGCCCCTATAACATGGCGACGCGCGCGGCGCCGTTCGACTCGCTGCGCGTGGCCGATATCGGCGACGTGGCGATCAATCCCTACAATCTCGCCGATTCGATCACGCGCATCGAGCACGCGTACGACGCGATCCTCGAGCACGGCTGCCGCCCCGTTTCGCTGGGCGGCGACCACACGATCACGCTGCCGGTCCTGCGCGCGATCCACCGCAAGCACGGCCCCGTTGGGCTGATCCACGTGGACGCGCACGCCGACGTCAACGACACCATGTTCGGCGAGAAGATCGCCCACGGCACGCCGTTTCGCCGCGCTGTCGAAGAAGGACTGCTCGATTGCAACCGCGTCGTGCAGATCGGTCTGCGCGGCACGGGCTACGAGGCCGAGGATTTCGACTGGTGCCGCCAGCAGGGCTTCAAGGTCGTGCAGGTCGAGGAGTGCTGGAACCGCTCGCTCGAACCGCTGATGGAAGAAGTGCGCGCGCGCGTGCAGGGCGGCCCGGTTTATCTGAGCTTCGATATCGACGGCATCGACCCGGCCTACGCGCCCGGCACCGGCACCCCCGAAATCGCGGGCCTGACCGTGCCGCAGGCACTCGAGATCATCCGCGGCACATGGGGCGTCGATATCGTTGGCGCCGATCTCGTGGAAGTCGCGCCGCCATACGACCCGTTCGGCACCACGGCGCTGCTCGGCGCAAACCTCGCGTTCGAAATGCTCTGCGTGCTGCCGGGCGTGAAGCGCCGCAACTGAGCGCTCGCGAAGCGGCACAGCATTCAGCGCAACGTATCGCGCGCGCGGCATGCGGCGCGCCCGGGCATCATGGCTCGTGCGCGGCCGCCGGCCTGCACCTTCAATCCGCGTTACGCGCCGTCTCTCCGGGCACCTCCCCATCCCAGCCGCCGCCGAGCGCCTTGTTCAAGGCGATATAGTCCGTCGTCACGCGCACGCGGCTCTGTATCAGCGCATCCTGAGCCGAATAAAGCGAGCGGTCGGCGATCAGCACCTCAAGAAAGCCCGTCGATCCCGCGCGATACAGCGCATGCGCCATCGTGGCGGCTTCGTCGTAAGTGTCGGCGGATTGCTGCAGGTTCCGCGTACGTTCCGTCTCGCGCGAGAGCGCCACGCTCGCGTTCTCTACATCGGCGAGCGCCGTGAGCACGGCTGAGCGATACGCGAGGAAAGACTGCTCGCGCTGCGCATCGGCGATCTCGACAGCGGCCTTCAGGCGCCCGGCGTCGAACACCGGAATCGTCACGGATGGCCCGAACGACCAGCCGATCGACGAGTGCCGCGCGAGGTCGCCGAATTGCGTGCCCGAGGTGCTGAGCGAGCCCGTGAGCGTCACGCGCGGGTAGCGCGCGGCCTCGGCCTGGCCCACGCGCGCCGTGGCTTGCGCGTAGCGACGCTCGGCGGCGCGCACGTCGGGACGCGAGAGCAGCACGTCGGCGGGCACGCCGAGCGCGACCGGTAGCTTAGGCACCGGCACGGGTTGCGACTGCTCCATGCGCGCGATGAGCGTGCCCGGCGCGCGGCCCGTGAGCACGGAGAGGCTGTGCACGCTCTGTGCGTAGGCGGCCTCGAGCGCGGGGATGTCGGCGAGTGTCGATTGCGCCTCGCCGGACGCATTGGCGGCGTCGAGCGCGGAATTCGCGCCTGCCTTGTAGCGCACGCTCGTGAGCCGTGCGGTCTCCTGCTGCGAAGCTGCCGTTTCGCGCGCGAACGCAAGGCGCGCCTGATAGCCGCGTGCCTCCACGTAGCGCGTGGCCACATCGCCCACCAGCGTGAGCAGCGTCGTGCGCTGGTCCCATTGCGCGGCGTCGTAGCCATCGCGCGCCGCTTCGAGCGCGCGCCGGTTCGCGCCGAAGATGTCGATTTCCCAACTGGCGTCGAAGCCCGCCTGGAAGAGGTTGATGGGACTCGCGGAGCCCAGCGCCGCGGCGCTCGAACCCGTGGCCGCCGCGCCGTTCGTGGCAACGGCGGTCGCCCCCGCGCCCGAGCGCGTATAGGAGCCCGAAGCGTTGAGTGACGGATAGAGCGCGCCGCCCGCCTGGCGCACCACGGCGCGCGCTTCGCGGATGCGCGCCGTGGCCGTGGCCACGTCGAGGTTGCCGTTGACGGCCTCGGTCACGAGCGCGTCGAGCAGCGGATCGGCGAGGCGCGTCCACCAGCGCTGGAGGTCGGGTTCTCCGGCGGCTTGCGTCGGTGGTCCGGTGCGCAATGCGCCTTCCGTGCTGCTCCATTGCGCGGGCACGTCGGCTTTCGGCGCGCGGTAGTCGGGGCCCACGGCGCAGCCCGCGAAGAATGCGCAGGCGCCCAGCGCCGCAAGCGTCGCGCGCAAGCTCGCTCCGCCGCGCGCGGGCGTGGGTTGCTCGAGCAGATTCATGATGTTGCGATGAAATGCGTTCATGTGCGCTTGCTCTTGAAGGTCATACGGACTGCCACATAGAGCAGCGGCGCGAAGAAGATGCCGAGCACAGTCGCCGCGATCATGCCGCCCATCACGCCGATGCCGATCGCGTTCTGCGCGCCCGAGCCCGCGCCCGTGGCGATCGCGAGCGGCGTCACGCCGAGAATGAACGCGAACGAGGTCATGAGGATCGGGCGCAGGCGCTGGCGCGCGGCGTCTAGCGTGGCCTCGATGAGGCCCGCGCCCTGCGCCTCGCGCTCCAGCGCGAACTCGACGATCAGGATCGCGTTCTTGGCCGCGAGGCCGATGGTCGTGAGCAGGCCCACCTTGAAGTAGACATCATTGGTCTGGCCGCACAGCAGCGCCGCGAAGAGGGCGCCCGCCATGCCCACCGGCACCGTGAGCATCACCGCGAACGGAATCGACCAGCTCTCGTAGAGCGCCGCGAGACACAGGAACACCACGAGCACCGAGATCGCATAGAGCGCTGCCGCCTGATCTCCGGCGAGCCGCTCCTCGTATGAGAGGCCGGTCCACTCGTGATTGAAGCCAGGCGGCAACTGCGCAACGAGCCTGTCGATCTCGCGCATCGCTGTGCCCGAGCTCACGCCCGGCGCGGCTTCGCCCTGGATTTCGAGCGCGGAGACGCCGTTGTAGCGTTCGAGCCGTGTCGGGCCGAAGGTCCAGCGGCCGTGCGCGAACGAGGCGAACGGCACCATCTCGTTGCTCGCGTTGCGCACGTGCCAGCCGTCGAGGTCGCGCGGCTGCATGCGGAAGTCCGCATCGGACTGCACGTAGACGCGTTTCACGCGGCCGCGGTCGATGAAGTCGTTCACGTAGTCGCTGCCCCAGGCCACCGAGAGCGTGTTGTTGATGTCGGCGATGCTCAGGCCCAGCGCGCTCGCCTTCGCCTGGTCGATGTCCACCGCGAATTGCGGCGTGGGCTCCTGCCCCGTGGGCCGCGTGTTGGCCAGTGCGGAGCTCTTTGCAGCGGCGGCCAGCAAGGTGTCGCGCATTTGCGTGAGCTTGTCTCGTCCCGCGCCATTGGTGTCCTGCAAGTAGAAGTCGAAGCCGTTCGTGGTGCCCATGCCGTCGATGGCGGGCGGCAAGAGCGCGTAGACCTGCGCGTCGGCGATACCGGCGAGCGCCATGTTCGCGCGCTGCGCCACTTCCTGCGCCGAGAGATTCCCCGAGCGGCGCGCGTCGAAGTCTTTCAGGCGCACGAACACCATGCCCGCGTTCTGGCCGGAGCCGCCGAAGCCGTAGCCTTCGATCGCCATCACGCCTTCCACGGCGCCCTTCTCATTGTTCAGGTAGTAGTCCGTAACGCTCTTGAGCACGTCCTGAGTGCGTGTGTTCATCGCGCCGGGCGGCAACTGCACGGCGGTGATCAGGATGCCCTGGTCTTCCACCGGCAGGAACGAGCTGGGCAGGCGCATGAACATCCATCCCATGGCTACCACCAGCGCCACGAAGATCGCGAGAAAGCGCTTGCCGCGCGCGAGCATGCCCGCCACGCCGCTGCGATACGCGCGCGAGCCGCGCTCGAAGTTGCGGTTGAACCAGCCCGCGAAGCCGCGGTCCACGCCGTGTCCGCCGGAGCGGCGCAGGATCGTCGCGCACAGCGCGGGCGTGAGTATCAACGCGACGGCCACCGAGAGCAGCATCGCCGTGACGATGGTCACCGAGAACTGGCGGTAGATCGTGCCCGTCGAGCCCGACGAGAACGCCATCGGCACGAACACGGCGGAGAGCACCGTGGCAATGCCGATCAGCGCGCCCGTGATTTCGCGCATCGACTTCTGCGTGGCCTCGCGTGGCGTCAGGTCCTCCTCGCTCATCACGCGCTCGACGTTTTCCACCACGACGATGGCGTCGTCCACGAGCAGGCCGATGGCGAGCACCATCGCGAACATGGTGAGCGTGTTGATCGAATAGCCGAACACGGCGAGCACGCCGAAGGTGCCCAGCAGCACCACGGGAATCGCGAGCGTGGGAATGAGCGTCGCGCGCCAGTTCTGCAGGAACACCAGCATCACGACGAAGACCAGCACGATGGCTTCGACGAGCGTCTTCACGACCTCGTGGATCGAGAGCGAGACGAACGGCGTGGTGTCGTACGGATAGACTACTGCCACGCCCGCGGGCAGCGTGCCCTTGAGCGTGCCGATCAGCGCTTTGACGCCCTTCGCGGTGTCGAGCGCGTTGGCGCCCGTCGCGAGCATGATGCCGAGCGACGAGGCCGGCTTGCCGTTGTAGGTGGAGGCGTAGGTGTAGCTCTCGGCGCCGAGTTCCACGCGCGCCACGTCCTTCAGGCGCACCACAGCGCCATCGGCCGCGCTCTTGACGATGATGTCGGCGAACTGCGCCGGCGTTTGCAGGCGGCTTTGCGCGGTCACGGTGGCGTTGAGCTGCTGGCCGGCGCGCGCGGGCTGCGCGCCCAGCTGGCCCGCCGAGACCTGGGCATTTTGCGCGCGCAGCGCGGCCTCGATGTCGCCCGGCATGAGCGCGTACTTTTCGAGGCGATGAGGATCGAGCCAGATGCGCATGGCGTAGCTCGAGCCGAACAGTTGCGTGTTGCCCACGCCAGGCACGCGGCGCAATTGATCCTGCAGTGTGCTGCCCACGTAGTCGTCGAGGTCGATCGAGCTGAGCTTGCCGTCCTGCGAAACGAAGCCCACCACCATCAAAAAGCTCGCCGACGACTTCGTAACGCTGAGCCCGCTGCTCTGCACGACCGAGGGCAGTTGCGCGGTGACGAGTTGCAGCTTGTTCTGCACCTGCATCTGCGCGACGTCGGGGTTCGCGCCGTTGCCGAACGTGAGGCGGATTTCGACTTCGCCCGAGGCGTCCGAGCTGGCGGACATGTAGAGCAAGTTGTCGAGTCCGGTGAGACCTTGCTCGATCACGCGCGTGACCGAGTTCTCGATGGTCTGCGCATCGGCGCCCGCGTAGTTGGCGGAGATCGAGATGGTGGTCGGGGCGACCTCGGGATACTGGGCGACCGGCAGGCGCTTGAGCGCGAGAAAGCCGCTCAGCATCACGATGATGGCGAGCACCCACGCGAACACGGGGCGCTTGATGAAGAAAGCCGACATGATGGCGCTCAGCTCCTGTTGGCTTGCGGGGCGTTGGGTTCGGTGCCGGCGTTGGCCTTTGCGGCGGCCTTGGCGTTGGCATCGGCGCTTGGGTCGACATTTGCGTTGGCGTTTGCATCGGCTTTGGCCCCGGCGGCGCGCGCGGGCAGCGGCTGCACCTTGCCCGTGGAGGTGTCGATGGTCACCGCGGTGGTGGCCACGGCGTCTCCCGCGCGCACCATCTGGCTGCCTTCGACGATCAGCGCATCGCCGTTGCGCACGCCATGCGTGACGAGCCAGTCGTTGCCGTGCTCGCGCGCGCCCGCAAGCTCGACTTCCTCGACCTTGCCGCCGCGCACGAAGAGGGCGGTGGCTTCGCCGCGCGTATTGCGGCTCACGGCGCGCTGCGGCAGCAGGTACGCGTTCGGCATGGTGCCTTCCTCCACCATCGCGCGCACGTACATGCCGGGCAGCAAGAGGCGGCGCGGGTTGGGCACCACGGCGCGCAGCGTGTACGTGCCGGTGCCGGTGGCGACGCTCGATTCGCCGAATTCGAGCTTGCCTTCGAGCGGATAGAGCGTGCCGTTCTCGAGCTTGAGCTTGACGCTCACGCCGCCATTCGCCGTTGTCACCCGGCCCGCGTCGACGGCCTCGCGCAGATCGAGCAAGTTCGCGCTCGACTGCGTGAGGTCGACATTCACGCGATCGATCTGATGGATCGTGGTGAGCGGCGCGCTTTGGCTCGCGCTCACGAGCGCGCCCGGCGTGAGCGAGGAGCGGCCGATGCGGCCAGAGATGGGCGCGCGGAGGGTCGTGCGCTCCAGATCGATGCGCGCCGATTCCAGCGAGGCCTTGGCGGCCGCCACGTTGGCGCGCGCCTGCGCGAGCGTATCGAGCGCTTCTTCGTACTCCTGCCGGCTGATCGCGTTCTGCTTGATGAGGCCCATGTTGCGAGCGGCCTTCGCCTGGGCCGCGGGGATCGCGGCCTGGGCGCGCAGCAAGGCGGCCTCGGCGGCGTCGCGCGCGGCGCGGTAGCTCGCGGGATCGATCTGGTAGAGCGGCTGGCCGGCCTTCACCTCGCCGCCTTCCACGAAGAGCCGCTGCTGGATGATGCCGTTCACCTGCGGGCGAACCTCCGCTTCGAGGAACGCGACTACGCGCCCCGGAAGCTCCGCGGTGACCGGCACCGCCTGGGGATGCAACGTGAGCACGCTGACCTGCGGCTTGGGTAGCGCTTGCGCGGCGTCGTGGCCGCCCTTGCACGCGGCGAGCGAGACCAGCAGCGCTGCGGCCGTCGTTACGGCGGCCGCCGATGCGGTGAATGCGGCGGTGAATGTCGATGTCTTATGGGTGTTCATGTCTGCGTGGGATTCCGCGTTGACGGTATGGCAGAGCATGGATGGTCGCGCGTTGCTGTTCGAGGCCTGTGGACGTTGTGTGGAGATTGCGTCGAGACGGGGCGATGCAGATCAGTACGGGCGCCTGGAGGCGAGGCTCGGGAAACATTCGCGCGGCAGTGTGCGCGAAGTGTTGAGATATGATGGAGATTCGATGGAGATTCGATGGAGCGGATTGCCCGATGGGCCGCTGCGGGCCCAGCATCACGAATTCACGAGTCCACTAGTCTGCCCGAGCGACGCGGCCACGCTAACCGAACGCGCATAGCGGGTGGGCCGGCCCCGCAAAAGACCGCGACGAACCATGAACGCGCTGATCCTGATCGCCGAAGACGAACCCGAAATCGCCGAGATTCTCGACGCCTATCTGACCCGCGAAGGCTATCGCACCTACCAGGTCAACAACGGCCAGTCGGCGCTCGACGTGCAGCCGCTCCTGAAGCCCGACCTCGTGCTGCTCGACATCAAGATGCCGGGCAAGGACGGCTGGGAGGTGCTGGCCGAGCTGCGCCGGCGCGGCGACACGCCCGTGGTGATCGTCACGGCGCTCGACCAGGACATCGACCGGCTGCAAGGCTTGCGCATCGGCGCCGACGACTACGTCGTGAAGCCGTTCAATCCCGTCGAGGTAGTCGCGCGCATTGGCGCAGTGCTGCGGCGCACGGGCGTCTCGCGCGCCGAAGCCGTGCTGCGCGTGGGCCGGCTCGAAATCGATACGCAGAGCTATATGGCGAGCGTGCGCGGCGCGATGGCTGAAAATGCGTCCGGCGCTCAATCCGCCGATGCATCGGAACGCGCGTCCGCAAACGCCACGAAAAGCAGCGGCGTGCAGCTCGCGCTCACGCTCACCGAATTCCGCTTGCTCGCGCACATGGCGAAGTCGCCGAACCGGGTATTCACGCGCAGCGAGCTGATCGACGCGTGCCTGCCCGGCGGCGACGCGCTGGAGCGCACCGTGGACAGCCACGTGAGCAACCTGCGCAAGAAGCTCGACAAAGCGGGGGCGGCGGACCTGATTTCCGTCGTGCGCGGCGTGGGCTACCGGCTGGCGGTGGCGGACGCATGACGAAGCGCCGCGGGCGGTTGAGCCGCCAGATCGTGCTCTCGATGGGGCTCGTCTCGATCATCACGGCGCTCATCGCCTTCGTGGGCTCGGTCGTGATCTACGGGCTGCTCTATATGTTCGCGCCGCCTGCGCGTCCGCTTTCCGGCGCGGAGCTGTTCATCCCCGACTCGAGCGACTACCTGATCTTCGCGATTCTGCTGCTGTTCGGCCTCGTGGTCGCGGTCATCATGGCGTCGCGGCTCGCGCGGCGCATTCTCGCGCCGCTGAACTCGCTCGCGGAAAGCGCGCGCAGCATCGCGGCCGGCGATCTCGAGGCGCGCGCGCTGCCCGGCGACCGGTCGCTTGGCGAGACCGCGCATCTCGTGGACGACTTCAACGCCATGGCCGCGCGCCTGCAGCGCATGACGAGCGACATGACCGCATGGAACGCGGCCATTGCGCATGAGCTGCGCACGCCGCTCACGATCCTGCGCGGGCGCTTGCAGGGCATGAAGGACGGCGTGTTCAAGCCCGACGAAGCGCAGATCCGCGGGCTGCTGTTTCAGGTGGAAGGCCTGACGAGGCTGGTGGACGACCTGCATATCGTCACGCTGCAGGACATCGGGCGGCTGGAGATGCGCGTGGAGCCCACGCGCATCGGCGTCGAGATCCGCCATGCCGTGGACTCGGTGAGCGACACGCTGCACGAGGCCGGCTTCGCGGTGGAGCTCGATCTTGCCGATGAAATGGTGAACTGCGACGGCGCGCGCATCCGCCAGGCGCTGCTCGCGCTGCTCGACAACGCACGGCGCTATGCGGTGCCGGGGCGGTTGCGCATCGCGCTCGCGCTGGAGGAGGCGCGCTTCGCGTTGCGCGTGGAAGACGACGGACCGGGCCTCGCGCCGGAATTCGCACTGCAGGTGTTCGAGCCTTTCACGCGCGCCGATGCCTCGCGCTCGCGCAAGTTCGGCGGCTCGGGACTCGGACTTTCGGTCGTGCGCGCCATTGCGCTCGCGCACGGCGGGCAGGCCGCATACCGCGCGTCGGCGGCGGGCGGCTCGATCTTCGAACTGGTCTTGCCGCGGGCCTGACGCGGCGTCGCTCGTTGCGTGCATTGCGCCCGCTGTGCCGGTCGCGTGCGCCGCGCGCTTACTCCTCCATCCGGCGCGCGCGCACCTTCTTGCCCTTGACCTTCCCGGCGTTGAGCCGGTTCACCGCCTTGCGCGCGATGCTGCGCTCCACGGCCACGTAGGTCGAAAAATCCGTGACGTTGATCTTGCCGATCTGCGCGCCGCTGAAGCCCGCTTCGCCGGTGAGCGCGCCCAGCACGTCGCCGGGACGGATCTTGTCCTTGCGCCCACCTAGAATCTGCACGGTTTCCATGGGCGGCAGCAAGGGCGCGTCGCTGGCGGGCTTGAGCTCCGTGAGCGGCTGCCATTCGACATCGCGCTTGAGCGCCTGCTCGATGCCGCCCACGCGGCCCATCTCGTTCATGCTCGCGAGGCTCAGCGCCCAGCCGTCCTGATCCGCGCGTCCCGTGCGGCCGATGCGGTGCACGTAGACCTCGGGGTCGGGCGTGACATCGACATTGATCACGGCTTCGAGCTGCGCGATGTCGAGGCCGCGCGCGGCCACGTCGGTTGCCACGAGCACGGAGCAACTGCGGTTCGCGAACTGGATCAGCACCTGATCGCGCTCGCGCTGATCGAGCTCGCCATGCAGCGCGAGCGCATGAAAGCCTTGCGCGCGCAGCACGTCGAGCAAGTCGCGGCATTGCTGCCTGGTATTGCAGAACGCGATCGTGCTCACGGGCCGATAGTGGTTCAGCAGCATGCCCACGGCGTGCAGGCGCTTCTCCTCGGTCACCTCGTAAAAGCGCTGGCGGATCTTGCTGTCGTCGTGATGCTCTTCGAGCTTCACTTCCTTAGGATTGCGCAGGAACTGCTGGCTCAGCTTCGCGATGCCTTCGGGATAGGTGGCGGAGAAGAGCAGCGTCTGGCGCTCCTTGGGGCATTGCCGCGCCACCTTGGCGATGTCGTCGAAGAAGCCCATGTCGAGCATGCGGTCGGCTTCGTCCAGCACCAGCGTATTGAGCGCGTCGAGCGAAAGGATGCCGCGCTCGAGGTGATCCATGATGCGCCCCGGCGTGCCGACGATGATATGCGCGCCGTGCTCGAGACTGGCCGTTTGCGGTTTCATCGGCGTGCCGCCGCACAGCGTGAGCACCTTGACGTTCTCTTCGGCGCGCGCGAGGCGGCGGATCTCCTGCGCGACCTGATCGGCCAGCTCGCGCGTGGGGCAGAGGATCAGCGCCTGCACATCGAGGCGGCGCGCATCGAGCTTCGCGAGCAGCGCGAGCGAGAAGGCGGCGGTCTTGCCGCTGCCCGTCTTGGCCCGGGCGATGAGATCGTGGCCCGCGAGCGCGATCGGCAGGCTGGCGGCCTGGATGGGCGTCATCTCGACATAGCCGAGGCGAGCGAGGTTTTCGATTGCCGCGGGGGCGAGCGCGAGCGCGCTGAAGGGCGTGGCGGTGGGTGTTGTCGTCATACGTGGTCTCGCGCCCCAGGGGCGGATGCCGCGCGGCGGACGCCCAGGGGCGCGGCGCGGCAAGGATGGATCGGGCGGCGATGGGGACATCGCGGGTGGCGCAATTTTAGCCGAAGCGCGCACCGGGGCGTCTGGTTTGTCGAATGTCAACAGGATGGGCTTTTCCAGCCGTCTTATGCGCCGTGCGGCAGCGAGCGGGCCGAATTTAGGAATTTTCGTGTTTCAGGTTAAAAATATCTTCTTCAAGATAGATCTGCGGGCGGCGCACTCTGCCGCATCTGAATCGCTGGATCTCTCTTCGGAAGGACGCAGCATATGAAAGACGCAGTGACAGGGCGCGACGTCGCGCGCCTGGGCGATACGACGGACCACGGCGGCGAGGTCATTCAGGCCGCGCCCAATCTTGCCCACCAGGGTATTCCGGTCGCGCTTGACCGCCAGATGGTCAGGTGCCCGAAATGCGGCGGCGACTTTGCCATCGTCGCGAAGGGCAGGCGCACGCATGGCGGCGTGCGCGTGGCGTTCATCGGCGACAAGACGATGTGTGGCGCGACGCTGCAGAAGGCGTTGGCATGACCACGAACACCGAACGGTTCCGCACACTGGAGATGCGCGGCTGCGCTATTCCCGAACGGGTGCGCATTGGGCCAGGCGGGATCAGGTTGCGCGAATCCGTTTTCATTCCCCGCCGGATCTCGGGCCATGAGGGTGTCGGTTGCCTGTTCGAATATCGCGTCGAAGCCGTCACGCCCCGTCGCGATGCGCTACCGATGGTGGTCGACGACGACGCGCTCGACCCCGGCAAGTTTCGCGGCACCGAGATCACGCTCACGATCGACCTCGAGAGCGTGCGCGATGTGCTACCGGGCCGTTTCGACACCGCTGCAATCACGATGACCGGCGCGGGTACGCGCGAGATCAGCGGATATGTGGCCGAAGCGGCCATCGTCGGTGTCGAGAACGACACGACGGTCTATGAATTCATTTTGCGTCCGTGGGGCTGGTTCGCGGCGTTGGGCACGAATTCGCGTGTCTTTAACGGCGCAATCCTCGACATCCTCGACAAGGTCCTGAGCGCGTATCGGGGCGCGATTGAATGGCGGCTCAACGGCGCGATGAACCCGAGCCGCGATCTGATCCGCCAGGCGTGGGAGTCGGACTGGGACTTCTGCATGCGGCTGTGCGAGGAGTTCGGGTTTGTCGTCTGGTGGGAACACCGTGACGGTACCCATGTTCTCGTGATCGCCGATCATCCCGTCGCCTGGCACAGGCAGGGCCGTGCCTGCGAGACGCTGCGCTTTCATGCGGGCGACGGGCATATCCACGAAGAGCACATTACGCATCTGGCGTACCGAAGCTCGATCACGCCCGGCAAGGTGACCGTTCACGATCACAGTTACCTGTCGCCGCGCCTGACCCGCAACAGCGTGCACTACCGGGAGGAATGGGCTGCTCCGTACGAGGGTGACGCTTTGGATTACGAAGCGTATACGCACGCCGATTATGCCCAGCCGCGAACCCGTCAGGACGTGTTCCAGGACGACACGTCATGGCACGAGGACGCGCGTGAGCTCGCGCGCGTGAAGCTCGAAGCCGAATGCGGCACGCGACTGCGCGCGCAAGCGCGCGGCCATCTGCGCGGTATCGAGGTGGGCAAGACGTTCACGCTCATGCACCATCCATATGCAGCTGCTAACCGCGAATATGTCGTGCTCGCCTGCACGCTCGATATCCACGAGGCCGCTGTCACGTCGGACATGTTGCGCAACTATGTGGTCGATGCCTCGTTCGACTTGCACCCGACGAACGAGCCTTACCGCATGCCGCAGGTCACGCCGCAGCCGTGCCTTCGCGGCACTGAGTACGCCGTTATCGTGGGTCCGAAGGACACCGAAATCTGGCTCGACGAGCATAACCGCGTGCTGATCCAGTACGCCTGGGATCGCGACGGCCAGTACGACGGCAGGTCATCGATCTGGGTGCGCATTGCCCAACCGTGGCAAGGCGACCAGATGGGCACGGCGACGCATGGCCGATGCGGGCAGCAGGTGTACGTGGGCTACGTCAACGGTGACCCGGACCGGCCTTACGTGGCCGCGTTCGTACCGGACCGCCATAACATGCCAGCCTGGAAACTGCCCGGGAATCACGCGCTCTCGGGCATGGTCTCGCGCAGTCTCGGGCGCGGCAGCACGACTAACCATCTTGCGCTCGATGACACCGAAAACCGGCAGCAGGCGCAGCTGGCGAGCGACCACGCGAAAAGCACTCTGAGCCTGGGCTATATCGCGCGCATTGAGGGCAACGCGGGGCGGCAGGACGCACGAGGCGAAGGCTTCGAGCTTCGCACCGACAAGCACGGCGTACTGCGCGCGGCACTTGGCATGCTGATAACGACCTGGGCGCGCCCCGGCGCTCGCGGCAAGGTCAAGGATATGAGCGAGACCGTCGCGCGGCTCACGGGCGCGCGTGACATACACGAAGGCATGGCACAGCAGGCGCAGCGGCACGACGCGCAGGACGCCATGGGCGATCAGGCCGCTGTGGTAGCAGGCATGAAGCGCGCCAACGCTGAATTGCGCGGCAAGTCCGATGCGGGCCGCGACGCGTTTCCCGAGTTCGAAGCGCCACACCTGACGATATCCAGTGCGGCGGGTATCCAGTCGACAGCGGCCGGCAGCACGCATATTGCGAGCGACGAGCATACGGCGTTCACCGCGGGCGGACATGTGTCCATCGCGACGGGTAAATCGTTCTTTGCCTCGGTGCGCGAAAAGATCGCGTTCTACGCGCAGAAGGCCATCACGCTTGTCACGCCTGGCCGGATTCACGTCGAATCGCGTACGGCCGACATGCGGCTGCTCGCGCAGGAGGGGGTCGAGATCATCAGCAAAGGCGACTGGATCAGGCTGGCTTCACCAAAGGGAATCGAACTACATGGCGGCGATTCGGTCTTGCGGATCTCATCCGAGGGGATTGTCGGCTATACGGGTGGGCGTTTCCTCGTACACGCAGGAGATCATGCGACCGACAACCCCGTGAGCAAGCCCGTTGAATCTCCAGTCACGCCCGAGAACCCCGGCAAGCTTGCCGCCCATCACGTGCTGGTCGAGGACGGCGGCGGCTTCGCAATCGCCAATCAACCGTACCGCCTCACGCTCGACGATGGGCAGGTCATTCAGGGCGTGACGAACGAACTGGGTGAACTGCAGATGGTTACGAGCAACGTGGCTGCATTCGGCGCCATCGAGCTCATGTCGCAAAGTACGCCAGAAGACGTAATCGGCGTGACCAATGTGGCGGTCTATGCCGATGCGAACCGGTCGCTTGTACCACCGGCTTCTGTTCCGGCAAAGCGCACGACGACCGTTGGCGGAAAGAATGCAAGTACCCCAGACGAAAGCGTCACTTCACAAGGCAAGCAGCCTGAGTATTTCAGCTGCGATGCGCTGAATTTCGGCCTTCGGCGCTACCGGTTTCTCAAGAGCGCAACGGCGGAAGATACGCCGCTGATGTATCGCCGGCGCACGAATATCGAGTATCCAGTCGCGAAGACGTACACGGCGGCGGTCAAGACGGCACTTGAGGCGATAGATTGGGTTGGGCTGGCTGGCGGTCCACCAGCGGTGTTTTACACAACCGTTGCTTCAGTCGTTCAGCCTTCGTTATGGGCTGCGCTTCAGGATGGGGCATTTGGGTTGCCGGCCGATTCGATCTCCTCAGGCGGAAGTATGCCGGCAGTAAAAATCGTTGGACCTGAAGAATATCCAAAGTATGGAATCACTCGTCTGTACGAGGGTGGCTTCGTATCGGAGTATTGGACCATCGCGATCAATAAGACTCGCGTGGACTCGATCGTGCGCTATGCCATGCCGTTGGCTAATCAATCACCGAAAGAAAAAGAGCTTGAATATGCACGGAAGAATTTGAGTGAAGAGCTCTTGAAATTCGCTGAGACACTGTATCACGAATCAAGGCACTGCCAGCAGCGGCACTGGATGATTTCCTTGTTTTCGACATATCCCGGAGACTATTCAAAATTCAAGAGCCTGGAGGTTTGTTACGAAAATACTGTTGAGGAAAATGCGCTTGCCTTTGCGAAAGCAGCCAGATTCCCTCAGGATGATCTGATCAAAATCGGAATTCACAGGGTGCTCGTATTCGACTACTACTGGAGAATTAATGGGAGTGCACCGAAAAATAATTCGAAACTTGCACCTATCCTGGGAGACTTGGAGGTTGTCGAGCAGGAAGTCTGCAAACTGCTCAACGTTACGCCGGAAGTCGCGCGACTGATGGGCGATCACGATAAGGGTTACAGGAGCCACTTGCATGAAGAAGACGCATTTACGTGCGGAGAAATTGTTGAGTCGTACTGGCGCAAGCCTGATGATGATTTTCGTGTCAATCCAGGTACATGCACAAGGGAATACGGCGACACTCTCACAGCAATTGGGGCCAAACGCAATGCATGAGCAGAACACAGACGAAAAACACGAAGCCATCCTCTCGCTGCTTGATGAGGTCATGGCAATCTTTCGAGACGACAGGCTGTTCAATCCAGAAAATCCCGATTTTGGGCAGATTCGCGCCACGGAAAAATTGAAGCGTACTGTTGGCGTGGTTTATAAGTACAAAAATGGTGTAATACGGCCTTTAAATCTGGTGCTGACAGAAGAAGCTGATCCACTAAATTATTCGGAAGACCGATCAATGGTGCCAGTCGTTCCGTCGAACTTCTTTCTTGATTTTGCAGTTCCGGTGCAAGGATTTACGTGGACCGAAATACAAAAGCGACTCGACCTGGCCGATTACTGGATCGATACCAATGGTGGAAAGCAGGAAGGAAATTGTTTTCCAGCATCACCGCCTAACGAATGGATCACCATTTGCCGTTATCGCGCGAACGCGCGCGCCCATAGCCGCTTCCCGGTCAACGTCACGCTTGGTTTCTTTGGCCCGCGAAAGGACGGTGCTTACGACCTGGACCGAGTGACAATCTCCCGCGCCTATCCCTACCTCACGCCCGAAATGCGCAAGCAAAAGCGAGAAGAAGAGAAGCAGGGCGCACGCGACCTGTACACCAATCCGGAGGCGACGAAATGACGAATCAATTCGAACACACCGTCGCGCAGATCAATCATGCCTCGTCGGTTGCGAACCGCGAGGATACGGCGCGACGCGGCGCGCGTACCCGCTCGGGCGCCGGCGAGCGGCGAGACACTTCAGGCAAGGCGGGCTATCGCCGGAGGGAACGAGCCCACGTATGGACAGCAAACGAAATTGCACTCCTCGGAACGCTGCCCGACACAGAAGCCGCGCGCCGTATCGGGACCAACGCGTCGACTGTCAACAGGAAGCGTCTCGCGCTTGGCATTCCATCGGTGCGCGAACGTCCTCCTTACGACTGGCGCGCTGCAGACCTCGCCATGCTCGGAAAACTTGGCGACCGGGAAATTGCAGCGCGTCTCGGTGTAGCGCCCTCGATTGTCGGGGCCAAGCGTCGCAGTCTCCAGATCCGGTCAATCCGGGGCGATACGCATCACCGCCCCGATTGGACCCCGGAACAAGTCGCGCTGCTTGGCACGCGGCCAGATGCCGAACTGGCAAAGCGGCTCGGCGTCTGCCTGATTACCGTGTTCAATGCACGCAAGCGGCATGACATTCCATCGGCTCTCAAGCAGGGACACCTGAAGCGCGTCTGGACTGAAGAAGAGATCGAACTGCTCGGCAAGATTCCGGACGATGGCGTTGCTCAGAGGCTCGGCGTTTCGCTCGCGGCAGTCTGGGAAAAGCGTCATGAACTGCGCATTCCGGCTTGTCGAAAACGCAGGAGGATCGATGCGGAAGTGAGACCCACAGGGACAGCGCCGTTCACCCAGCTTGTTGCCCAACTTGCGGAACCGTCGAACGGCGCTGCTTGCGTTTCCCTGGGTGGGAGCGGGCGGCGTTACGGGCCCAGCGTTCGGGAGCCACTGAAGAATCGCCAGTGGACCAAGGAAGAGATTGCGCTGCTTGGGACAATGACCGATGCTCGGGTCGCAAGGCGAATCGGCGGCATATCGCACATCACAGCCCAGAAGAAGAGGCAGGCGCTGGGCATCCCACCTGCCGAGCCTGCGCACCTTCCCTGGACGCCTGCACAACTCGCCATGCTTGGCGTCGTGTCCGATGCTGAATTGGCAAAGCTGTCAGGCCGCTCGACCAGGGCGGTAAATCAGAAGCGACGCATGTTGCGCATTCCCTCGGCGCGCGAACAAGGTAACGCAGGTCGCCATAAATGGACACGGGAGCACCTTGCGCTGCTTGGCACCCTGCGTGACGAGGAAGTTGGCGCACGGATAGGCTTGAGCGCCCACACCGTTTGTATAAAACGCCGCAGCCTGCGCATTTCCGCAGCAAGGCCGCACGATGGATGGTGCAATGAGGATATCGCGCTGCTTGGCAGGGCGCCCGATGCCGAAGTGGCGCGGCGGCTCGGCAGAACGCCAGGTGTCGTTATTCACAAGCGCCGCGCGCTCGGCATTCCCTCAACGCGGGCACGACACGCGTGGACAGATGAAGAGATCGCCTTGCTTGGCACGATGTCCGATGCCGAGGTTGCGAGGCGCCTGGGTATGTCGAACACCGCAGTACACAAGAAGCGTAATCAACTCGGCATTGCACGCGCGCGCCACGAATGGAGCGACGATGAAATCGCCTTGCTTGGCACCATGTCCGATGCCGGCGTGGCGGCGCTCATCGGCGTCTGCATCAAATCCGTGAACAACATGCGCCGTAGTCTCGGGATCTCTTCTGCGCGGGCTACAGCCGTCAAACGGAGATTACAGCGGATATTCGATGTCGTGCCTCAAAAGACTGCTGGGCCGATACATCGTTCCATAGTGCTGGCCGCATGACCGAAGTAGGCGCCGCACGGCGGCGCGTCATTTACTTGCATTGATCGCAGCCCCAAGGGGCTAGCCTGCGTTCGACACCAGCCCAGCCTCACCCCCGCGAATGCTGCGCGCCCACCTCTTCGAGATCCAGGTCGCGCTCGATCATATGCAGCATCTCATCGTTGATGAGCCCCGCGCGATGCAGTCGCAAAACTTCCGTGCGGCCCGCGCGCACGGCGGCGAGCACGACGTCGTAGTGCGCCGTGCGCACATCGGTGGGCAGGCTCGTGGCGCTCTCGAACGAGCGCGAGAGATTGGCCCGATAGGTGTACTGCTCCAGCAAACGCGGGTGGATCACGCTGCCGTCCGGCCCGTGCACGAGCGGCTGGATGGCTTCGAGTTGCACCGCGAGAAGCCGTGCCCACACTTGCGGCTCGTTCAGGTAGCCGGCAGCCGCTTCGGCGTCCTGCAGCGGCCTCACGAGGCGAATCAGCGGTCCGATGGTGAGGCCTTGCAGCAGCACCGTGAAGAGGATCACGGCGAACGCCGCGAACAGGATGAGATCGCGCCCGGGCAGGGCGGCGGGCAGCGTGAGTGCGATCGCCAGCGTGACCACGCCGCGCATGCCCGCCCAGCTCACCACGGTTGCCGAGCGGAAATCGGCGGCCTGTACGTTGCGCGGCGCGAGACGATGCGCGAACAAGCGGATCGTCTCGAGGCCGAAGGCCCACACGCAGCGCGAAAGCACGACCGCCGCGACAACGGCGAGCGCGGCCGGGCCGAGCTGCGCGATGGCCTCGCCCGCGCCGCCGAGCCGGTAGATCACACCGCGCAGCGATAGTCCGATCAGCACGAACACCAGCGCCTCGAGCACGAATACGAGCACCTGCCAGAACGCCGTGCCGCGCATGCGCACGCGCGCGGAAAAGACTTCGTGCTGATGCCAGCCCAGATACATGCCGCAGGTGACGGTGGCGATCACGCTCGACACGCCGGCCATCTCGCCGGCGATGTAGCTGTACCACGCGGCGCTCGCGCCGGCGGTAATGATCAGATAGTCGTCGTCGAGCAGGCGCAGCAGGGTGACCGTGAGGTAGCCCACGAGCCAGCCCACGGCGATGCCGCCGATCGCGAGCCCCGCGAAACTGAGCACGGCACCCGAGCTGCTGAACGCGCCCGTGAGCGCGGCGGCCACGGCGAGGCGGAACAGCACGAGGCCCGCTGCGTCGTTAAGCAGGCTTTCGCCTTCGAGCAGCACCATGAGCCGGCGCGGCAGCGCGAGGCGTTCGAGCACGGCGCGCGCGGCCACGGCGTCGGGCGGCGAGACCACCGCGCCCAGCGCGAAGCACACGGCCCACGGCAGCGAGGGCGCTACCCAATGCGCGACGAGGCCGACGGCCCACGTCGTGAACGCCACTGCTCCAATCGCATACAGCAGGATGGGCGTGATATGGCGCTTGAAGTCGGCCCAGACGAAGAAATATGCGCCGTCCATCAGGAGCGGCGGCAGGAACACGATCAGAACCAGATCGGGGTCGATGACGACGGGCGGCAGGCCCGGCGCGAACGCCATGGCCGCGCCGCCCACCAGCAGCGCGGCGGCGGGCGGCAGGCGCAGGCGTTTGGCGAGCAACTCCAGCGCGATGATGGCGATGAGCGAAAGCAGAACGAGCTTGAACGCCGACACTGCCGACATGGTGGCTCCAGGAAGATGCCGGATCGATGAAATGCATCGGCGCAGCGGCCACTGCGGGGGGCGGTCCCCGCAATGGCCGCTCCCACCGCGCGCGTCGCCTGCGCTGTGCGCGTCGCTCGCGTTCCCGGCGTCGCCTTGTTCAGCCGCAGCCGCACGAGCGTGCGGCTTCAGCCCTCGGCAAGAATCTGCTTGATGGCGTTCTCGAAGGTCTCGACGGGCTGGCCGCCGCTCACGAGGTACTTCTGGTTGAAGATGATGGCCGGCACCGACTGGATGCCCATCGCCTGCGCGTGTTGCTCCTCCGCGCGCACTTCGTCGGCATAGGCGCCGCTTTGCAGCACGGTACGCGCCTGATCGGCGTCCAGTCCCACCGACTGCGCGGCTTGAACCAGCATGTCGTGGTCGCTCGTGTCCTTGCCTTCGCCGTGATAAGCGCGCAGCAGCGCGAGCTTGAGCGGCAACTGCTTGCCTTCGAGGCCCGCCCAATGCAGCAGGCGATGCGCGTCGAAGGTGTTGTAGATGCGCGTGCGCGGCCCGAACGTGAAGCCCGCGCTTGCGCCGCGCTCGCGGATCGCTTCTTGTGTCTGCGCGATCTGCTCCGGCGTGCGGTCATATTTCTTGCCGAGATAATCGACGATGGCCTCGCCGCCCGGCTTCATGTCCGGATTCAGTTCGAATGGGTGAACGGCGATCGTCGCGTCGACAGTGTCGCCCAGGTTCTTCAGCGCCTGCTGCAGCGAGGAGAGACCGATCGCGCACCAGGGGCACGCGATATCGGAGACAAAATCGATTTGAAGCGCTTGTTTCATGGTGGCTTTCCCGATGGAGTGAAGAATGGCGTGGCGGCTGGCGTCGTGCCGAACGCGATGGGCGTGTGCGATTGTCTCACGTCCTCGAAAGCGGGAAGTGGACAGGTGAGCATCGCTTGCGTCCAGTCTCGTTTCGATGAACTCGCTGCCTGTGGTGTTACCGCAGTATGACTCGCTGTGGCGGCTTTGCCCTTATGTTGTGCGCAATTGGACGGCATTTCGCCGGGGTGGCAAAGATGGGAGGTGTCATGCGGATCGATGGGCAGAATTCATACGCGTCACTGACTTCATATACCGACAACAATCAGCAGTCCGAGGCCGATTCGGCAAATGCGAATCTGGCATCGAATCAACCTGCGCCCGAGTCGACAGGCGATAGCAATAGCGCGAAGGAGGTTGGTGTCCCTGCGGACAATGGCGTTTCCACGCGGGCGGAAATCGGCCGTCAGGAGCCTGTGGAAAATTCCAACAATTCAGACTCCTTATCGAATCAGCGTGTGCCTGAACGGGTGGGAACCACTGCGCAAAACAACTTCGAGGAACAGCATGAGCGCATGCGGAGGGCGATTGGTTCGTCCCACGAGTGGTTGCCTTTGCCGGGGACGTCGATGCTCCGCGCAAAGTCGCCAGCCAGACCACGAGCGGTGGCAGCGCCGCCGCGCACGAGCGGCGGTTCGGGGCCGCAGACGCCAGGCGTTGGCGGTGCCCCGGGAGGCAATGCGCCAATCCCCCCGAACGGTGCAGCGCAACCGCCTCAAAATGCACCGCCGGCCTACCATGGTCAGAATGTCTCTACGAGGCAAGTGTCGGGCGTTCAATACGTTTCCGTTCAGGGGGGATCCTGGCTCAGCCTGAATCCGGCCGTCATCGCAGGGCAGGTCACGACGCGATTCGGCGAATTCGGCGGGAATGTCCTCGGAATCCAGGACAAGTTGCGGGCGGGCGGTACCCTGACAACCGACGACGTGACGGCACTGCGGCGCTACAGTGTGGTGATGCACGCGCTCATGCCGCTCGATCCGCTATTGCGCAAGCAGGTCGAGTTGCAGGGGTCCAACAACGGCGGGCCACAAATTCGCTATCTTGGCAGCGTCAAAATCAGAACCGACTATACCCCGGCGGAGGTCATCGAAATGACGTCGCAGGCGCTTCGAAAGCCTTTTACTTCGTTCGTGAAGAGCGCACAGGATATTTCGAACAAGCTCAATCGCGGAGAGCCGCTTTCACCCGAAGAGGAGGCGACGATCGAGCGGTACGCCGGTATAGCGGATCAATTCAGGTTGCTGACGCCAGGCGGCCAGGTCATGAACGGCGTCGGCACATTGTTGGCCGGCAGTTATAGCGCGTGGGAAGGCAAGCCGTTAAATCGGGAAATGGCGAGGGAAATGTTGGACCTGTTGAATACGCGGGTCGATATGCGGAAAGCTTCGGCACCTGTTTCTTCCAGCTCAGCCGTGCCGCTCCCAAAGGGGGCACCCAATGCACCGGGCTTGAACAATGCACCGGGCTTCAAGCCACCCACGAGACTGCCCGGCGGTCGCGTCGGCTATCCGCTTGGGCCGACGAAGCCGCCACGCCTTCCTGCAACGCGAGGGACCGGGCCGCAGCCCGGTCCGAGCGGCGTGGGAGCGCGCGCTTCATCGCTCGCCAGACTGGGGCGCGCGCAAGTCGGCGAACTCAAAGGCAAGGGGCCGCTCAATCTGCGCGCTTCCGACAGCGGCACGCCGCCTGACCAGCCGCTTGGCAAGGTCGGTGTGCCGTTCAATTATTATCGGAGCGACCGTGACGTGCAGATGAGCACTTCGCAGCCGGCCGAGGCCGTGCCGTTCTCCCAGCGGCGCGATGTGCTCACGGTCGGTACTGCTAAGGAAGCGACTTCGTACGATGCCAAAGCGCGTACCTATTTCGGCAATCGGTGGGACAAGAAGAGTGGCGGTCTTGCCAGCGACACGCAAGTCATCAAGATCGACAACGGCCGTGAGGGCGTAGGCGCGATATTCGTGCCGTTCACGAATATTCCGCCCGGAGGGCGCCTTGTGGTGACCGGTGGCGCGTTGAGTGGATGCACGGTCATGATGGCCGCCAACAAACAGGGCTTTTATGCCTGGCACGCCGGGACAGACCGGCCCGGCACGCAATGGACGACGGCGAACAACGGTGCCGCGTCGATTGTCAACGCGCACAACGCGATGGGAGGCGGACAGCACGTTGTGCCCACCGCAGGCGGCCAAAGCAGCGATCTGCTATCGGTGGCCGGGCAATACCCGTTTTCGGTCATCGTCTATAACGGCAAGGCGCAAATGTTGCCAGCCGGCGCAACGGGGCCGGCTGGCAACAAGATGACGAGCTTCAGCTACTACGAGCCCGATCCACGCAAAATGGCGCTGGGCACGGCGGAGGCCGTCATCGCCAGGGACCGCAGTGGCAACGTCGTGGTTCGTGTCTGGGCCGAAAAGGGGGCGTTGACCGATCCCAGGTCGGTGAAGGATGGGACGCAGACGCGATATACGATGGAGAGCGGCCAGATGAGCACGTACGAGGTCCCCGCTTCTTCGTAGCCGCGAGATCCGTGAGCGTACCCATCGGATTGCGCCACGAACGCGTCATGAGCGCGCGAACCGGATTCGCGCGTGCAAGGCCTCGGTGACCCGGTGCGCGGCACGCCGTCGAGGCGATCCGGGAGAGGTATCATCGTTTCAGACACGGTAAGGTTCTCCTGCCTTCAGGCAGGGGCGGATATCAAGAGGTGAATCGATGAACACGAACACAACGCGTATGCGCCTGCTCGACAGGCTGCAACTCACGAAGCCTGTCGTGCAGGCGCCGATGGCGGGCGTCACCACGCCCGCGCTCGCTGCCGCGGTCTCGAACGAAGGGGCGCTGGGCTCGCTCGGGATTGGCGCGATGAATGTCGAGACCGCGCGCAAGACGATACGCGAGACCAAAGCGCTGACCGACAAGCCGTTCAACGTCAACGTCTTCTGTCATCAACCGGCGAGTCCCGATGCCGATGTCGACCGGCACTGGACCGACTGGCTCGCGCCGCGCTTCGCTCAATTCGGTGCGAAGCCGCCGCAGGCGCTCAAGGAGATCTACGTGAGCTTCGTGGACGATCCCGCGATGCTGGCGATGCTGATCGAAGAGCGTCCGGCGGTGGTGAGCTTTCATTTCGGACTGCCGTCGCGCGCGGCGGTCGACGCGCTGCATGCGGCTGGCATCGTGCTGTTCGCGGCGGCGACGAGTGTCGACGAGGCGGCGCAGGCGGTGGCGGCGGGCGTGGACGTGCTGGTCGCGCAGGGCATCGAGGCGGGCGGCCATCGCGGCGTGTTCGATCCCGATGGCCGCGATGCGCTGCTCGGCACGTTCGCATTGACGCGCCTGCTCGTAAGCGGATTCGACGTGCCGGTGGTGGCCGCCGGCGGCATCATGGACGGCGCGGGAATCGCGGCGGCGCTTGCGCTCGGCGCCGAGGCCGCACAACTGGGCACGGCGTTCGTCGCGTGCCCGGAGACTTCGATCGACGAGGGCTACCGGCGCACGCTGCTGAGCGATGCGGCGCGGCGGACCACCTTCACGACGGCCATCTCGGGGCGCGTTGCGCGCAGCATCGTGAACTGCTTCACCGAGCTGGGCGAAGCGCCGGACAAGCCCGCGGTGCCGGCCTATCCGGTAGCCTACGACGCGGGCAAGGCGCTTCATGCGGCCGCCAGGGCGCACGGCGAATTCGGCTACGGCGCGCAATGGGCGGGACAGGCGGCGCCGCTTGCGCGCGCGATGCCGGCAGCGGAGCTCACGCGCACGCTCTACCGCGAAACCGAAGCGGCGGTTGCCGCGCTGCGCGGGCGTCTGGCAATTTGAACGCAATCACGGCGTCCAGCGCTGCACGATCACGCTGGTGCCGTTGTAATTGTCCTTCGTAATCACGTACTGCCCGGTCGAGGTCAAATACGCGCGCAGTCCGTACATCGAATCCACATCGCTGCCCACGTCCACCGTGCCGGGATTCGCATTGGTCAGCGTGGTGACCTGCTGGCCCGTCGTGAGATCGAACACGTCGATATTGGGCACGGTATGCACGTAGCCGACGAACAGATAATTGCCCGCCGCCGCGATCGATTTCGGATTGGCGCTCGTGAGGTTGATGACCGGATTCGGCGTGCGGTTGCCCGACGCCCAGCCGTGATACACCTCGATGTGGCCGTTCATGGCGGTCCAGTCCCAGTTCCCGGCCAGCCCTTGTGCGAGGATCATCGTGTCGCTTTCCGGCTGATAGACGATGCGCGTGATCGGGCGCGCGCTCACGGGCGTCGAAATGGCGATGGCGGGACCCCATGAAGGTTTGCCATTGCCGTCGAAGCCGGTGAGCGGATAGTGATAGATGTGGTTCGTGCGGTCGAGGCCGGCCCACACGTCGCCTTTGCTGTCGATGCAGAAGCCGCCCGTGACCGGGATCGAGGTGTTGAAGAGGGCGCCCGGTAGCGCGCCGTCGGGAATGGCGATGTAGCCGCTCGCCGGATTGAAGTGGAAGAAGTAGAAGATGGCGGGATTCTGGCCCGACGCCACGAGGATGCGGTTGCCGCCCACGGAGACGAGCTGGCCGAAGTGCTCGTCGCGTTGCGTGTCGTTCATGTTCAGGCGCGGGTCGCTCGGATAGGTGAACGGATCCACCGTGTTGGCGACGAAAGTGCCGCCCGCCGTCCCCGAGAAAACGGCGGTGCCGCTATAGAAAAGCGACGCGTCCGTGGCCGGATCGGGCGCGGCCACGCCCTCGAAATTCAGCGCCTGGAGCTTCCAGAGCAGATTGCCGTTGGGATCGTAGGCGTGAATGTCGGTGCCGCCGTTGCGGCCCAGGTCCCAGGCGCCGCCCCACGGATTGTTGAGCACGTAGAGGTTGCCGGCGGTGTCCTTGCCGATGCCCGTGATGCGCGTGAAGCGTTGCGCGCCCACCTGGCCTTTGGTGCCGGTCGTGGTGTTCAGATAGCCGCCCTGCACGCCGAAGGTGCCGGTTAGCGTGGGCGTGCCCGCGAGGCTGTAGAGCTTGATGTTCATGTCGGGGCCTTCATCGCCGACCATGAGCACGCCGGTGGACGCATCGAAGTAGAGCGCGGAAGGCTGCGAGCCCGCGGGCATCTGGATCGTCTGCAATGGCGCGCCCGTGGGGCTGAATTCGGCGATCGTGCCCGCGCTCTTTTGCGCGACCCAGATGTTGCCCGAGTTGTCGAGCGCGAGCGCGCCCGGGCTCGCGATGGCGATGTCGCGCTGCCATGCGCCGTCGGTCGTGAACACGCGCACGCGGTTGCCGTAGAAGTCGCTCGCGTAGAGCAGCGAGTTTTGCGTGGCGAGGCCCGTGATGGCGTCGGCTTTGCTGACCGCGTTCCACGTGCTCACGTTGATGGTGAGATCGCGCTGGCCGCTCGCGCGGTTGTAGCGGCCGACCGTGCCGCTGCCATAGGCGGTGCCCGCCTGCATGGCGGCAAAGACCGAGGTGAGGTTGCCGGTGATGGCGCCGCCCTGGAATTCGTTGTGCAGGCCGATCGAGCCGAGACTCTTGCCGTTCTGATAGATGGCCATGCCGCCTTCGTTCTCGTCCCAGAACGAGGCCGTGTAGATGACGCCTTCAGGCGAGACCCACATCGAGCGTGCGCCGTTGCCTACATGTGCCGCAAGCGTTCCGTAGGTGTTGGCGAGCCAGTCGGTGGTGTATTGCTGTGCCTGCGCGGCAGGCGAGAGCGCCGCGATGGGCGTGGCGAAAATCGCAGTCAACAGCAGGGCGCACATGCGCTTCTTGTTTTTGTTCATGGAAAGAACTCCTGATGCGATTAGGCTGGATAGCGCGTCGAAGGTCGAGGCTGGCGGCGCGACGAGAGCAATTTGCGTGCCGCGGTCTGAGGTGCTGCCAGGCGAGCATTCCCGTCGAGCTGAGCGAGTATTTTCCGCGCTCATTAATTGGATTTAATTCATTACGCATGCGGCGTATTTTTTATTGCATTTCGTTTGCAAGGCGAATGGGGCGGGTAATCAGATTGAAGCTGGATTTCACGTGTCTTGCGGCTATCTCGGGCTCGGGACCGTCGTGAATTTTCGCGTCATGAAATGACAGCAGATTGATGAGGCGGCGCGAGTGATTTCGATGCAGAATGCTTGCTTTCGGGATGTCCGCCCATAGCTATGGGACCTATGTCTGGAAACAGGGACAGCAAGCCAGTGAAAACGGAATTCGTCGAAGCGAGCAGTGCCCGCCCGGACCTGCTTTGCTACCTTGTGGCCATTGCCGCGTCGTCTTACGCGCTGACGCAGGAATGGCGTGTCGATCACGTCGTCTCGTGCTGCCGCGAATGGCTGCAAAAGGGCGGCTTGACGATGCATTGGCTCGATCGCCTCCGGCTCGGCCAGCTTGCGCTCAAGATCGCAAGCCGCGATCTGCTGGGCGCGGGCATTGCCGTGCGGCTCTCCAGCGTCTCGGCCCTCTTTACGAACGAAATGGAGCTCAACGAGGCATCGACCATGGTTCAACGCATGATGTCGTTGTGCCACGACGCGCTGTAATGGCGTCGTAATCATTCCGTTTGCGCATTGCATTTTTCGCTCTACGGGCATGGCGTTTCATCATCGCAGCGTGGCCTGCTCGGGGCGGTGGCCTGCGATTCGTGTCACGCGGCTGGCGGTGCGAAGCGTTCGAGCCAGGCCCACGGAAAGATGCCCCGGTCGTGCCCGTCGCTGAAAACGAGCTGCACGCCATAGCCCATTGGGACCATGCCGGTTAGCGTGAGATCGTCACGTGCGGTGTCGTCAGGTAAATCGCTCAGGTGCTCACTCGTGTTCATAGTCAGGCGCGCGCGGCGGCAGCCCGCGCACGGGCATGCGCGCCGCAGGCTCGCGAGCGGGAGGCGCTGGCGCAGGCCGCCTGGCCATACGAGCGTGAGCGCGCCAGATTCGCTGTGAATTTCGATGGGCACGTTCATGGCGCGCCTTCGAGCCGCTCGCCGAGTGGCTCCCCGAGTTGCTGCAAGGCGATGCGCACGGCCTTGCGCACTTCCGGGTCGCGGTCATCGAGCGCCGCGCGCAACGGCGCGAGGCTCGTTGCCGATGGGAACTCGCCCAGTGCGAGCGCCGCTTCCTTGCGCAGGTTGCTGATCGGATGCGCGAGCAGCATGCTTACGGCGGCCGCGGCGTGAGCGTCGCCGAGCCGGCCGAGCGCGCGCGCCGCGCACAGGCGCACCTGCCAGTAATCGTCGCAGAGCGCGTGGATGAGCGCGTCGCGCGCGGCGCTCGCGCGCAGCTTGCCCAGCGTGGTGGCGGCTGCTTCGCGCACCTGCCAGTCGGCGTCGGCGAGTGCGTGCAGCAGCGCTGCGCCCGCATGCGTTTCGTTCATCTCGTCCACGGCGGCGAAGCCGAGCGCGCCCGCTGCGGCACGCCGCACCGCGCCATGCGCGTCGGCGGTGGCGAG
>DATEJU010000460.1:0-9504 GCA_035277805.1 Paraburkholderia sp. | reverse complement strand
CGCCGTCACGGCCTTGTTGAGCGCATAGGCGGTGGGCACGGTGCCGATCAGGATCAGCATGATGAGGCCCATGCCCTTCTGGCCGTCGTTGGAGCCGTGCGCGAACGAGACGCCCGTGCAGGTGAGGATCAGCAGCGCGCGGATCCAGAACGGCGGCGGCTCGTTGCCCTTGGGCTCGGCATAGAGCGCGGGCACGCGCACGAGCACCTTGAGCACGAGCAGCAGCAGCCCGGAGAGGATGAAGCCGATGATCGGCGAGAACAGCAGCGCCTTGCCCACGCCCATCGCCTGGCTCCAGTCCACGCCGCTGGTGCCGCCCGAGCCGTGCATCAGCTGGTTCATCAGGCCCACGCCGATGATCGAGCCGATCAACGTATGCGAACTCGACGAAGGCAGGCCGAAGTACCAGGTGCCGAGATTCCAGATGATCGCGGCAATAAGGAGTGCGAAGACCATCGCGAAGCCCGCGCTGCTGCCCACTTGCAGGATCAGCTCGACGGGCAGCAACTGGAGAATGCCGAACGCCACTGCGCCGGTCGACGTGAGCACGCCGAGGAAGTTCCAGGCACCGGACCAGATCACGGCGAGGTTGGGCGTGAGCGAGTGCGTGTAGATGACCGTTGCCACCGCATTCGCGGTATCGTGGAAGCCGTTCACGAATTCGAAGCCCAGCGCGATGATGAGCGCGATGCCGAGCAGGAGCCACGGCAGTGCGGAGTGCTCGCGCACGGGCGAGAGGTCGTCGGCGAGATGCATGCCCACGTAGACGGCGCCGGCGGCAATGATGAGCAGGAAGGCGAGCAGGCTCGCATTGCGCCCACGTGTGGACGCGGCGCCCGGCTGCGGTGACAGGGAAAGATCCGGCATGACGAGCTGGCTCCTCAAACGGTGTGCACGGGGAGTCGCGCAGGAGGGACGGCGCTGAAAGCGGCGGAGGAAGCAACGCTTCCGATCATGCAAAGCGCCTATGACGCATTGATGACGCCTGGGCGCATACCGCGCCGCAGCGCCGGCTCCGGCGCGGGGCGTTCGTCGCGCGAGTCGATTACGGAGGATTGCGTGCGTGTCTGAGCGCGCTCACAAACCTGTACGGGGGCCGTCCACGCGGCGGGTGCTTGCACCCCATCTCGATCGCGCAACGGCAGCCTCGTATCTGGGCGGCGCGTACGTGCTGGACGCGCGGGGACATTTGAAGGCCTCGCAGAGCGGCATCGACGAGCCGGGCGTCTCGTTCGCGGACCGCGATTATTTCCTCGCGCAGCAGCGCATTCCGCATGCGGGCCGCTTCATTTCGAAGCCCTATCAATCGCTCCCGCGTCACGGCGTGCCCTCGATCGCGCTCACGCGGCGCATCGATGCGCCCGATGGCGCGTTCGCAGGCATCGCGCTGGTTGCTGTGCGGCTCGGCTATTTTCAGCAGCTTGTCGAGCACATCGACATAGGGCGCGCGGCGGCAGCGTCTTCATCATCATGCAGGACGGCACGCTGCTCGCGAGCAAGCCGCCCATGCCGCCTGGCGTGGGCGCGGATTACTCGGGCTGCCGCATCTACGGGATCATCTCGCAGCACGACGCGCTCACCTTCACGGCGCACGGAGAAGGGGACGGGGTGGAGCGCGTCTACACCTACGCGCACGTGGGCAGCACACCTATCATCGTGGGCGTCGCGCCCGCCGTCGACGACATTCTCGCGGACTGGCGCCGCCGCGCCTCGATAGCGCTCGTGATGACGACGCTCATCGGCGGCGCGTGGGTGGTGGTGTCCTGGGTGCTCGCGTTCGCTCTGCGCGACAAGGTCATCGCCGAAGGCGAATTGCAGCGCCTCGCGGTGACCGATCCGCTCACGGGCCTCGCGAACCGCCGTGCGCTGGACCAGCGGCTCGGCGCCGAATGGCACTGGGCAATGGGCCGGCGAGGCCGCGTAGTACCCGGTTAGTGTGCGGTGCCGGCGCGGCAAGAGGCGGCGCGTGCAGGCCGGAACTCACGCGCGCGGCACTCCACGGCGCTCGCGGAGCGTCGTGAAGGCCGGGAAGGAACTCGGGAAGCGCTGAAAGCCGCGCGGCAGCCGTGGGGCACAGGGCGCCGGCTTTTCAGCGCGCCGATTTCGACAGGCGATGGCCGAGGCCGAGATTCGAGACGATCTGCCAGGTATAGACGCGCGAATAATGCACGCCGAACTGGCGGCCGATCAACTCGCGCACGCGGCTGTTGGTCCACGCATCGCTCGGGAAGCCATGGTCGCGGGCGGAGCCATGCAGCGCGCTTGCGATCCAGCTCAGTGCGGCCTTGTCGAGCACCGAAGGCCGGCCGCCCACGCTCATTTGCTGCAGTGCGGTAAGACCGCCTCCATCGACGATCGATTTATAGCGGCGCACCGTCTGGGCGGAGAGGTGCAAGGAGTCGGCCACGGCATGCACCGTCGCGCCTTCCACTAACATCTGGCCGGCCGCCATCCTGCGCGCGACACTCGGCAAATTCTCGGTTCTGGTAAGCATGTGATCACTCGTCAACGAAAGATTCCGGACAAGCGGCTTGCAGATACGCCGCTCCTGTCAACCCTTTCAGTGCACGCGGGTCTTCTCGCTTGCTACGGCCTCGCATGGCTCTCGCTCGATGCCGGGCCGTCGCGGACGGCGAAACAACGCGCCTCGCAGGGCGCGTGCGGACTGCTTTGATGTTCCGCAGGGGATATTAATAATTGTTTTTGTAGGGAATGTGTATAGCTGGCGGAAAAATAGTCTGCTTGACTTACAGATTATCCTGGACTATCGGAAAAAAAGAACTTACCCAAATCGCTTAACTCTGTCCGTGAATGTTGTTCGTTCATGCCATGATACGCGGCCGATAGTGCCTTTAAGATGTTTGCAATCTTTGTTTTGGCGTGTCGGTGCGGCACCTGGCGAGAGCGAATCGGTAATTTTGGGCAGAATGCGCTTTCTGAATTTGCGTGAATCGTTTTGTGAATTCGATTCGATTTGGATCGAATGGGTATACCGGATTTGCCTCACCGCGCGTCTCGAGGCGAATCGGTTTATGGCCCGCCTGGGAACCCGATTGATGATCCGCTAGATGATCGACAGGCATGAATCAAGAACTCGACGAAAAGGTCGGACGTCTGCTGCGGCGCGCGGCGAGCCGACGTGGCCTCGTAGCCTATGGCGCATTCCATGCGCTGTTCGCGCAGAGCGTGCCGCTGCACGAACGCTACGAAAAACTGGAAGCCGCGGCGGCGGTGCTGTGCGAGCCGCGGGTGGCAGACTACGCGTCGTTGCTTGCGACCGCTTCGGGCTTGCCGGGCCCCGACTTCTATCTGCGCTTTCGACGCCTGCACGCGGAGCGCTACTACGCGACGCTCGGCGCCGACCGGCATCGCATGCTCAAGCTCGCAGAGAAGCGCCAGTTCGCGAGCGAAGAGCGGGAGCGCGTGTACGACCACTATCGCAATACCGCCGAGGTTCCGGTGCCTGCGTAAAGGGGAGACGTTTTGGCGTGCCCGGCAGTGGAGCGCGAGCAGTGAGGAGGCGCGCGATGCGCCTTCACGTTTTAGTCGACGCGATTGCGATCGCGCACGAGGATCGAGACGTACACCGCAGTGCAGACGAGGATCACGGCGACACCCGCGATCACCTTGACGTGATTGAATTCCACGAGCCCGGTCACGGCGATGGCAATGCCGGTGGCGGAGCCAAGGGTGCCGAGCGCAGCAACGAATATGCGCAGCTTGCTCCAGACGCGATGGCGTCGTTCGGGACCTGCGCCTTCCCTCAAACGATCGAAAATCATGATGGCTTTCCCCGTTGATGGCGGGCCGCATTGCGCTGCGTAATGCATGTGCCGGGATGCACAGGGATTCACCGGGATTGGCAGCGCAATGTGGCCCGCGTCCAGACTCGAAACGATTATAGCGATCGGGGGATTCTGCGCTTTCAGTGCGCGCGCGTCATGCCTTGCGGCGCAAGTTTCTCGCTCTTTTGCGCTCGTTTAAGTTTGCCTTAATTTTGTATCGCCATGATGGGTGCGTCGGGTCGATTCGATAGTCGATTCGCGGTTGTTCTTCACGTCCCCTGTTAACCGCCGATGCCATACGGCGGTTTTTTTTTGCGCATATGCGCTGGCGCATTGGCGCCGCAATCATTGCATGTCGGCGGCACCCGGAAAGCGATTCGGGCCGCGAATGTTTGCATGCGTACGCAACGCCCTTTCCTGCGCGCGTATTGGCGCGGCGCAATCAACGTGCGCGCGATGAGCGTGGCGCGAGCGGCGCCTGTCTCACTCGTGCTCGGGAAAGCCCGCGCGTCCTTGCGTGAGATCGCGCAGCGTATCGCGCGCGGTCTCGAGGGCGGTGACGGGAAGCTGGATCGTCAGCCGCACGGTCATCGTGTAGCGGCTGTCGGCCAGCGTGTGCCGCTCCTGTTCGATCCAGTGCCGCACGCGCGTTTCGTCGGCGTAGCTCACCTCAACGATCAAGCGCGCCTGGGCAATGCGCTCCACGCGCGGCGCGTCCTGTAGCGCGCTCGCGATGGCATCGGTATAAGCGCGCACGAGCCCGCCCGCGCCGAGCTTCACGCCCCCGTAATAGCGCACCACCGCGGCGAGCACGCCGTCGAGGTCGTGATGGCGCAACACTTCGAGAATGGGGCGGCCCGCGGTGCCGGAGGGCTCGCCGTCGTCGGACATGCCGGACTGGCCGCCCGCGAGCAGCGCCCAGCAGACGTGCGTCGCGGTGGGGTGTTCGTCGCGCAGGCGGCGCAGCTCGGCCATGGCCGCTTCGCGGTCGTCGACCGGAATCGCGAGGCCGATAAAGCGGCTCTTGCGGATCTCGAGCTCCGCACTGACGGTTGAGGCAAGGGTGTAGGTGGGCAAAGCGGGCGGTGCGGCGTGGGCAAAACCATCATGTTAGCGGATCCCGGCGGCAACTCGGGGGCTCGGCTGTGTGTGCTTGCGCGTGCTTCGCTGCCGTGGACCTGACGCGTCCCCAAATCTGACAGTTTACGTAATGGTTTCTTGCGGCTTGCGCTAATGACGCATCGGCCGCCAGGGCCGATAATACGCCTCATGACGGGTCTAGCTCTGGCTGGAGCGACGCCGAACTCCTCATTCGGTGATCCGTCATATTTCGAATTCATCGTGGCGCCGCAGGTCTTGCGCCGCGCTTCTCCTGAAGCTTCCCCCCAGCATCCGCACAGAAAAAAACCCGGTCGGGACGGTGTCCGTCGGCCGGGGTCATAAGGCTCGCCTGTTCTCAAGAGGCGGATTCACGTTACGCCTGTCAAAAATCCGCAGCAACGAAAAAAAAGCCCGACTTGCGCCGGGCTCCAAGTGTGACCGCACCCGTTGCCGGGCGCGGTACCTGCAAAACCGCTTGCTTACGCTGCGAGCAGCGAGCGCAGCACGAACGGCAGGATACCGCCGTGCTTGTAGTAGTCGACTTCGATCGGCGTGTCGATGCGCAGCAGCACCTGGACGCGCTCATCCTTGCCGTCCTTGCGGTGGATCACGAGCGTCAGATCCTGTTGCGGCTTGAAGTCGTCCGTCAGGCCTTCGACGTCGAACGTCTCTTCGCCGGTCAGGCCGAGCGACTGCACGCTGTCCGAACCCTTGAACTGCAGCGGCAGGACGCCCATGCCGACGAGGTTCGAGCGGTGGATACGCTCGAAGCTGCGTGCGACCACGGCCTTCACGCCCAGAAGCTGCGTGCCCTTGGCTGCCCAGTCACGCGACGAGCCCGTGCCGTACTCTTCGCCCGCGAACACCATCGTGGGGGTGCCGGCATCGATGTATTTCATGGCAGCGTCGTAAATCGACAGCTGTTCGCCGCTCGGCTGATGGATCGTCAGACCGCCTTCGACGCGCGTGCCATCGGCCTTCGCCGGGATCATCAGGTTCTTGATGCGCACGTTCGCGAACGTGCCGCGCATCATGACGTCATGGTTGCCGCGGCGCGAGCCGTAGCTGTTGAAGTCGGCCTTCTGCACGCCGTTTTCCTTCAGCCACTTGCCAGCCGGCGAGTCTTCCTTGATCGAGCCAGCCGGGCTGATGTGGTCGGTCGTGACCGAGTCGCCGAAGATGCCCAGTGCGCGCGCGCCCTTGACCTCGGCCACCGCCGACGACGGCGTCATCGAGAAGTCCGTGCCGAAGAACGGCGGCTCGGCGATATAGGTTGACTTCGGCCAGTCGTAGACCTGGCCTTCTTCGCCTTCGATCTTGCTCCACAGGTCGCCCTTCTTCGTGAGCTGGCTGTAGTTCTTCTGGTAGACGTCGGCGTCCATCGCGTACTTGAGCAGCGCGTTGACTTCGTCGCTGGTCGGCCAGATGTCGCCGAGATAGATGTCGCGGCCGCCCTTGCCCTTGCCGACCGGCTCGGTCATCAGGTCGCGCGTGATGTTGCCCGCGATCGCGTAAGCGACGACGAGCGGCGGCGAGGCCAGGAAGTTCGCGCGGATGTTCGGGTGGATACGCGCTTCGAAGTTACGGTTGCCCGAGAGCACCGCGGCCGCGACCACGTCGTTCTTCGTGATGGCTTCGTTGAGTTCCGGCGTGAGGTCGCCGGCGTTGCCGATACAGGTCGTGCAGCCGTAGGCCGCGAGTTCGAAGCCGAGCTTCGAAAGGTACGGCAAGAGGCCCGTCTTCGTCAGGTATTCCGTGACGATGCGCGATCCCGGGGCGAGCGAGGTCTTGATGTGCGGCGCCACCGTGAGGCCGGCTTCCACCGCCTTCTTCGCCAGCAGGCCGGCGGCCAGCAGCACGCTCGGGTTCGACGTGTTCGTGCACGACGTGATCGCGGCGATCAGCACGTCGCCGTTGTGCAGCTTCAAGCCGTCGGTCGTCTTGTACTCGGCCGTGAGGTCGGCGGCCTTCTTGGCGAAGCCGTTTTCCGCAACCGGCTTCGAGAACAGGTCGGTGAAGGTCGACTTCACGTGGCCGATTTCGATGCGGTCTTGCGGGCGCTTCGGACCTGCGAGCGACGGCGCGACCGTGCCGAGATCGAGCGTGAGCGTCTTCGTGTAGTCGATGTCGCCGGCCTTCGGAATGCCGTAGAGCTCCTGCGCCTTGAAGTAGTTCTCGAATGCCGAGATTTCCGCTTGCGTGCGGCCCGTGCCCTTGAAGTAGTCGATGGTCTTGTCGTCGACCGGGAAGAAGCCCATCGTTGCGCCGTATTCGGGCGCCATGTTGCCGATGGTCGCGCGGTCCGGCAGCGAGAGCGATGCCGTGCCTTCACCGAAGAACTCGACGAACTTGCCGACGACCTTCTCCTTGCGCAGCATTTCGGTGATGGTCAGCACGAGGTCGGTTGCCGTGCAGCCTTCGCGCAGCTTGCCCTTCAGTTCCACGCCAACGACGTCCGGCGTGAGGAAGTACACCGGCTGGCCGAGCATGCCGGCTTCCGCTTCGATGCCGCCCACGCCCCAGCCCACCACGCCGATGCCGTTGATCATCGTGGTGTGCGAGTCGGTGCCGACGAGCGTGTCCGGGTAGTACACGGTATCGCCGCCTTCGGCCTTCTTGTGCACGCCGCGCGCGAGGTATTCGAGGTTCACCTGGTGGACGATGCCGATGCCCGGCGGCACGACCTTGAACGTGTCGAACGCCTGCATGCCCCACTTCATGAACTGATAGCGCTCGTTGTTGCGCTGGAATTCCAGCTTCATGTTCAGGTCGAGCGCGTCCTTCTGGCGGAAGTAGTCGATCTGCACCGAATGGTCGACCACGAGGTCCACCGGCACGAGCGGCTCGATGACCTTCGGGTTCTTGCCGACCTGTTTGGCGACGCCGCGCATGGCCGCGATGTCGGCAAGCAGCGGCACGCCGGTGAAGTCCTGCAGCACGACGCGCGAGACGACGAACGGAATTTCGTCGACGCGAGCAGCCGTGGGCTTCCAGTTCGCGAGTTGCTCGATGTGCTCTTCCGCGATCTTCTTGCCGTCGTAGTTACGCAGCACGGACTCGAGCACGATACGGATCGAGACCGGCAGGCGATGGATCTTCACGCCAAGCTGCTTGCCGAGTTGCGGCAGCGAGTAGAACTTGCCTTTGCCGGAACCGCTGTCGAATTCCTTGAGCGTTTTGTGGAGATTGTGGGCCATGGTGTTTTCCTTCGTTTAACCGCGGAAATTACGCTTTACTACACGTTTGCTGCTTGCCTGATTGCTCAGATTACGTACAAGTCGACGTACTCGTTCACCGGCATGGCTTCGAGCCGTGCCGCATCGAGCGAGACATCGAGAATCGCCTGCTGCTGCTTCGCGGGGAAGCGGCGCGCGAGGTTGGTCCTGAACTTCTCGATCAGGAGCGGGATGCCTTCATCGCGGCGCCGCTTGTGACCGATCGGGTACTCCACCACGACTTCTTCGAGCGTCGTGCCGTCGTCGAGTTCGACGGTGAGCGCATTGGCGATCGAACGCTTGTCCGGGGCGTGGTAATCCTGCGTGAACTGCGGATCTTCGACGCAAACCGTCTTCGCGCGCAATGCATCGATGCGCGGGTCCTGCGCGACGTCGTCTTCGTAGTCGGCGGCCGTGAGGCGCCCGAAGAGGAGCGGCACGGCCACCATGTACTGGATGCAGTGGTCGCGGTCGGCCGGGTTCGCGAGCGGTCCGGTCTTGTCGATGATGCGGATTGCCGCTTCGTGCGTGCGAATGGTGATCCGCTTGATGTCCTGTGCGCGCTTGCCTTGTTGCGCGAGCATGCCGTGCAGCGTCATCGCGGCTTCGGCCGCGGTCTGCGCGTGGAATTCTGCGGGAAACGAGATCTTGAACAGCACGTTCTCCATCACGTACGAACCGTACGGGCGCTGGAATCTGAACGGCTGGCCCTTGAACGAGACGTCGTAGAAGCCCCACGTCTTCGCCGTGAGCGCGGACGGATAGCCCATCTCGCCCGTTTTCGCGATCAGCGCGAGGCGCACGGCGCGCGCGGTGGCGTCGCCGGCGGCCCACGACTTGCGCGAGCCGGTATTGGGCGCGTGGCGATAGGTGCGCAGCGCCTGGCCGTCGACCATCGCGAGCGAGACGGCGTTGATGAGCTCGTCGCGCGTCAAGCCGGTCATCTCGCCGATCACGGCGGTCGAAGCGAGCTTCACGAGCAATACGTGGTCGAGACCGACCTTGTTGAACGAGTTTTCCAGTGCAATGCAGCCCTGGATCTCGTGCGCCTTCACCATGGCTTCGAGCACGTGCTTCATGGTGAGCGGCGGCTTGCCAAGGGCGACGGCTGTGCGCGAAAGCCAGTCGGCGGTCGCGAGAATGCCGCCCAGGTTGTCCGACGGATGGCCCCACTCGGCGGCGAGCCATGTGTCGTTGAAGTCGAGCCAGCGGATCATCGCGCCGAGGTTGAACGCGGCCTGAACCGGATCGAGCTGGAATGAGGTGCCCGGCACCTTTGCGCCGTGCGGGACGATCGTGCCCGGCACGATCGGTCCCAGCAGCTTGGTGCAGGCGGGGTAGGAGAGCGCCTCGAGTCCGCAGCCGAGCGTGTCCAGCAGGCAGTAGCGCGCCGTCGTCAGCGC
>DATEJU010000459.1:0-10560 GCA_035277805.1 Paraburkholderia sp. | reverse complement strand
CGGCGCGCTGCGCGACATGGTGCAGAACCACCTGCTGCAACTGCTGTGCATCGTGGCGATGGAGCCGCCCGTCTCGCTCGACCCGGACGCCGTGCGCGACGAAAAGCTCAAGGTGCTGCGCTCGCTGCGGCCGATGTCGGTCGCCGACATCGCGCGCGACACGGTGCGCGGCCAGTACGCGGCGGGCGCCGTGGACGGCCAGCCGGTGAAGGGCTACCTCGAGGAAGACAACGTGCCGGCGAACAGCCGCGCGGAAACCTTCGTGGCGCTGCGCGCGCACATCAACAACTGGCGCTGGGCCAACGTGCCGTTCTTCCTGCGCACGGGCAAGCGCATGCAGAAACGCCAGTCGGAGATCGTGATCGAGTTCGCGGACCTGCCCTTCTCGATCTTCCCGAGCGGGCCGCGCAACTACGGCAACCGTCTCGTGATCCAGCTCCAGCCCGAAGAGTCGATCCAGTTGCAGATGCTCGCGAAGGAGCCGGGCAGCGGCATGAACATGCTGCCGGTGAGCCTGAATCTCGATCTGCAGCAGGCCATTCCGGAGCGCCGCGCGGAAGCCTACGAGCGCCTGCTCGTCGACGTGATTCGCGGACGCCTCACGCACTTCATGCGCCGCGACGAACTGGAGGCCGCCTGGAGCTGGGTGGAGCCGATTCTCGAAGGCTGGAAGGAGCTCAACGACCGCCCGCGCATCTATACGGCGGGCACCTACGGGCCTGCCGCGTCTTCGGCGCTGCTCGCGCGCGAGAGCATGTCGTGGGCCGAGGAAGCTTGAACCGGCGGGTGCCAGCTAGCGCATGACCGACGCGCGCCGCGCTCCCTCGCGCGGCGCGCGCGGATCGTCGCCGTATCGTTGTGATCCCGCACGATGCGTCGCGGCCTCAGGAGCGCTCGCTCCGCTTGCCGCCGTCGCGGGCTTGCGCGCCATCGGCACTGGCCCGGTCGGGGCGGAACAGATCGAGCCCCGCGAAAACGACCACGCCGCTCAGCGCCATCATCGGTACCGAATGCCGGCCCAGATAAAGAATCGCGGCAGCGAGCCATGTCGAAACAAAGAAAGCAGCCATGCGCCGCATGATCAAACTCCAGAACCCATGATGCGCGAGGCGGCGGCGCATCTGCCCCGCTTGCTTCCCGCGCGTCCGCAAAGCCGCAATCGCGCTTGCGTCCCGCCAGCAACAGGCCCTAGCCGAGCGTCGCGCGCACCGTGCGCAGCCGGCTCACGGTATCCACGAACGCCTCGCCGCCCAGCGAGCGCTTGATGCGGCCCGTGACCTGCGCGCTCGCGTGATTGAGCGCCTCGCGGATCGACGTGCCTTGCGCCGTGGGCACGATCGCCACCTCGCGCTGGTCGCCCATGGTGCGCTGACGCGCCACGTAGCCGCGCGCCTCGAGCCCGTCGAGCACGCGCGTGGCCGTGGGCCGCGCAATGGAGAGCAGGTCCGCCAGCTCGCGCTGCAGCGATCCGGGCCGCTCGAGCACCGCGCGCAGCATGAAACCCTGCGGCGGCGTGAGGCCAAAAGGCACGAACGCCTCGGACCACTCGCGTTCGAGCCGGCGCGCGAGCGCCGACGTGTTGAAGTAAAGACACTGATCGAACATGGCCACAGGATAAACCGTTGTCGTTAGCTATGCAACCAACCGGGTACGATAAGGCCCTGATTCAAGCCCTTTTTCGAACGTCTTCGATGGGGTGTTCATGTCTGTCCTCGGTGGATTCCCTCGCCCGGCAATTCATCCGTTGTACGAATTTTTGTGTCACGCTCCGAGCATCCTGACTGCCGGCCCCGAAAAAAGAACGGGCGGACGAATTTATCGCATATCCGTTATGATGCAAGCAAACCGACATCGCCTCACCGCCACACACCCACTCCAACGGAGACATCGATGCAGATGCGTTGTTATTGCGTGACCCACCACGGTCAGCCGCTCGAACTCGTCCAGCGCGAAACGCCGCAACCCAAAGGCACCGAAGTGCTCGTGCGCGTGAAGGCCGCGGGACTCTGCCATTCCGACCTGCACATCTGGGAGGGCTACTACGACCTGGGCGGCGGCAAGAAGCTCTCGCTCGCCGACCGCGGCATCAAGCTGCCGCTCACGCTGAGCCATGAAATCTGCGGTGAAGTGGTCGCCGCAGGTCCAGAGGCGAGCCCCCAGGCCGGCGACGTGAAGGCCGGCACGATGGCGGTCGTGCATCCGTGGATCGGCTGCGGCGAATGCGCGGCGTGCCTGCGCGGCGAGGAAAACATCTGCACCAAGCCGCAATCGCTCGGTGTGATGCGCGACGGCGGTTTCGCCGACTACGTGATCGTGCCGCATCCGCGCTATCTGGTCGATCTCGGCAGCCTCGACCCGGTGAAGGCCGCGCCGCTCGCGTGCGCGGGCGTCACCACTTTTTCGGCGCTCAAGAAGTTCGGCGCGCGCATCCACGAAGACCCGGTCGTGATCATCGGCGCGGGCGGCCTCGGCATGATGGCCATCGAGGTGCTGAAGGCATTGGGCGCGAAAGGCGCCATCGTGGTGGACGTGGATGCCGCCAAGCGCGAGGCCGCGCTCAAGGAAGGCGCGCTCGCCGCCATCGACGCGCGCGCGCCCGATGCCGTCGAGCAGGTCGTCAAGGCCACCGGCGGCGGCGCCCGCGCCGTGCTCGACCTCGTGGGCGCGACGCCCACCGTGAAGCTCGCGCTCGATGCGTGCACGCGCGGCGGCCACGTCGTGGTGGTCGGCCTGATGGGCGGCGACATCACGCTCTCGCTGCCGGTCATTCCCATGCGGCCGCTCAAGATCGAAGGCAGCTATGTGGGCACGCTGCCCGAGCTGCGCGAGCTCGTTGCGCTGATGCGCGAAGGCAAGATGCAACCCTCGCCGGTGTCGAGCCGGCCGCTCGGCGAAATCAACGCGGCGCTCGAGGCGCTCGCGCAAGGCAAGGTGGTGGGACGCCAGGTGATGGTGCCCTGAAGGCGACGAAAGCGGCGAAAGCGGCGAGATCATGAAAAAGGGGCGCACGCATGACGGCGCCCCTGCTCCTTTCCGGCGATTTATTTCGGATATCTTATCGATCTGCAATCAGCGCGCGGCATCGCCCAGCCGATACGCGGCGCTCGCCTCATCCAGTTGCGTCTTCAGCGCGGGATCGAGCTCGAGATCGGCGGCGGCGATCGACGCATCGAGCTGCTCCGGCTTGCTCGCGCCAATGAGCGCGGAAGTGACGAGCGGATTGGCCAGCACCCATGCGATCGAAGCGGTCGTGAGCGACTGCCCGGCCTGCCCGACGATGCCGCGCAGCGTCTCGATGGTCTCGAACTCCCGCGCGTGCCAGTAGCGGTCGTGATACATCTTCCCGGCCGCGCCCACGCTCTGGGTGAAACGCCCTTCGGCAGGCGCGCTGTTCTGCTGGTACTTGCCCGTCAGCAGGCCACCGGCGAGCGGGTTGTACGGAATCACGGCGAGCCCCTCTTCGCCCGCGAGCGGCAGCAACTCGCGCTCGATCTGGCGGAACAGCAGGTTGTAGCGCGGCTGCACCGAAACGAAGCGCGTGCTGCGCAACACGTCCGCACGGCCGAGCGCGCGGGCGAGCCGGTAGGCGAGGAAATTCGACACGCCGATATAGCGCGCCTTGCCCGCGCGCACGATGGTGTCGAGCGCTTCGAGCGTTTCGTCGAGCGGGGTGTTCTGGTCGTCGGAGTGCAACTGATAGAGGTCGACGTAATCGGTGCCGAGGCGGCGCAGCGAAGCGTCGATGGCATCGAGCAAGTGCTTGCGCGACGCGCCCTCGTCCCACGGCGACGGCCCGACCTTGCCCACGGCCTTGGTCGCCAGAATGAAACGCTCGCGCCGCCCTTTGAGCCAGCGCCCGACGATCTCCTCCGTGCGCCCGGCGTGCGTCTCGCCGCCGCCGAGCGGATAGATGTCGGCCGTGTCGATGAAGTTGATGCCGGCGTCGGCGGCCTTGTCGAGAATGAGACGGGACACGTCCTCTTCGGTCTGCAAGCCGAAGGTCATCGTACCGAGACACAGACGCGAAACGGAAAGACCAGTATGGCCAAAACGGCGATATTGCATCGAATGCTCCTCTCTCTGGCGGTGCGGTACGCAACGTTGCGCTCGACTCCGTTCAGCGCAGCGCGCAATGCTGCGAAGCATAGCGCGCTCGCGCCGAACCTGCCGGGCGCGGCCGCGGCGCCTTACGATATCGAAATGCGGGAGATGGACGGCCGCGATTCGGCGCGATTCGGCGCGATTCGTCGAACAGGCGGCCCCGGCACGCTCTAATCGCGGCGTTGCCCACCCGGGGCCTGTCGTAAGCTCGTAGCGTCCTCCATTTCGCCCGCCCCACCGTGACCTCGACGACCACCGACGCGCCCATCCACTCCGACCGCCAGCAGGAAGCGAGCGCGCTCAGCGCGCAAGGCCGCTTCGCCGAGGCGTTCGCCGTGCTCGCGCCACTCGTCGGCACGCAGGCGTGCGCGGACGACGCGGCGCAGGCCGAGACGCTCCATCTGGCCGCGCTCTGCGCCCTGGGCACGGGCCAGACAGACGCGGCGCATGCCCTGTGGCAGCGCTGCATCGCCGCGAAGCCCACGTTCGTGGCTGCCTGGCATGGCCTCGCCGCGATGCTCACGGCACTCGGCCGGTGGCCCGCCGCCGAGACGCTCTGGCGGCAATTGCTCGCCGTGGACTCCGCGCACGCAGATGCGCACAGCAATCTCGGCATCGTGCTGCATCGCCTCGGGCGCGCACAGGAAGCGGAGCTCGCGTATCGGATGGCGCTCGCGCATCAGCCCGGACACGTGGACGCCCATTACAACCTCGGCATCGTCCTGCACGAAGCAGGCCGCCGCGACGAAGCCGAAGCGGCCTACCGCGCGGCGCTCGCGGGCAATCCGCAATATGCTCGCGCGCACAACAATCTCGGCACGCTGCTGCGCGAGCGCGGACGCATCGAAGAAGCCGAGGAAGCCTGGCGCCAGGCGCTGCTCGCCGAGCCGCAATATCCCGAGGCGCTGAACAATTACGGCACGCTGCTCAAGTCGCTTGGCCGACTGATGGAAGCGGAGCTGGCATGCCGTCTCGCTATCAAAATCCGGCCAGACTATGTCGAAGCACTCAACAATCTGGGCTGCGTGCTCACGGAGCTCAAGCGCCAACCCGAAGCCGAGCTGCTCTACCGTCAAGCGCTCGCGCTGCGCCCCGACCACGTCGACGCGCACTACAACCTTGGCGTCGCCCTGCAGCAGCTCGAACGCTACCCCGAAGCCGAAACGGCCTACCGCACGGCCCTGCGGCTCGCTCCGACGCGCGCGCAGACGCTGAACAACCTCGGCTGCATGCTGGGCATGCTCGGCCGTTTGCCGGAAGCGCTCGCGACGCTGGAACAAGCACTCGCCTGCAATGCCGATATCGCGCAGGCCCATTTCAACCTGGGCGGCGTATTGAAGGAGCTCGGCGCGCTCGACGAAGCCGAGGGCGCGTACCGCCGCGCAATCGCGCTCGCGCCCGATTACGGCGACGCCGTGTTTCGCCTCGCCACGCTGCTCATCACCATGGGCCGCTACGAGGAAGGCTGGCGTCTCTATGAACGGCGCTACGAGAACACGGGCTTCGTGCATTTCGCTTCACGCGAGATGCTGAGCTGCGCGCATTGGCAAGGCGAGCCGCTCGCAGGAAAGTCGCTGCTGCTGTGGCAGGAAGACGGTCTCGGCGACATGCTGCAGTTCTCCCGCTACGCGCGTCTCGTCAAGGCGCAAGGCGCGGCGCACGTGGCGTTCGGTTGCGTCGACGCCCTCCACCGCGTGCTCGCGGGCGTCGAAGGCATCGACGCCGTGCTCACGCACGCCGAAGCCAAGGCGCGCGCCGCTCAGTTCGACTACTGGGCGAGCCCGCTGAGCATGCCGCTGCGTCTCGCCACCACCGTCGCGACAACGCCGCCGCCAACCCGCTTCGAGCCGGACCCCGCGCTCGTGCGCAAGTGGGCCGCGCGACTCGAAGCGCTCGGCGCGGGCCCGCGCATCGGGCTCGTGTGGAAGGGCAATCCGAAGCACCATAACGACCACCATCGCTCGATTCCCTCGCTCGCGGCGCTCGCGCCGCTCTGGAGCGTGCCGGAGCTCAAGTTCGTGAGTCTGCAAAAAGGCGCGGGAGAAGACGAAGCGCAAGAGGCGCAGCGCGCGGGCGCGGCCCAGCCGATCCTGCACCTGGGCGCCGGGATTGCCGATTTCGTGGATACGGCGGCCATCGTCTCGCAGCTCGACCTGCTGATCTGCGTGGACACCTCGACGGCCCATCTGGCCGCCTCGCTCGGCACGCCCTGCTGGGTGATGCTGCCAAGCCGCGATGTGGACTGGCGCTGGCTCCATGCGCGCGAAGATTCGCCGTGGTATCCGCAAACGGTGCGGCTCTTTCGGCAGGCAGTCGACGAAACGTGGGGCGCGCCGATCGAGCGCGTACGGCAAGCGTGCGTGGAGCGGTTCGGCCGCTGAATCGAGAGAAAGCGCGCGCGCCCTCAGTCCCAGATATTGCGAAACGCCACGGCGACGATCACCGGCACGCAAAGCACAAGCGGAATCGCAAAGTAAGGCATCTCCCGATCGACGACCCAGCTGCGGATCAGCCAGCCCACGCCTAGCGCGAGCGTGAGCACACCCACGAGCGCAGTCAGGGTGTTGAGCAGCCAGACAGGCGGCTGCTTGCGCTGCTTCTTGTCTTCCGCTGGAGACGGTTTCATCGGAGCGTTGGGGTTGCGTTGGGGTTGCGTTGGACGCTCGAGCGTCCCGGGCGGGGCGCCGATCAGGCGATTTTACTCTCGATGCCTGCGGGCAAGCAGATGGGGACAGGTCGAGGCCGGCCGCGCGCGCGGTGTTTTTATGGGGTTTTTGCGCGCCGAAAAAGAAAAAGCCCGCCTGAGTGGGCGGGCCGAATCCATATCAGGAGGAGACATGGAGGAGACGAGTTGATTCTAGGGTTTTCCCTATGCATTTGCAAGCTTTTTTTTGAGGGCTCGCTAATTCGTCGAGATTCGGGCTTTTCACAGTCTTTTCTTACCATTGCATTACGTCTTTTGCCCGACGTTCACTAACTTCTCATTGGCCGGAACGCCGCCGCTTTGCCTTTACCTCGCACGTAATCGATTCGTCTCGCGCCCCGCCCTATTCTCGCTACCTGTTCACGCCCATTTCCATGAGCCCGCGAAGATAGCCATGACCACTTACGCCATCGCCCATCTGCATCAAACCGAACTTTGCGCCGAGATCGTCGAATACCTGGAAAAGATCGACGGCACGCTCGCGCCGTTCGGCGGCCGCTTCATCATCCACGGCGGTCCCGTGGAGCGGCTCGAAGGAACGTTCAGGGGCAACCTGATCGTCATCGAGTTCGACGACCGCGAGCGCGCACGCGCGTGGTATCGCTCGCCGGCCTATCAGGCCATCCTGCCGCTGCGCACGCGGCACGCGAGCGGCGACGTGTTCTTCATCGACCAGGTCGCGCAGCCGCATCGCGCCAGCGACATACTCGAAGGCATTACCATCCCCGCGGCCAGAACGGCGTGAGCCGCCGCGCTTCGGGGAACCGCGCGGCGCAAGCGGGCCGCTGGGCCTGCCGCCCTCACGCGTAGTCACGCAATGCCTGCACGCGCGCCTCGTCCAGCCGCACCTCGACCTGCGCGCGCATCAGCAAGCCCCGGCAACGCGGCGAGAGATTCGCAAACACGAGATGCTTGCCCGTGCGTTCATAGCGCGCCTGCACGGCTTCGAGCGCCGCGATGGCCGAGTGATCGGCCACGTGCAGATGCGCGCAGTCGAGGCGCACCTGCGCCGGGTCGCGCGCCGGATCGAAAAGCATCTGGAAATGCGCCGCCGACGCGAAAAACAGCGTGCCATGCGGCGCGTAGATGCGCTCGCCCGAGGCATCGTCGCGCATCTCGCAGCGGAACTCGCGCGCGTGCTGCCACGCGAAATTCAGCGAAGCGATGACGATGCCGCAGAGCACGGCGGTCGCCAGATCGGTGCAGACGGTAATGACCGTCACGGCGACGATCACCACGGCGTCGTTGCGCGGCACCTTGTGCAGCACGCTCAGCGAGCCCCACGCGAACGTCTGTCCCGCGACGATGAACATCACGCCCACCAGCGCCGCGAGCGGAATACGCTCGATCAACGGCGAGAGGCACACGATGAACAGCAGGATCATGACGCCGCTCGTCACGCCCGAGATGCGCGAGCGCCCGCCCGAGCCCAGATTGATGACGGTCTGGCCGATCATCGCGCAGCCGCCCATCGCGCCGAACATCCCCGCCGCCACATTGGCCGCGCCCAGCGCCACGCATTCGCGATTCGGCTGGCCGCGCGTGCCGCTCACGTCGTCGGTGAGATTGAGTGTGAGGAGCGTCTCCAGCAGACCCACGAGCGACATCAGCACCGCGTATGGCAGCACGATGCGCAGCGTCTCCATGTTCATCGGCACGGCCGGCACGCTAAAGACCGGCAGCCTGCCCGCGATATGCGCCATATCGCCGAGCGTGCGCGCGGGCAGATGCAGGAGCGCCGCCGCCGCGCCCACGCCCACGATCGCAACCAGCGCGGGCGGCACCGCTTTCGTCACGCGCGGCACGACGAACACGATCGCCATCGTGAGCGCGACGAGCCCGCACATCAGCCACAGCGCCTGCCCGTGCATCCATTGCATGCCCGCGCCATGGGGGCCGGGCGCCTTGAAATGCTCGAACTGCGCACGCGCGATGATGATCGCGAGGCCGTTCACGAAGCCGAGCATCACCGGATGCGGCACCATGCGGATCAGCTTGCCGAGCTTCAGCGCGCCGAACAGCATCATCAGCAGGCCGCCGAGCACGACCGTGGCGAACAGATATTGCGGACCGTGCTGCACCACCAGCGCCACGATCACGACGGCCATGGAGCCCGCCGCGCCGCTGATCATGCCGGGCCGGCCGCCGAACAGCGCCGTGATCGTGCAGATGAAGAACGCACCGTAAAGGCCCATCAACGGATTCAGATGCGCGACGAGTGCGAAGGCGATGCACTCGGGCACGAGCGCGAATGACGAGGTGAGACCGGCAAGCAGTTCGCGGCGCATCGAGGAAAGCCGGCTGGAGCCGGAACGGGCGGATTCCATGGGACAGTACGGTTGGCTGAAAAAAGCGGAGCGGCGCTTGAAGCGGCAGTCACGGTCGCGCGCCAGGCGCCGCCGTGAAGCGGTTCATTTGCGAGGCGGCTCGCGCGAGCGCAGCGGTGCGCGTAGCGGAATCGACGGCACGAAGGGACGCGATTCGGCGCGAGCTGAACGAGACCGCGCATCCTAACAGAATTAGCGCATACGCACCGGCTCGCGCTCAGGCCGGTGCTCGATCGGCGCTATCGCACCCGCGCACCCGCGCATTCGCAGCAAAAACGTTTGCAAAAGAAAATTCATCGCGCGCAAACGTTTTCACGGGTTTCACAATTTTTTCTTCGAGACTGGCGAAACTGTGCGCCGACGCATTCCCTGCTCATCTCCCGATTCATTTCCCACGATCGGAAGCGCACATGCAAAGACGCCCTTTCGCGCTGTCACTGGCGCCCGTGACAGCGGTTGTGCTGGCAACCATCATGCTCGCCGCATGCGGCCCGGGCACCAGCTCGCCGTCGCAAGACGACGCCGCAAACGCGCCAGCGCGCTCTAGCGAAGCAGCGCGAGCGCAGGATTCCGCCGCGCCGCTGCCACAGGCATCGGTCTCTTCTACTGAGAACGTGGCCGGCGGTATCGAGCCTTCGGCTCAGAACGCCACCAACGCCACCAACATCGCCAGCGCCGCCGACTTCGCCAGCAACGCGGTAGCGAGCGTGCAAGCGAGCCTGGCCGCCGATAGCCAGCAAGTCGCGCCCATCATGAGCTACGCACCCGGCGACGCCCCGCCGCCATCGAGCACCGGCAACGATTCCAGCAGCACCGCAACGACGAGTCAGTAATCCCCCCTCTGTGTGCGTATGCACGCTCACTCCCTGCACCAGCAGAACACAAGCAGAAAGGTGAACCACCATGACGTCAACCAGCCGTCGCCGTTTCCTGCAGACCGTCGCGTCCTCGGGCGCCGCCGCCGCGGCGATGACCGTATTGCCCGGATCGATCCGCAATGCGCTCGCGATCCCGGCGTTCTCGCGCACCGGCTCGCTCCGCGATGTCGAGCACATCGTGGTGTTCATGCAGGAGAACCGCTCCTTCGACCACTATCTGGGCCACATGCGCGGCGTGCGCGGCTATAACGACCGTCTGCCGATTCCGCTGCCCGGCGGTAAGCCGGTCTGGTATCAGCCGTCGAAGGAGGACGCGACGAAGCCCGTGCTGCCGTTCCACCTCGACACGCAGACCACGAGCGCGCAATGCGTGGGCGATCTCGATCACTCGTGGTACCCCACCCACTCGGCGATCAACAACGGCGCGTACAACCAGTGGCCGCAGTACAAGACGGACATGACGATGGGCTATTACCTGCGCGCGGACATTCCGTTCCACTACGCGCTGGCCGATGCGTTCACCGTCTGCGACAACTACTTCTGCTCGCTG
>DATEJU010000458.1:0-3785 GCA_035277805.1 Paraburkholderia sp. | reverse complement strand
TCGAGCGGCGGCGCCGGATCGAACTCGAAGCGCACGGCGTGCAGCTCTTCCTCGGTGGGCACGAGCTCCGGCTTGAAGCGGCGCAGGTACTCCATCAGCACGAGCGAGTGCTTCTGCTCCTCGAAGAACCACACGCTCATGAACGCGGAGAAGTCGCTGTCGTGGTGATTGTCGCGCAGGAACATCTCCGTGGCCGGCAACGCGGACCACTCGGTGATCGCGTTCATCTTGATGGTCCTGGCCTGCTCGTCGGTGAGGAGCGACGCATCGAACTTGTCCCAGGGGATATCCTTTTCCATATCCCATCGGACCGATTCGAGCGATTTGTAAAGTTCCGGATAAAGCATCGTGTTCATAGTCCCGCCCCTGTTCTGCGCATGACGACTTGTATCTTGCTGCCTGCGGCGCGCGTCGCTTTGACGTCCGCTTTAACCTCTCTACGCGCGCGCAGGCGAAAACATTTAATTTTACGCGGTAACCGGCCGCCCGGACGCAATTACACCCCCGCTGAACAGATTACTTCCTGTCGAGCGGCAATCTGCCATGCCGGATTGGAAGGCGCCTTGTGGATTCTGGGTCGTTGCTGTGCCTCGAATCCGGCTGCCGGAAAATTCGCGGGGTGCCGCCCGCGTCGTTTGGCCACCCGCCCGTCCCGTTCACGCGAGGCGCCGCGGCCCCGACGCACAGTCCGGCGAGCATCCCAACAAACCGCGGCAGATTGCCGCGGTTACGCAGCATCTCCCGCGCCCGCCGCCAGCCCGGCCGCGTTGACGCGGTTGAGCACCCGATGGCGGTCGGAAAAACCTTACACGATGATAGCACGCCGATCTTTCAGTTCCGGCGCGCCTCCGGCTACCCATGCGCCACGTCGGAAGGCAAGTCCGACGGTTGTTTGAGCCATCCCAACAGGATCTCGCGTTGAGCGAGCGTGTCACGGTAGCCGAGTTCGATCAGTTCCCGGGTAAAAGCGCTCTCGAACAGCAGGTAGCTCGCAAACGCGGCGCCCGACGCGCGATTGCCGCCCACCGCCCCCAGCAGCATGCGCACCGAGAGCGGCAGCTCCCGCAAGTGACGTGCCGCGATCAATTCGATGCGCTCGCTCGGCCCGATCGCGAGCACGTCGATGTGCCGCCAGCCGCTTTCGGGCTCGACCGTGTGCGGCAGGTGCAGCACCATGCGGTTCACGTGCTCGATACGCTCGATGTCGGCGCCGAGCGCGTCGAGGAACACGCTCGCGAGCACCTGCTGGCCGATCTGCGCGAGCGTCGGATAGACGTCGATGTCGGGGCGCGCGGCGGGCACCTCGGGCGCGCTCGCGTTGGCGCCGATCACGACGATGCGTTCGGCGCCGAAGTGGATGGCCGGCGAGAGCGGCGCGATCTGCCGGATCGAGCCGTCGCCGAAATATTCATGATGACCGTCGAGTTCGAGACGTACGGCCGGGAAGACATAGGGAATCGCCGCCGAAGCGAGCAGATGCGCGGGCGTGAGCGCGACCATGCGCGCCGTGCGCTGCGCGCGGCGCCATGCGTGGATCGGCTCGCTCGCCTGATAGAAGGTGAGATGCTGCCCCGACGAATAGCTGAGCGCGGTCACGGCGAGCGCGTGCAGCAGACGCTCGTCGAGCATCTGCTCGATGCGGTGGAAGCTGACCCTGTCGGCCAGAAAATGGGCGAGCGGCGCGTTATCGAACAGCGTTCTCGGCGTGCGCCGCGCCGCAAGACCGAAAGTGGCCCAGCCGAACGCGAGCGCGGCGAGCCAGCGCGCGCCCGCCGCCGCGACGCCGGGCAAGTCGGCGCGATACACCTGGCCGGCGCTCAGATTGGACCAGATATCGACGAGGCCCTGCGCGCCGTGCAGGAAGTGGTCGGCATGACTGGCGATGGAGGTGGCGTTGATCGCGCCCGCCGAAGTGCCGCAAATCACCGTGAACGGCATCGCACGCCGCGCCGGCTCGGCCTGCGCAGCGAGTTCCGCGAGCGCGCGCAGCGCGCCGGCCTGGTAGGCCGCGCGTGCGCCGCCACCCATCATCACGAGCGCAAGCCGCATGATGCCGACGCTCCCCGTTTGCTTCGTCCCTCGGGACGGATTTGCCTTTAACTGCCCTTGACTACCCTTTGACTGCATTGAACCGCTGGTCGACGCGCCTCTGCGCCTCGCCGGGCCTTACTCGGACTGCGCCGGCGAGCGCTTCGCGCCGCGCGCAGCCGTCTTGCCCGCGCTGGCGCCGCCGCTACTGCCACTGCGCCTGGCTGCCGGCTTGGCACGCGGCGCGGCCGCTTCGGCCGCAGCCTGCGCCGCCTCGGCTGCCGCAGCGGGCTGGGCCATCGCGAACTGCGCGAGCTGATTGAATTGCGACTGCAACAGGTTCCACCATGCCGAGGCATCGAAGCCGGGCGGTGGCGCGGACGCATCGGCCCCGGCTGACTGCTCTGCCCCGGCCGATTGAGCGCCCGGCTGTGCGCGCGCGTCGCGCGGCTCGGGTTCCGGCGCGCCTTGCGTGTTCGACGGACTCATCTGCGATTGCGCGAACGCGCCGAACGCGCGCAGCGTGGAAAGCGTCGCGCGCTGCACTTCGAGCGCCTGGATCGCCGATTGCAGCATGCTCAGGTTGAGCTTGAGCCACTGCTCGACCGCGCGCAGATCGGTGATGCGTTTGTCGAGCTCCTCGACATTGGTGAGCGGCGTCATCATGTCGGACATCATCGACAGCGACGGTCCAAGTCCCTGCCCCGCTCCCGGCTCGCTACCGGGGAATGCGCTGCCGAAGGGCGTGAGGCGCATCATCCCCCACATGCGGTCGAGCATCTCGGCGGGCGGAAAGCCGGGAAAGCCCGGGAACGGCGGCACGGAGCCTGCTGATTCGGTCATGCGGATTCTCCCTCGCAAGGTTGGCTGGCCACGCGGGTCCGCCAGGGTAGGCGGCCGGCTCGGGCGGGCGCCAGGATGTGGCTCGCTGCGGCTTGCGGCTCGCAGCGAAACGTCGTTTCTCGTTGCGGGCCGCGCGCACAAGCGCAGATGGTTACGCTTCGATCATACCGCGCAGGCCACGCCGCCGGGCGCGCGGCGGCAAGCTGCGCGCGCACGTGCGCCGGCACGCATGCTGTCACCGACACGCGTGAGCAGCGCGCGGCACCACGACGGTCCTTAGAACGGATCGCCGCCAGGAAAATCCGGTGCGCGCCGCTCGCGCAGCGATTTCACGCCCTCGTGCACATCGGGTCCGGCAAAGCCCATGAATTCGAGCGCAAGCGACGTATCGAAATTCGGCCCCGCCTGGCGCAGCCAGTTGTTCAGCGCGTACTTGGTCCAGCGCAGCGCGGTCTGCGAACCATTCGCGAGCCGCTTCGCGACTTCGAACGCCTTGGGCAGCAAGTCGTTCTCGTCCACGGCGAGCGAAACGAGACCGATGCGCTCGGCCTCCTCGCCGCTCACCGGCTCGCACAGCAGCAGGTAGTACTTCGCCTTCGCCATGCCGCACAGGAGCGGCCAGACGATCGCCGCGTGATCGCCCGCCGCCACGCCAAGGCGCGTGTGCCCGTCGATGATGCGCGCCGACTTCGTCGCGATCGAAATATCGGCGAGCAGGCCCGCCACGAGCCCCGCGCCCACCGCCGGGCCGTGCATCGCCGAAACGATGGGCTTGCTGCAATTGATCACGTTGTAGACGAGGTCGCGCGCCTCGCGCCAGACGCGCGCGCGCACGTCGAAGTGCGTGGCCATGTCCTCGACGAGCGCGAGGTCGCCGCCCGCCGAAAAGCCCTTGCCCTCGCCGCGGATCACCG
>DATEJU010000457.1:0-3275 GCA_035277805.1 Paraburkholderia sp. | reverse complement strand
TGCGAGAACGCCTCGCTCGCGGCGCCGAAGATCACGATTTCGCCCGCGTGCGCGGCGAGCGCGCCTTCGAAGCCGCGCATGTTCGGCGTGAGCACCGAATAGAGCGCGCCTTCGCGGCGCGCGATGCCGGTCATGACTTCGGCGCCGTCGGCCATTTGCGGCACCCACTTCGGCGAGACGAACGAGGCCGCCTCGATATTCGGGAAGCCCGCCTTCGAGAGCCGGTCGATCAGCTCGATCTTCACGGCGGTGGGCACGAATTCCTTTTCGTTCTGCAGACCGTCGCGCGGTCCGACTTCGACGATCTTGACTGCGGTGGGGAGTGTTGCCATGTCTGTCTCCTGCAATGTATCCACGCTGCGTCCAGCCAGCGTTTAGCCAGTGTTTCTGCGTGCGTCTCGACTCGCGTGCCGATGCGATCCGCGCGCTTCAATATCCGCGTGCCGTATGCACGATTCCGCTCACCGTCTCGCCGCGTGAGAGCGCTTCGATCTTGTCCGCGATCTGCGAGATCGCCTCTTCGCGCAGCGTGAGCGCGGAGCTGTGCGGCGTGATCGTGATGCGCGGCTCGCGCCAGAACGGGTGATCGGGTGCGAGCGGCTCGTGGCGGAACACATCGAGCGTGGCGGCCGCGAGCGTGCCGTTCGCGAGCGCGTCCACGAGGTCCTCTTCAACCAGATGCGAGCCGCGCGCGACGTTCACGAGATACGCGCCGCGCTCGAGCTTGCCGAAGGTGCGCGCGTCGAGCACGTTTTCGGTGTCGGGCGTGGCGGGCAGCAGGTTCACGAGCACTTTCACGTCGCTCAGGAACGCGTCGAACTCCGGGCCATGCAGCTCGCCCGAGAACGTCTCGATGCCGTCGAGCGTCTTCGCGCTGCGCGAGAAGCCGCGCACCGGCACGCCAAGCGACGCCACCGAGCGCGCGACCTGCGCGCCCAGCACGCCGAGGCCGAGCACGCCCACTGTGAAGGTCTCGAGCGGATGCGGCGCAAGCACGTGCCATTCGCGGCGCGCCTGTTGCAGCGCGTATTCGTCGAAGCGGCGCAGATAGCGCAGCACCGCGTGCTGCACGTATTCGGCCATCTGCGGCGCCATGCCCGAGTCTTCGAGGCGCACGAGCAGCGCGTCCTGCGGCAGCGTGCCCGGTTGATCGCGTTCGAGCGCGAGGATCGCATCGACACCCGCCCCCAGATTGAAGACCGCGCGCAGCCCCTGGCGCGCCGCGAAAAGCTCGCGCGGCGGATGCCAGACGACGGCGTAATCGGCGGGGGCCGTATCGCCGGGCTGCCATTCGCGCAGCTCGGCGCCGGGCAGGGCGCGCGCGAGACCGTGGAGCCAGGCGGAGGCGTCGGCTTGCGGGAGCCAGAACAGAATTTTCATCGTGGTTCTTTTCCCTGCGGATTGCGAGATGAAAGGGCTAGGTCGCCACATTCTACTTTTTCATGCCCGAGGGTGCCGGGCTTTCTCCGCGCGGTCCGCGCCGTGGCGGTGCGGCACAGCGGAGCGGGCGGGGCGCGAAAAAGCTAAGCAAAAAAAATTGGTTCGGCACGCGCGGGCTGCGGATCACAATCCATTCACAACCCGTCGAAGCGAGGAAAAAATCATGCTTTCGTGCGCATCTTCCCGCTGGCCGCCCAGACTCGTCACCGTGCCGGGCCTGCACGGCAGTGAAGGCGCGCACTGGCAGAGCTGGCTCGAGCGCCAGTTCGCGCGCTCGCTGCGCGTGGAGCAGGACGACTGGGACGCCCCCGATCTGGCGCGCTGGAGCCGTGCGCTCGCGCGGTTGCTGGCGCGCGAGCGCGGGCCGTTCCTGCTTGCCGCGCACAGCTTCGGCTGCCTCGTGGCGGCGCATGCGCTCCAGCAGGGCCTCGTTGCCGCCGACGTGGCGGGCGTGCTGCTCGTCGCGCCCGCGAGCCCGGAGAAGTTCCGCTTCGCCGGCGCCTTCGAGGCGCGGCGTCTGCCTGTGCCCGCGATCCTCGTCGGCAGCGAGACCGATCCGTGGATGCCGCTCGACGGTGCACAGCGCCTCGCGCAGCAACTGGGCAGCGCGTTCGTGAATCTTGGCGACGCGGGGCACATCAACACGGCGGCGGGCTTCGGCCCGTGGCCGCGCGCGAAGTATTTCGTCGATACGCTGGTGCATTGCGAAGCGCCGAGGCGTCTGCGCGACGAGGCGCGGCACGCTCCACAGGACGATGCGCAGAGGGCGAACGAAGCGGCGGATGGCGCGCGGTTCAGCCTGAACGATCGCTTGAAGTTCGCCTGAAGCTCAACCGAAGCTCAACCGGGATTCCCCCGGCATTCGCTGCTGGTTCGCTTTGCGCTCGCGTGCTCCGGCCGCACGCAGGCAGCGCCGCGAGGCCACCGCGGCGCCACTGCCTCAATGCGCCAACGCCGCGCGCAGCCGCCGCGCCGTATGCAGCGCGATCATCCCCTCTTCGTCGGTGCGAATGGCGAAGACCGGCACGCGGCTCTCGCGCGAACTCACGCGCTCCTTGCCGGTGTCGTTGGCCGCCGCATCGAGCGCGATGCCGAAGAGTGGCGCGAGCCGCTCGCACACCTGTGCGCGAATGGGCGCGGCGTGCTCGCCGATCCCGCCCGTCAGCACCAGCGCATCGAGCCCGCCCAGCCCGACGGCAAGCTTGCCCACTTCCTGCGCGATGCGGTACGTGTAGAAGTCGACGGCGAGCTTTGCCCGCTCGCTTTCGCTCGCGAGCAGCTCGCGCATGTCGCTGCTCACGCCCGAGAGGCCCTTGAGGCCGGACTCGTGATAGAGCAGCTTCTCGATCTCGTCGTGGCCCATGCCTTGCGCCATCATCCACAGCACCGCGCCCGCGTCGAGCGCGCCGCAGCGCGTGCCCATGGGCAGGCCGTCGAGCGCGGTGAGGCCCATCGTCGTTTCCACGCTCTTGCCGTCTTTCATCGCGCACAGGCTCGCGCCGTTGCCCAGATGCGCGACCACCACGCGCCCGCGCGCGACGTCGGGCTCTACGTCGTGCAGATGATGCGCGATGTACTCGTACGAGAGGCCGTGAAAGCCGTAGCGGCGGATGCCTGCCTCGTAGTAGCGGTACGGCAGCGCGAAGAGCTGCGCCATGATGTCGTTGCCCGCGTGAAAGGCCGTGTCGAAGCAGGCCACTTGCGGCAGCCCTGGCGCCGCCGTGCGCACCGCGCGGATCGCCGCGAGATTGTGCGGCTGATGCAGCGGCGCGAGCGGCGTGAGGGCGTCGAGTTCCTCGATCACCTTGTCGTCGATGAGCACGGCGTCCTTGAAG
>DATEJU010000456.1:0-12944 GCA_035277805.1 Paraburkholderia sp. | reverse complement strand
GTCCACCGCCTTCATCAGGCCGATGTTGCCTTCCTGGATCAGGTCGAGGAACTGCATGCCGCGGTTCACGTACTTCTTCGCGATCGAGATCACGAGACGCAGGTTGGCCTTGACCATCTCGCCCTTCGCCTGACGCATCTTTGCCTCGGCGGTGGTCATGCGGCGGTTGATCGCCTTGATCTGCTGGAGCGACAGCGACGCAGCGGCTTCGATCTCGGCGAGCTTGCGCTGCTCGGCGTGGATGGCCGGCAGGCTGCGCTCGATGGAGGGGCCGTACTTGCTCGAGGCAGCTGCGGCACGCACGCCCCAGTCGAGGTCCGTCTCGTGGCCCGGGAACTGCTCGACGAAGGCTTCGCGCGGCATGCCGCAGCGGTCCACGACGATCGCCAGCACGTTGCGCTCGATCGCGCGGATCTGCGCGACCTGCTCGTGCAGCAGCGTGCACAGACGGTCGATGGTGCGGGCCGTGAAGCGGATCGGTGCGAGCTCGCGCTGGATGTCCGCGCAGATCTGCATTTCGGCAGCCGACGCGCGCGCGTTGGCATCCGTCGTGCACGCCATCTGTTCGAAGAGCCCGCGCACGCGTGCGAAGATCGCGAGACTGTCGGCCTTCAACTGCGCGAGCAGGGCCTCGTTGGCCTTGCTGTTGTCGGCATCTTCGTCGTCGCTGTCCGAGTCGTCCGACTCTTCTTCGTCCGATGCCTGAGCTTCGACTTCCTCGTCCGAGTCGGCGTCGGCCGCAGCGGGTTCCTGCGCGGCTTCGTCGCTGCCGATGCCGTCGACGAGTTCGTCGATACGCATTTCCTCGGCGGCAACGCGGTCGGCGTCGGCGAGAATCGTCGCGACGATCGACGGGCAAGCCGCGATTGCCTGGATCATTTCCTGAAGGCCGTCTTCGATGCGCTTGGCGACTTCGATTTCGCCGGCGCGCGTGAGCAGCTCGCTCGAGCCCATTTCGCGCATGTACATGCGCACGGGATCGGTCGTGCGGCCGAATTCCGAGTCGACCGTCGAGAGCGCGACTTCGACTTCCTCGTCGGCTTCGTCGTCGGCCTGCGAGTCCGTGCGCGTATCTTCGTTCAGCAGCAGCGTGTCGGCGTCCGGCGCCTGCTCGTAGACCTGCACGCCCATGTCGTTGAACGTGGCGACGATGGTTTCCAGCGCGGCCGTCTGCGCGAAGTTATCGGGCAGGTGGTCGTTGATGTCGGCGTGGGTCAGGTAGCCGCGTTCGCGGCCGAGCTTGATGAGCGCGCGCATTTGATGCTGGCGCTTTTCGAGTTGCGAGCCGCCGTCCATCTGAGTCGTATCGCCGGTCTTGTCCTTGGCTGCGCGGCGGGCGGGGCGGGCAGACGAGGGCAGCGTGTCTTCCCGGTCATGGCTTGTCAATACAATCTCCTCGAAAGGAATTGCCCAACGAGGGCAAAAAGGGTCACGCGCCAGCGGCGTGGCGTCCTGGCGATGACGAAAAAATGCAGGGGAATGGGCGGGGGCGCATGCCGGTCCCGCCGAGCGAGCGCCAAACGCACAATGGCGTGGCGGCCTGGATTTTCGTGCAATGCAGAAAGATCGCGTATGGTAGTGCGTTACGCCACGTGAGGCAACCGTAATCGTCGCTTCGGCGCACCAGGCGGGCTTGCCCGGGGTCGAAACGTATTTGAAAGGTCGTCAAAATGGCGTTTTGGGCGCTTCGCGGCTTTCCACGCGCGGGATTAGACGCAATTCCAGGACGATGGTTCGCACGTTTCATATCGTCAGATAAAACGGGCGCGCTGCCTGGAATTGCGCCGAAGCGACGCCTGGATGCACGAGACGCGCTGTGATCGATCCCCACTTGCCGATTGCAGTGCGCCGCAACATCAAGAACGTCTAGCCATGCGTTAGCGTTGACCGACGTGCGCTTGCCGGCGCGTTATGGCGGAAATTCGTCGTATTGCGGCAGCGCATCGGCGATTTCGTGCCATGACGCTTTCGAGCCGACGAAGATATGGCCTTCCGGACGAATGGACGGCGTGTCGATGAGCGTGCCCATCGTCACATGGGCGAACGCCCCTTCGCGAACCACGGAATACAGCAGCGAGCCGCAGTGGCGGCAATGAACGTCGTGTGCGGCGCCCGGATCGCCGTAGACGAGCAGATCGCCCTCGCCTCGTTCGAGGCGCAGGCGCGCGCGTGCGATGACTGCGAACGGCTTGAACGCCGCACCCGTGGCGCGCCGGCATTGCGAGCAATGGCAATTGAAGGCGTAGTCGAATGCATCGTCGACGCGGTAGCGCACCGCGCCGCACAGACACTGGCCGTGCAGCGTGGCGCGGGTAGGGTCAGCCGACACTGAGTTCATAGGGACCAGGAAGCCAACAAAAGGTTACCGACGCGCTGTGTCGCGCGTCGCCGTCTTGTTTATAGGCTAGGCGAGCGTCGCGAAAAGGCGTGACTCGTTGTGCAGCAGCCAGTGCTCGGCGAAAGGTAACCACTTATGGGATTTTTCGCGCTGCAATCCGGCTTGCTGCACTCTGCGACTGCCCTGCAAGGCCCGTAGAAGCCTCTCAAACCCCACCTGGCGTGTATTTTGGGCTGCAGGATTCGACAACTGAGACCTGTCACGCCGCGCCTACTCCCAAATCCGGTTACCTCCTGCTCCGCCATGCGCGGCGATGACCGGACGAGCCACCCACAACGGCTGCGCTTAACCGGGCCGTTCTCTCAATTCCTTCAATCCCTTGATCACCACGAGCAACGCGCGGCCGTGCTCCTCCGAGCCGTCCCACACGTCGACGATGGCGTTGCGCAGCAATTCGTTATAGGCGGCCGCGTGCCGCGAGGCGGGCTTCACGCCGTAGAAACTGCATAGCTTATTGAATGACGCGCTTCGGCGCAGCCTGCGACCGTTCGACAGCCGAAGCCGCGAGACCGTTGGTTGGCTGACCCCGGAAAGCCGCGCTATTTCGCTGGATGAGCGCGCATCGGCCGATAGCCGGCGCAGCAGTTCCTGCACGGGGAATTCAGTGTCTGGGGCTTCCATATCATGCATTATACCTATACAGTAATGTTTATTGAATTGCTCGCCGGATTGGCGAGCGCGCTGCATTCCGAGGAAGTCGATGGCACTGAAACACCTACCGCCCACGTTTTGCTGGTCCAGGATCGGATCGGAGACGGGGGAAGATCTCCCCACGATCGTCCTTCGCAAGGAGTGGGAGCGCCGGTTGGGCGGAGGGCGGTTTCTGTGGGGCATTAATCAATCGCTCGGCACCAGCGCGCAAGTCGCCGCGCTGCGCACGGGCTCGCTTCTCGCGCTGTTCTCGCCGGCGGCCAGCCGTGCGCGCGTGGCCGACATCAAGCGTGAGGACGCGCTCGTCTGGAATGCATGGGTGGACGCGAGCGGCCAGGTGCGGCCGCTGCCGCAGCACGTATTCGTCACGAGCCGCACGCGCTTTCCTTCGGGCAAGCCGCGCGATCATCACTACGCGCTCGTGTGTGCGTCGCCCACCGAGCTCGGCATCGGCAGCAGCCTGCGCGTGCAGCCCGAGCGCCTGCGCAGCGTGAGCACGGCAAAGGCGCCGTGCGCCTCGCAGGGCACGGTGGTGGTGGACCGCGTCGAGCGCGCGGCGCCAAAGGCGGGGGCCGAATTTGGCGCCGGTGGGTATCCGGTCGCGTTCGGCGTCGAGCTCGAGGCGCCGTATTTCGTGCGTCTTGCCCAGCCCACGCGCGTGAAGGCGCGCGACATGGCTGCGCTCCACGAGGCAGCGCGCAATGCCGACTTCGAGGCCTGGCTGGAACTCACGAAGCGTTTGCGCAGCGAAGCGCCGGCGCAGCATGCGCGCGGCGTGACGAGCGATCTCTTTGATCTGCTGGCGAAGGCGCGCGACCTTGCGGCCATGCGCTCGATCTCGCGTGATACCGACTTCGACCCTTGTGGCGAACAGGCGCGCAGCCGCTGCGGCGAATCTTCGGCGCTACTGGCGCGCGGCATCACGCGCGAACTCTTTGCGCGCGACCTCTTCGATATGGCGTCGGCAGAATGCGCGGCGCCCGTGAGGCGAGCCGGCGGCTCACGCTCCAGGACTGCGTCTTTCGGGGCGTCCTCCAAGGGGAACGCCTGTGCGGCGCAGGGGGATTTGCTCTACGGCATCCCTCAACAGGACTTGTTGCGCGGTGCAGACTGGACGCAATTAACGATGGAACTTATCCATGGCGATCAACACCCGTTCAACCGAGGCCGAGGCCGCCCGACGCTTTCTTGAGGCCAGCCGCAACGTCGATCAGGCATTTCGAGCCATGCGCGCAGCGCACGACGAAGCAGACGACTCAGACCTGACACTGGCCTGCGGCGAGGCCCAGTCTCGTCTAGACCTCGCGCTGGACGAACTGGCTCGCGCGCAGGCGCTGTTTGATTCGGTGGCGCGCGTGCAAGGGCGGCGGCGCGTGCGAGGCGGGATGGATGCCTGAAAGATCGGCTCAAGTGGCTCAAGTGGCTCAAGCGGTTCAAGCGGCCCAAATGGGCAAAGCGGGCCAAACTCACGGAATGCCACGATGACGCGAGAGGCCGCGCAAACCGGCGTGGGCCCGATGGCGCTGGTGGCCGTCGAGCAACGGCTTGCGCTTCACCGACGCATCGTCGAAGACGATCTCGCCGCCGCGCTGCTGCCTGCGCCCGCCCGCTGGCTCATCGCGTTGATGGGCGCGCGCACGGCGGCGCACATGGTCAAGTTGGCCGAGAGCAAGTATCCGGGCCTGTGGGGCGGCATGCTCTGCCGCAAGCGCTATATCGACGAAAAGCTGCTCGAAGCGCTCCCGCAGATGGAAGCGTTCGTGAACCTCGGGGCGGGTTTCGATACGCGTGCTTACCGGCTGCTGCGCAACAGCCCCGTGCATGCGTGGGAGCTGGATCAGCCGGTCAATATCGCGGCCAAACGCAAGCGCCTCGCAAAGCGCTTCGGCGCGATACCGTCATTCGGGACGCTCGTGGCGGTCGACTTCGAGCATCTCGCGCTCGATGCCGTGCTGGCCGCGCAAGGCTATACGCGCAACCGGCGCACCTTCTTCGTCTGGGAAGGCGTCACGCAATATCTCGATGACGCGACCGTGCGCGCCACGCTCGAAATGCTGGCGCGGGCCGCGCCCGGCAGCCGTCTCGCTTTCACCTACGTGCGCAAGGATTTTCTCGAAGGGCAGGTGCCACCGGGCCAGGAGGCGCTGTATCGGCGCTTCGTCTCGCGGCAGGCAATCTGGCGCTTCGGCCTCGATCCCGAAGCGGTGCGCGCGTTTCTCGCGGCTTATGGCTGGCGCGCGCTCGAGCAGCCCGAGCCCGAAGCGCTCGCGCACCGGTACATCGCGCCCACTGGCCGTCCGCTCACCTGCATGCCGATCGAGCGCACGGTCTACGCCGAGCGCGTCTAGCGCCTCGGCACGCGCCGCCACTATTCCCGCGGCGCCACCTTGAGTTCGAGCAGTTGCGCGACGAGCGGCCAGCGCCCGGCGGCTTCCTGCCAGGCGTCTTCGGCCTGCACGTCGAGGTAGCGCTCGGCGTCCACGCCTTCGACGAGTCGCGCGAGCGCGTCGATATCGCCGGGCGGGCTCGCATTGCTGCGCGCGCGCCGTCCGTTCAGCCAGCGTCCCAGCGGCATTTACTTGCCTCCCTGCACCCATACGCCGTCGGGCGTATGGATCACATAGCCCGTGGGCGTGGTCATCGTCACGGTGCCTTCGTTCTCGCCCACCATGCGCGTTTGCGGCAGGTTCGTCGCGTACTGCGCGAGCGGCTGGGCGCCCGGCAGGAACGGGCTGCTCGCGACGAGGTTCGAGAGCAGTTGCGCGAGCGCGAGAAAGCTCGTGGGCGTGTCGATCGTGACGGGGCCGCCCGCGCGCTCGGTGCCCGCGCGCAGGCCCACCACTTTCACGCCCACCGGCACGTGCACGATGTTCGGCGTGGGAATCTCGCGCATGCCCGCGATCTGGTTGTCTTCGCCGCGCAGCGCCGCACCATGCTCGGGCACGAACACGATCACGGCTTTGCGGCCCGACTGCGCGATGAGGTCGATCAGCTTGTCGACGTCGCCGAGCAGCGACTTCAGGCGGATCGGATAGGACTGCAGACTCGTGAGATTGGCGTTGGCGCCGGGCATGCGGTTACCGTCGTGCATCGTCACGGTGTTGTAGTAGAGCGCGACCGGGCCGCCGCCCGCGGCGACGCGCTGCTTGTACCAGCGCGCGAGCACGTCGTAGTCGCCCGCGAGCGGCGAGCCGTCGAACTCCTTCATGGCCACGGGCAGGCCGTCGTTCGAGGGGATCGTCACGCCCGGCACGCCGATTTCCTTGATGACGGTGCCGCGGAAGTCGTCGAAGCGGCCGTTGTGGTTGAGCAGCGCGTTCGGCGTGTAGCCTGCCTGCGCAAGCTGCGCGAACAGATGGCATTCGGGCGGCGCCGGGTCGTAAAGCCCCTTGTGCGGCTCTTGCCCGCAGCTCGCGCGCAGCACGCGGATCGCCGCCGGGCCGCTATAGCTCGCGGCGGAGCTGAAGTTCGTGAAGACGTAGTCGAAGCGCGAAAAGAGCGGGTTGTTGCGCATTTTCACGACATCCATATCGTCCCAGGAGAGCGAGCAGATATGCACCACGATGATGTCGAACTGCGCGCCCGCGTCGGTCGTGAGCGGCGTGAAGTTTACGTGGCGGCCTTCCTCGTTGGCGCGGAACGCGGCGAGTTGCTGGTCGTAGCTGCCCACCTGGTCGTTGCGCGGCTCGTCGGCGTTGCGGCTGTTTGCGTTGTCGCTATCGTTGCCGTTCTGGGCGAGCGTGCTCGTGGCGTTCGCGACCAGCGTGCCGGCGCCTTGCCACAGCGGCATCGCGACGAGCGCGATCAGCACGAGGGTGGTCACGCGGATCCAGCGGTTGACGAGGAAGTAGAGCAGCAATGCGAGCAGCGCGCTCACGATCATCGAGAGCGAGACGATGCGCCCGAGCAGCTCCATCATGTACGACGGCGTGAAGGTGAGCAGCACGGGGATCTGCGAGATCGCGCGGCCGACGGGCGGCATGCCCGACTCGTGATAGACGAGCCCGATGCCCACGATCGCCGCGAGCACGTTGCGCGCGATGCGCAGCCAGCGCGGCTTCACCGGCACGAGCAGCGCGAACGCGAACAGGATGTTCAGCAGCCAGTCCGCCTTGAGCTTGCCGAGCGAGAAGAGGTACAGCTTGGCTAAGAAGTAGAGATTCCAGAGGCCCATGTTCAGTCGCGTTCCAGCGTGAATTCCGTGTCGTTATGGCGTGGGCGCATGGCGTATGCGTCGTGCCCTGCGTTGTACGTGCGTTGTATCGGCGTTGTATCGGTCACGGCTGGCGCGCCGGGTTGCCCCGCTCGGGCCGGCGCCGCGTGAAGAGGTTCTCGAGCGCGTCGAAGAACGCATCGGCGAGCCGCAGATAGCCCTGCCAGCTCAGCGTGACGAGCTCGACGAGCCCGTTGAGCGGGGCGTCCTCGCGCGGTACGTCTTCCCATTCGAGCCAGGCGTCGGCGCGGCCGAAGGTGCACTCGACGAGCCGCCGCTCGCGCTCGATCGTCAGGTCCTCGAAGCGCACGCCCAGATGTCCGTCGGCCAGACGCGCAACCACGGCCGGAAAGTCGTGCTCGAGCGTGCCGCGCGAGAGGCACACGCTCACGCGCTCGCCGGCCGCGAGCTTTTGCGCGCCGGCTTCGGGCGGCAGCACGAGTCCCAGGCCCCCCATCGAATAATTCTCGGTCTTGCAGGCGAGCGTGCGGCCGTCGGGCAGCGTGAGCATCGCGGGCACGCGCAGCGGGATGCGGTGCGCGACGCGCACCTGCCGCGCTTCCTTCGCCACGCCCACGGCGAGGCCGAGCACCGTGAGGTTCACGAAGGCCCAGAACAGGTTCATGAACACCGTGGCGGGCTCGTCGCTATGCCAGATCGTGAGCCGCCCGATGCCGGCCAGCACGGCAATCACGTTGACGCCGAGCAGCACGAGATACGGCGCGGAAATGGTCCAGTCGAGATAGTCGCGCTCGATGTGGCCGCCCTTGGAGGTCACGTTGAACTTGCCGAGCTTCGGGTTGATGAACGCCATCGTGGTCGGCAGCACGATGTACCAGGCGAGCACGCTTTCGTAGGCCTCGGCCCAGAACGAATGGCGGTAGCGGCCCTGGATGCGCGAATTGGCGATGGCGGCGATCAACAGATACGGCAGCACGTAGGCGAGGATGACCGGCGCGGGGGTGTTGATCACGTGCAGCCCGAAGAACAGGAACGCGCACGGCATCACGAGGAAGATCAGGCGCGGGATGCCGTAGAAGAAGTGCAGCATCGCGTTGCTGTAGCACAGGCGCTGAAAGAACGAGAGCCCCTTGCCGAACCACGGGTTGTCGATGCGGAAGATCTGCGTCATGCCGCGCGCCCAGCGGATGCGCTGGCCGATATGGCCCGCGAGGCTCTCGGTCGCGAGGCCCGCGGCCTGCACGGTGCGCAGGTACGCCGAGGTGTAGCCGGCGCGATGCAGGCGCAGCGAGGTGTGCGCGTCTTCGGTGACGGTCTCCACGGCGATGCCACCGATCGACTCGAGCGGTTTGCGCTTGATGATCGCGCACGAGCCGCAGAAGAAGGTGGCGTCCCAGAAGTCGTTGCCATCCTGGATCAGGCCGTAGAAAAGGCTTCCTTCGTTGGGCACGCGATGGAACGTGTCGAAGTTGCGCTCGAACGGATCGGGCGAGAAGAAGTGGTGCGGCGTCTGCACCATCGCGCATTTCGGATCGGCGAGGAAGGTGCCCACGGTGGTCTGCAGGAACGAGCGCGTGGGAATGTGATCGCAATCGAAGATCGCGATCAGCTCGCCGTCGGTGAGCGTCAGCGCGTGATTGATGTTGCCGGCCTTGGCGTGCGTGTGCTCCTTGCGACGGATATAGCCCACGCCCACCTGCGCGGCGAGGTCGCGGAATTCGTCGCGGCCGCCGTCGTCGAGGAGATAGACGCGCAGCTTCTCGCGCGGCCAGTCGATCGTGCTCGCTGCGAAGACGGTCGGACGCACGACCGAAAGCGGTTCGTTGTAGGTCGGAATGTAGATGTCGACGGTCGGCCAGTCGGCGGGATTGTCGGGCAGCACGCTCGGCTTGCGGCGCAGCGGCCACGCCGTCTGCACGTAGCCGAACACGAGCACGACCCACGTATAGAGTTCGGCGGCGAACAGCACGTAGCCCACGAAGGCTTCGGCGGCGCTCGACAGATGCAGCGTCTGGGTGCTGCGCCACCAGACGTAGCGCCCCGTCATCAGGATCGAGAGCATCACCATGAGCATGGTGGCGAGATGCCCCGGGATGCGGCGCGCGACCATGACCATGAGCCACACGAGGAAGAACAGCAGCACCTGGCTGCCGAGCGGCAGCGGCGTCGTGCAGATCGCGACCGCCGCGACGAACGCGAGCCACAGCAGGCACTGGCGCAGGAAGGGCACGCGGTCGAGCGCGGCGGAGACCTGTTCGAGGCGCGCGCGGATGCCGTCCCAGTCGATCGCCGGCAAGCGCGCCGCTACTGTCGCGTGGGTTTTGGCGAGGCGGCGATAGACGGGCTCGAGATGCTTGTCGAGCCACACGCGCAGCGCCATGCGGCGCGGATGCGGGGCTTTGTGCAGCTTGCGCAAGTCGGCGGCGAGACGCTGGCGCGCGCGGCGCGGGCGCAGGAACAGGCGCACGAGCCACGCGCTCCTGCTGCGGTCGTTGCCCATGTCGAGTTGCTCGGCGATCTCGCGGCCCAGCGCGGCGAACGCGAGCGCCGGCCAGTCTCGCTTGCCGGGGCGCGGCGGCCGGAAGAACAGGCGCAGCAGCCATTGGCCGAATGCGGCGTCGGCGGCGACGCTCAGTTCGCGCGCGGCCGCCCCGCGCAGGCAGGCCCAGAACGCCGTCCACAGCCTGATCGCCTGCGCGCGCATCATCGGCCGGCTCCCGTTGCGCCCTCGGGCACGCTGTCCGGCGTCTCGGCGAGCGCGTTCGCCGCCCAGTGCGAGAGCCACGACGCGATGCCGTTCAGATCGTGCGCGGCCTGCGAGGCGGGCGCGCTCTTGCAGAAGTGGGCGCCGCCCGCGAGTGCGGCGGGCACGCCCGTATCCGCGTGCACGAGATACGGCAGCATGGCTGGGCCGAGGCGCGCGCGCAGCAGCGCGACGAGATCGGTGTGCAGCGGCCGCGCGGGCACGATGGCGTTCGCGACGAACGCGGCACGCTTGCCCGCGCGCGCGAGCGCCGCGGCGAAACGCGGCAGCGTCGCGCAAGTCGTGGCGTCGGGCGTGAGGACGCCGAGCACGAGATCGGCGGCATCGATCGCCTGGCGTGCGTGTGGGCCAGGCCAGGGCGCGGCGTCGATGAGTGCGATGCCGTTCGCCGGCAGGTCCACGCGCGCGAGCCGCTCGCGCAGCCAGGAGCGGTGGGCGTGGAGGTGGGCGGCGCCGTCGTCGTCTTCTTGGGGCGCGCTGCCCCAAGGGAGCACGAGCACGCCATCGTCGCTTTGCAGCGCGGCGCGGGCCCAGCTGTCGCCGGCGGGATTGGCGTCGCGCAGATGCGTGACGAGGCCTTCGCGCGCGCTTTCGCGCAGACCGAAATGCAGCGCCAGCACGTTGCGGGGATCGCATTCGACGGCGAGCGCCGCGTGCGAACGCGCGGCAAGCAGGCTCGCGAGCGCGGCGGTGAGCGTCGTGCGGCCTGCGCCGCCCGTGGCGGAGACGATCGCGACGGTTCTCATGAGCGGGGCTCCGCAAGGTTGGCCGCCGCGGCTGGGTTAGCCGGTGCGGCGGGGACAGCCGAAGGACGGTGCACCACGACATCGCTGCGGCGCTTGCCACGAATCACGAGGGCGCCCAACTGCGGAGGCAATTCGAGCGGCCGCTGGCGAACGGGCTTGGCCCAGTCGGGCACGAAGCGTCCGAGGCGCAGCCGCCACGCGAGCCACCAGAGCGGCGCGGCGAGAATCAGCCCCCAGACGAAATAACCGAGGAAGGTATTCATGTCAGTCTCCGCCGGGCCGCCCCAAGGAGACTGACAGCCCCCTCGGGGGGCAGCGAGCGCAGTGAGCGTGGGGTCGTCATGTCAGTCTCCGCCGGGCCGCCCCAAGGAGACTGACAGCCCCCTCGGGGGCAGCGAGCGCAGTGAGCGTGGGGGTCGTCATGTCAGCAGCGTTCCTCGGCTTTGAGCGGCAGCGATACCGGGCGCGGCTCCGCGCGCGGCGCTTCGCTGCCGTCCGCTTGCCACGATTGCCACGCGATGGGTGCGAGCGCGGCGGCGGATGCGGGGAGCGTCGGCAGCAGGCCGCCGGCTTGGGGCGCATCCGGCGCGGCGCCGTTGCCTGCAGGCGCGGCGCTTGCGGCGTTCGCAACGGTGCTGGCGTTGGCGGCGCTTCCGTTCGGCGTATGTGTTGCCGCCGCGTCTCCACCCGGCGACGCCTGCGGCGCATTCAGCTCGAGCCAGCCCGAATAGTCGGGCGGCGTCTGCGCCTCGATCTCGTCGGTCAGCGTCTCGAGCAGCGCCGCGATCGATTTCGGATCGCCGCAGCGCTGCTCGCCCTGGAAGAGCTCGGCGAGCGGGCGCTTGAACACGCGCTGGAGCACCGCGTCGGCGTCGCCGAGGCGGCAGGCGAAGAAGAACACGTAGAGGCTGTCGCCCGCCGCGGTCACGATGTCGCCCGCGCGCCGCAGCAGGCAGGCCTTGAGCGCGTCCACGTGGGCCACTTCGGGCATCAGCGCGAGGCGGATCAGCACGCTCGGCAACTGGATCACGCGGCTGCGCTCCACGGCGGCGTCCACGAGCTCGACGAAGCGCGCCGCGCCCACGTAGCCGGTCTCCTCGCCGTGCATCACGCCGGCGAGCGCCTGGCGGTAGTCGGCGGGCACGGGCCGCGAATACACCTGGCCCTGCAGGCTCTCGACGATCGCCTCCACCTGCGAGAGCGTCGTGTGGCGCGGCACCACGCGGTTCGCGCCCAGATTGAGCATGAGCGATTCGTAGCGCATCGCCACGGCTTCCTCGCGCACGATGATCTTGAGCGCGTTGCCGCATTGCAGCCGCAGCGTGTGGACCTGCTCGGCGAGCGATTCGAGCTGGCGGCTCGCGCCGAACTCGAGGATCACCGTGGCGGCGACGGCGGTGCGTGCGGCGGCGAGCACGGCTTCGTTGTCGTCGACCACTTGCCAGGAGGGCGGCAGCACCCGCTCGTTGAGCACGGCGTCGCGCGAGACGATCACGCGGCCCTCATCGGGCGCGAGCAAGCCTACTTCGCCGATCGAGCTTTCGAAGGTGCCGCTCGGGCTCGTGATCATGAGCCGATGATCGATTGCCGCGAAGCGCAGCGGTAGCGACTGGCTGCCGAGCACCGCTTCGCCGGCGCGCCAGAACGCCACTTCCCAATGGAACTGGCCTTGCGTCTGCAGGAGTTGCGCGGCGCCGGCAAAGCGCGCCTGGAAGGCGGCGAGTCCGGGCTGCTCCTCACTGAGGCCCGGCGGCTCGGCCACCAGCAGTACGCCGTGGCGGTGCTGCGTGCACCAGTTCGCGAGCTGCGCGCCCTGACGCGCGAGCGTGGCGGGGTCGTGCCAGGCGAAAAAGGCCTCGGCGCCTTCGATGTAGAACTGGCTCGCGGGCGCCGCGCACTGGTTGGCTAGGGCGTCGAGCGCCTCGATCAGCACCTGTGCGCCGTCGCGGTCTGGCAGCGGGACGAGCGAGCAGACGTTGGCCCAGTGATGGGTCGTACCGGGCCGGTCGATGTCGATGCCGTGATCGCGCAGCGTGGCCGCGATGCTCGCGCCGTCGCGCGTGGAGAGCACCGTCGCGGGGCCTTCGAGCGCGGCGGCGGCGGTCTGCCAGAAGAGCGCGTCGCGCGCCGGCGAGGCGCTCGCATAGACGACGTTCACCTGGCCCGCGCCCAGCGCGGCGAGCGCGGGCGGCAGCCCCTCGATGGCGAGCG
>DATEJU010000455.1:0-2758 GCA_035277805.1 Paraburkholderia sp. | reverse complement strand
GCGCTTTCCACTTCGCGCGAGGTGCGCCTCAGGCTGCGCGGCAGCCAGTCGTTGCTGCGCAGCTCGTCGAGCATCGCGCCGCGAATGCGCTGGCTCGCGTAGGTCTCGAACTGCGCGCCCTGATCTTCCTTGTAGCGGTTCGCCGCATCGAGCAGGCCGATCATGCCGGCCTGGATCAAGTCGTCGAGATCCACGCTCGCGGGCATCTTCGCCACGAGCTGGAGCCCCAGCCGCCGCACCAGCGGCGCGTATTTCGCGAGGACTTCGGCCTGCGAAATCTTTCCTTGAGCGTTATACATCTGGCTCTCCTATGTCCGTCACGCGTGCTGATGCGCCGTGCGCTGCACGGGCGGTTCCGCCCGCCATCCCGCATGAGCCGGCGCAGGCGCGGATGGAACGCCCGTGACGGATGAAACGAATGAGTCCGCTGAACCTGCCGAATCCGCCGAATTTGCCGGGTTCGCCGGATTCGACCCAGCGCCGCCCGAGCCCGACAGCGCGGGGCGCATCGGCCAGTGCGGCAGCTCGGCCGCGACGTGGCGAAAGTCGCGTGCGGCGGCCGTCGACGGAAACGCATCGACGATGCAGCGCGAGAGCTGCAGCGCGCGCGGCATGTGCGGGTCGGCGGCCACGCTGCCCGCGCTTTCGAGCGACACCGTGAGATAGCGGCTTGCCACGCCCGCGAGATTCTCCAATGCGGCCTGCGCGTCGGTTGCGCGCACCACGTGGTTCGCGAGCACGCGGAACTGGGCGATCGCATGCGCGAAATGCAGCCGCTTCATGCACGCGTAGGCGTCGGTGATCGCCTGCGCGGCCACGCGCATCACGATCAGCACGTCGTGCGCATGCATCGCGAGCGGCGAGAGCGCGCCTTCGGCATCGAGCTGCGCGTCGATCAGCACGAAATCGGCGGGACCGGCAAGCACCTTGCTCAACTGCGTGTTCCACTGCGCGCCCGTGTACGGCGCGCAGTGCTCGCGCGGCGCGGCCAGCACGCCGAAGCCAAGGGCATGCCGCACCACCGCTGCGTCGAGCGCCATCTCGCCGCGCATCACCGCCGCGAAATTGCCCGCGGAGTTTCCCGGGAAGTTGTCCGCGCCGTGCACGCCGCCGAGCAGCGCGCTCACCGAGCGCGGCCCGAGGCATTCGTCGATGACGAGCACGTCCTTGCCCTGGGCCGTCAGCGCGGCCGCGAGATTGATCACGACGGTCGTTCGCCCGGGGGCGCCTCGCCCGCCCGTGACCGCGATCACGCGCGAGCCTTCGCGCGCGAGCAGCCGTCGCAGACCTTCGGCCTGATCGATCACGAACTTATCCAAACCGGACCTCGTGGGCTTGCGTGTTCGAACGCGTCGAGAGCGCGGACAGCAGCGCGGGAATGTCGTCCTCGTGCGGCACGAACGGCGAGCGGTCGCGCGGCACGCAAAACGCGCTGCGGATCAGGAAGCGGCGCGTGGCCACGTACAGGTTCTCGGGCACTTTCTGGCCCGTCGAGACGTAGTGCACCGGCAGCTTGTAGCGCAGGACCGTGTCGAGCGTGCTGCCGAGGTTGGTCGCCTCGTCGAGCTTGGTGAGGATGCAGCCCGTGAGCGCCGAGTTGTCCGGGCCGCTCTGGTATGCCTGCACGACCTCGTTGAGCGTGTCGCCGTGGCTGGTCGCCGCAAGCAGCAACAGGCGCTGCACCGGACGGCCCGCGCTGCACAGCATGGCGATCTGGTCGGCCACGGCGCGGTCGCGCTGGCTCATGCCGATCGTGTCGATCAGCACGATGTGCTTGTTCTTGAGTTCGGTGAGCGCGAGTTGCAGATCCGCGCCGTCGCGCACCGCGTGCACCGAGACGCCCAGGATCTTGCCGAAGATGCGCAACTGCTCGTGGCCGCCGATGCGATAGCTGTCGGTCGTGAGGAGCGCGACCTTGCTCGCGCCGAAGCGCATCACGCAGCGCGCGGCGAGCTTCGCCGTGGTCGTGGTCTTGCCCACGCCGGTCGGGCCCATCAGCGCGAACACGCCGCCGCGCTCCATGAGCGCTTCTTCGTCCTCGAGCACGGGCAGATTCGATTCGAGCACCGACTGGACCCATTCCATGCCGGCCTCTTCGGTTTCGACGCTGGGCAGGCGGTCGACCACCATCTTCACGAGCTGCGCCGAGAAACCGGCCGCGAAGAGCTGCTTCGTGAGCGCGCCCTGCACCGGGTTGCGGCGCTGCCGCTCGCCCCACAGGAGCCCCGCGAACTGCTCTTCCATCATGCCGCGCATGGAGGCGAGCTCGTGCATCACGGTTTCGTTGACGACCTGCTCGATGCGCGCGCGGATCGCTTCGCTCACCGTTTGCGCCGTGCTGGACGCGGCGGCTTGCGGCGGGGTTTGTGCGTGCTGCGCGGCCGGTGCGGCATTGGCGGCGGCGCTTTGGGTCGTGCTTTGGGTCGTGCTGTGCGTGGTGTCGTGCGTGGCGCTTTGGGCAACGGGCGCCGGGCCCGCCGCATCCGGGCTCTGGCCGATGCTGCGGGCGGCGCGGCGCGCCGCGACGTGCGCGGCCTGGCGTGCCCATTCGGGCGTGCTCGCCTCGATATCGGCGGGATGCACGGGATCGGCGGCCACGCCAAGACCCTTGGCAATGGCCGCCGCGGGCGTGATGCCGGCCGGATGGGCGGGATCCTGCTGACCCGCTTGCTGGCTCGCGATGCGGCGCGCGTGGTCGATCAGCCAGGGGTTCGATTCGGCCATCGTGCGCGGCGCGCTCGACGGATCGGCGGCCGCT
>DATEJU010000454.1:0-4666 GCA_035277805.1 Paraburkholderia sp. | reverse complement strand
CGCCCCAGGCGGCAACCTCCGCCGACACACCCGCACAACGCCCGCGCAGCCTCGACGTGCGCGGCCAGCTGCTCGCCGTCGTCGCGCTCACGGCTTTCACGGGCGCGGTGATCGAGTGGCGGCCGCTCGGCTTCGCGCACTGGGCGGTCTGGGGCGGCCTCATGCTTGCGCTCGCCGCCGGCGCGGCATTCGTCGCGCTCGAAGCGCGCATCGAAGCCCCCATGCTGCCGCTCGCGATGCTGCGCAACCGCACCTTCAGCGCGGCCGTGCTGTTCGGCGTGTGCGTGAATCTGACTTACTACGGCACCGTGTTCGTGCTCGCGCTCTTCCTGCAGCATGCGCGCGGCCAGTCGCCGCTGCAGGCGGGGCTCACCTTCATCCCGCTTACGGGCGGCTTCCTGCTCTCCAATATCGCAAGCGGACACGTGGTGGCCCGCTACGGCACGCGCTTGCCGATGATCGGCGGCGCGCTCGTGGCAGGGCTCGGCTATGCGCTCCTGATTCCCGTCGATGCGAGCACGCCGCTGCTCGTCCTGCTCGCGGCGTTCGTGCTGATTCCCAGCGGCATGGGGCTCGCGGTGCCGGCCATGACCACGACCGTGCTGTCGTCGGTCGAGCCGGCGCGCGCGGGCACGGCATCGGCGCTGCTCAATACGGCCCGCCAGGCGGGCGGCGCGGTGGGTGTGGCGGCGTTCGGGGCGCTCACGGGCAATGGGGCGGCGGCCCAGGTCGTGGGCGGCCTGCACGCGGATACGGCCATCTCGGCGGCGCTCCTGCTGATCGCCGCCTGCCTTGCGTGGAATATGCGCGCGGATGCGGCGCATCCGGCCCAGGCCGCTGCGGACGTGAAGCGAATGAAGGCACCGCGCAAGGACACGCGCGCGTACGAATGAGACGTGAAAGGGGGAGAGGCCGCAACGCCGCCCCGGTTATGGCGTTCGAGAGCGAGCCCGCCCCCCCGCGCCCGCGCCGCGGCTAGAGGACGAGAGCCTGGCGGGCACAAACGCGGCTAGAGCGGCACTTCCTGAATCGCACCGGTGCTCAGCGCGCGTTCGATCAGTCCTTCGGTTTGCGCTTTGCGAATGGCATGAGCGATCAGTTGATCCGGCTCCTCGAGTTCGGCCTTGAGCGTTCCGATCAGCCCCGAGGCGTCGAGTATCACCAGCGTCTTCGCCGTATCGGCAGCACTGATCAGCACGCGCCGCGTACCGTCTTCGGCAAGGCTCGCGCAGAACTGCCCGGCCTTGCCGCCCACATTGAAAACGAAGTTCTCTATCACAGCCGGCTCCCAGGTTTCTCAGTGGATCTTGTTCATTGTCGGCGCGCCGCGCTGCGCGTGCGGCAAGCGCCGGGCGCGCTATCCGGAGGCGCTATCCGGATGCACCCCGCGGCCACTCAGCCCAGCATGCCACCGCGCGGCGCACGCAGCCCATCGATGGAAGCACGCCCCGCGCCCGTTACCGTGAGCAGCAGGAAACCGCCGGCAATCGCGACGTTTTTCCAGAAGTGCACGACCGCGTCCTGCTGCAGCGCGGCCTCGGTGACGTTCCAGAAATCGTGCCCGAGAACGGCCGTGACGATGGCGTATACGGCCAGCACGAACGCCACAAAACGCGTGCGCACGCCGAACACGAGTGCAAGGCCGCCGAGCAATTCCACCGCCACGGCAACGGGCGCCGTGAATTGCGCATAGGGCACGCCGTGCGCGTGCAGATAGGCGATGAACCCCGCGTACCCCAAAAGCTTCATGGCGCCGCCCCACAAAAACAGAATCGCGAGCGCAATACGGGCGATGAAGATAATCAGGGAATCGGCGGGACGTGTCATGAAGGGCTCCGGTATGCAATATGGCAGTGACACCGGCCTTGCCCTACAGTTCCCCACCTAATGGATTACGCGCACATCAGGCGCCGGCGGGTTCGCGCCAGCCGGGCCCGAGCTCGCGCTCAAACGCCAGCGACAGTCGCAAAGATCGATTCGGACTGCCACCTATTTGCCGTCGGCAAAAACCTGCGCCAGGCATACGATCCGCGTTTACCCGCACCCGTTTGATTCTGGAGATCGGCTTGCTGGCACGCTCAATGCTTGTGGTGCATACCGTGTCCGCGGTGCGCGTCGAGCCAGCGGGTCACGCGCTCTTCGAGCACGCCCCGGCTACGGCGCGACACGGCCCACATGGCCGCGCACACCACCAGCATCACGGCCGGACCCAGCAAATAAGCAACCACCGTTTCCCTCATGGCTATCTCCTCGCCATGCCATCGAACAAATTGTGAGATATAAATTCTAGGCGAAACGCGCGGACATCGATAAGCACTCTGCGCGAACGTCGCAGACTTTTTTTCGCGCGAATTTCTTATGACGGCGTGTTCCGCCCGGCGCTGCCCGCGCCGACGGGCGCTCGAGCCATGCAAGCGGTCCATGACCTCCCAGGTAATCGATCGAACGCGCCATTTCGCTAGAATCGGTGCCATGAACACGCTCGCTCACGCCTTCGTCGCTCCCTCCATTGCACAGCCGGCCACCGGCGCGGCACGCCGCAGCGTCGGCGAACTGCTGCGAGAGTGGCGGCAGCGCCGCCGCATGAGCCAGTTGCTGCTCGCCACCGAAGCGGACATCTCCACGCGGCACCTGAGCTTCGTGGAGTCGGGCCGCTCGCTGCCGAGCCGCGAGATGGTCATGCATCTTGCCGAACGCCTCGACGTGCCGCTGCGCGAGCGCAACGCGCTGCTCGTCGCGGCGGGCTACGCGCCGCTCTATCGGGAGCGCCCGCTCGACGACCCGCAGCTCGCGGCGGCGCGCGAAGCCGTCGAACTGGTGCTGCGCGGCCACGAGCCCTACCCGGCTCTCGCGGTCGACCGGCACTGGAACATCGTGGCGGCCAACGCCTCGCTCGCGCCGCTCGTCGGCGACGCCTCGCCCGCGCTGCTGGCCGCGCCCGTGAATGCGCTGCGCCTTTCGCTGCATCCCGACGGCGTGGCGCCGCGCATCGTCAACTGGCATGCGTGGCGCGCGCATTTGCTCGCGCGCCTGCAGCGGCAGATCGAAGCGAGCGCCGACCCCGCCCTCGTCGCGCTCCACGACGAGCTGGCCGCCTACCCCGCGCCGCGGCATGCCCTTCCCGCAGCCGCAGAGCCGCACGCGCACCAGCACCAGATAGCCGTGCCGCTGCGCATCCGGACCACACTCGGCGAACTGTCGTTCTACAGCACGACCACCGTGTTCGGAACGCCCGTCGACATTACGTTATCCGAACTCGCGATCGAAGCGTTCTTTCCCGCCGATACGCAAACCGCACAAACGTTGCGCATGCAATCAGTTTGATGCGTCATCGGCAATGCCCATCACTTCAACGCTGAAAATGAGCGAAGCGCCAATTCATATTCCCGCCGCATTATTCAAGATAACTAAAACAGATGTTTAATCGAATCGGCGTGATTTCCGGTTGCTGCAAGAGCACATTGAATTCGATAGCGTTAACTCGCCATGAGCACTACAACTCACGATTGCATGAAACCGCGCATGCAATTTGGCAACGCCTCGCCCGGTCGCCTCGATATTCCGTCTTAAATATAACGAAAACGATTTCTAACATTTCAAATCGGCCAAACAGAAAACAGGCGAATTTTCCCTCGTGCACAATGGCATCGAGGGGTTGACGTTCATTAAATTCAGATTGCATAAGCCGCGAGTAACAAATCGCTGCTTTTGAATTTATTGCATATATTGCCTTTACTTCTTCATGATCTTCCCCTTAAATCACTCCTGCCCCCCCACACAGCAAGTAGTCTGGAGATGCCATGAGTCATTTTCTGGATCGTCTGCGTTACTTCACTACTGCCAGAGCGCAATTCGCGGACGGCCACGGCGCCGTTACGGACGAAGACCGAAAGTGGGAGGACGCTTACCGCACGCGCTGGGCACACGACAAAATCGTCCGCTCCACCCACGGCGTCAATTGCACGGGCTCGTGCTCATGGAAAATCTATGTGAAGGGCGGCATTGTCGCGTGGGAAACGCAGCAAACCGATTACCCGCGCACGCGCCCCGACATGCCCAACCACGAGCCGCGCGGCTGCTCGCGCGGCGCGTCGTACTCGTGGTACCTCTATAGCGCGAACCGCCTCAAATATCCGCTCGTGCGCAGCGCGCTCGTGAAGCTGTGGCGGGAAAAGCGCCGCACGCTCTCGCCCGTGGACGCGTGGGCCGCGATCGTCGACGACGACGAGGCGTGCAAAAGTTATCAAACGCGGCGCGGACTCGGCGGCTTCGTGCGCGCCGACTGGAGCGAGGTGACCGAGATCGTCGCCGCAGCCAACGTGCATACGGTCAAGCGCCATGGCCCAGACCGCGTGATCGGCTTCTCGCCCATTCCCGCCATGTCGATGGTCTCGTACGCGGCGGGATCGCGCTATCTCTCGCTGATCGGCGGCGTGTGCCTCTCGTTCTACGACTGGTATTGCGACCTGCCGCCCGCTTCGCCGCAAACGTGGGGCGAGCAGACCGACGTGCCGGAGTCGGCCGACTGGTACAACTCCTCGTTCATCATGCTGTGGGGGTCGAACGTGCCGCAAACGCGCACGCCCGACGCGCACTTCATGGTGGAGGCGCGCTATCGCGGCGCGAAGATCGTGTCGATCTTCCCCGATTACGCCGAAGGCGCGAA
>DATEJU010000453.1:0-23806 GCA_035277805.1 Paraburkholderia sp. | reverse complement strand
AGCGCGAAGATGCTCTCGATCGTTCCGCTGATGGCCGGCGGCGGCATGTACGAAACGGGCGCGGGCGGTTCGGCGCCGAAGCACGTGCAGCAGCTGGTGCAGGAAGACCACCTGCGCTGGGACTCGCTCGGCGAATTCCTCGCGCTGGCCGTCTCGCTGGAAGACCTCGGCATCAAGACGAACAACGCGAAGGCCAAGCTGCTCGCGAAGACGCTCGACGCCGCCACCGGCAAGCTGCTCGACAACAACAAGGGCCCGTCGCCGAAGACCGGCGAGCTGGACAACCGCGGCAGCCAGTTCTACCTCGCGATGTTCTGGGCGCAAGAGCTGGCCGGGCAGAAGGACGACGCGCAACTCGCGGCGCACTTCGCACCGCTCGCCAAGGCACTGGCCGAGAACGAGAAGACCATCGTGAGCGAGCTCGCCGCGGTGCAGGGCAAGCCGGTCGATATCGGCGGCTACTACAAGCCGGATTTCGCGAAGCTTGCTGAAGTCATGCGCCCGAGCAAGACGTTCAACGCCGTGCTCGAAGCCGTGGCGAAGTAAGTCTCGCGCGAAGCCGAAGGGCCTGGCTCAGGGAGCTACTCCCTGCCCGGCCTCGTTCGGTACAAGGCGTCTCGCCTCATGAAAATCGCCCTTGCAGCGTTTGTCGCTGCAAGGGCGATTTTGTTTTGGCGGGTTGAAAAACACCGGTGCGCTCCCCTACACGCCTGAAGGACCAGCAGGATACATGCCTGTGTTGCGGTCTTGTTCAATGCCCGCCACATCGCGTGAACTCAGTCTTTCGCGGTGAGGTGTGGCCGTTGAAGTCCATTCCGGGTCAGCTAAACTCTTGGGGGTGCAATGTAGCGTTCCTGCTTGGCCGCGCGCGTCCTCTCAGCCTGGCGCAGGAACTCGGCGTATCGATCCTCGATCTATCGCCAGAGCGCATAGGGCAATTCCTGGAACCATGCCGGTGTGGCAAGGAACCACTGTATACACCGCTCCACCTGTGTGAGGAATGCTGGCCGGAATCGCAGGCCAGGGGCAGCAAGAAAAAGGTTCATCGAAGCGGGGCCCGCTTCCTTTAACACGGACCTGTCGCACAAGGTTGCGTTTCCATTTGTTTAAACCCTTGCTTTTCCGCGCGAACGACGCCGTTTCGCCATAACAAATGCAACCGCTATAGCGAGGATGATTCCGCCGAAAACGCCGCGAGTGGAGAACGCCAACGCTCGGCCGCCGCATTCATCGCCGCACGGAACACTAGAGGGTGGAAGCGCAATATATAGCGCAAGCAAGCCACCGCAGACCGCCCCGAAGACTAACAACGCGAGCACACCCAAAGCCAATTTCATCGAATATTCCAGAATAGAATCTGCTTAGCTTCCGCGAGATTTGAAAATAAATTTTCGGAACCAATGCCAACAAGTGAAAGTGGGTTCCACACTCTCGATATGCCAACGTCGAATCTTAGCGTTGTTTCGGTGCTTGGCGTCAGACGCTCGCCATTCCAAAAATCAATGTGGTCCCCGCTTGGGTCTTTCTCTTTGAGCGAACGCCGCCAGTAGTTACCGAAGAATAAAATTCCGGTTTGCCCTTTGACCTTATCTTGCCAATCTTTCCCCGTAACAGCTTGCGGCTTTGGGCATCCGGCGAACGGCTGTAAGCGAAGCCAACCTGCGACCTCCTTAGCACGAAGCATATGGCTTGGTGAGTGGCCTTGGAACCAGCATTTTTCGCCCTTGAAAGACTTGTTCGTAATTCCAACGGCCGCCAAGCACGTTCCCATTCGTATTGCACACTCATCCTCAAATGCGGGCTTCCCTGTCGCTGGATCAGTACATGGCGCTGAACGTGGGTACGCGGACCATAATTCAGAGAACGAAACTACTTTCAAATTAACTTCTTTAATCGAGTTTGGCGTTGAATTTGTTCTAACAACAGTTTTCTTGTTTGGCATTATTTGTATTCCTTATGTTTAAGGATTTTTTCGCCTCAACGGATCACATAGGTTTCAAGTGCAAGTCGGATTGTCATTGTTTTCCCGCGCTGTGCTTACACAGATTTTTCGCGCCGCATCGTGAGTGCTTCGTCGCCCCAATAAACCCAATAGCTAGACTCACCATCGGTGAAGACGCGCGGCAATAGTCCGCTAGAATCAATGCGCCCGCTATACATTTCGCCGGATTCCGTTTCAATGTAATACGGATAGCCAACAAGAGCGGAACCGTTACCTACAGGCCGAATCTGTTCATCACATGCCGAAGACGACGAAGCGAAACGCGTTGTATTTCTAACGGCGTTGGCCGTCCTCGGCGCTCCTTCGTCCGAGTCGAAAGTCTGCGCCATATTGCGCTCTGTGTGGAAGACCGGCGGCGGCGAGCAACCGCAAATGTTGATATCACCGCTCAGGGCCCATTGCTGACCGTTCGGCCCGGTGCCGGGGTGCCGCGGCCCGCGCGGTGCGATGTAGCCGTCCTGTTTGCAGGCGTTGCACCACGTTTTCATGTAGAGCGTGGAGATATGCACGCGCGGCGGCGGATTCGAGCATGTAACGCTTGGCAAGCCTTCCGTTATTACCGCTTCGTTGGCCTTGTCGCCGACACCAAGGAATACGCGCCTCATACTGCCTCGCGTGCGTGTTGCTTCACCTGTTCTTCGGTAACGCCTTCCCAGGTATCGAGACTTGCCGATCCCTCGCGATCGGAACTATCGGTGATTGTGTCGCCGCTATCAAGCACGCTTCCCACATAGGCAAACTGCGCAAGCGCGCGATTCGTCCTTATTGCCAAGCCGCTAATGATTTGTGCCGTCGTGCCGTTCGGATAGTAGACACGGTCGCCGATTACACCGACTTTCTCTCGCTTGCCGTCGATGTCCCACTCGCCGTCAGGTTCGCGCGGTACACCGCCGCGCGCGGTGCTCGAAACGAAGAGTGCGAAGCGTTTGCCGCGTTCGAAGCCAAGTCCACCAGAGGCGTCAATTACCGCGGCCTGGCTACCATCGCTGTATGTAACGATATTGCCAACCAATGCGGCGCGAAGGTTGCAAATAACGAGTCCCGACGTTGCACCGGTTAGATACCCGCCGTGCCCAGTGCGAGCGCCGATCGTTGAGATTGCGTACAGCGTGCCTTTGCGTGCCCGCTTTTCCGACATGTCCATACCTCCGCGAAGCAGAAGAGAACGGCGGACCCGGTAACGCGACCGGCGCAACGATCGGGCGAAATGCAACCCGAACTGGCGATGCTCTCGCCGTTCTGCGGGGCGGGGGCAATATCGGATTCGTCCGAAAAAAGAGTTAGATCGATGCGATGCGCATCACGCGGGACATTGATTTGACATTAGACAAATCCAGCCTAAGGTGGCCAACATCTGGTTTCCCCAGGACCACGACCAACGCATCATTTTGAAAAGTGCTTGCCACAACACCACCACTGCAATACATTGGTCCTTCCAAAAACCAATTTTGCGAGACCATCATGCGTCAACTCATTACCGCCGTGGTCGCGGCTTCGGCATTCGGCGCTGTCGCGGCGCACGCGCAGGAAGTCGTCGTTATCGGGCATTCCGCGCCTCTGACGGGTCCGCAGGCAGCAAACGGCAAGGACAATGAGAATGGCGCGCGCCTCGCGATCAACGAGTTGAACGCGCAGCACGTCACTGTGGCGGGCAAGGCGGTCACGTTCAAACTGGATTCGCAGGACGACCAGGCGGACCCGAAGGTGGGCGTGCAGGTCGCGCAGAATCTGGTCGATCACGGCGTGGTCGCCGTCATCGGCCCCTACAACTCCGGCGTGGCAATCCCGGCGTCGCGCGTCTACCACAACGCGAATATCCCGATGCTGCCGGTCGCGTCCAATCCCGCGCTGACGCAGCAAGGCTTCAAGAACATTTTCCGCATCGGCGCGAGCGACGAGCAACTGGGCGGCACGATGGCCGAATTCGCGGTCAAGACGCTCCACGCCAAAACGGCCGCCATCATCGACGACAGAACGGCCTACGGCCAGGGCGTCGCTCAGCAGTTCGAAGATGTCGCGAAAGCCAACGGACTGAAGATCGTGGATCATCAGTACACGAATTCGCAGGCGACCGACTTCCTCGGCATCCTCACCGCCATCAAGGCCGAAAACCCCGATGTGATCTTCTTCGGCGGCTATGCCGCCCAGGGCGCGCCCATGGCCAAGCAGATGCGCCAGCGCGGCCTGCGCGCCAAACTGCTGGGCGGCGACGGCATTTGCTCGGCCGATATGGGCAAGGTTGCCGGCGACGCGGCCTCCATCGTGTATTGCGCCCAGGGTGGCGTCGCGCTCGACAAGACGCCCGAGGGCCGCGAATTCCTGAAGAAGTATCACGACGCCTACCATGTGGACACCCAGGTCTATGCGGTGAACTACTACGACGGCGTGAAGATGCTGGCCGACGCGATGGTCAAGGCCGGCACGACCACCGACAAGCAAAAGCTCATCGATCAGTTATCCAAAGAACATTACAAGGGCGTCGCGGGCACCTATTCGTTTGACGCGAAGGGCGATCTCGAAGGCGCGCCGACTACGGTTTATGTCATTCGCAACGGGCTCCCCGTGCCGTATGCCAAGTAAGTCACTCATCAGCTCGACCATTCGATTCTCATGAAACCGACACGTACCATTTCGACCGTCGAAGTTCACACCGGCGGCGAGGCGTTCCGCATCGTCACGAGCGGTCTGCCGCGCCTGCCGGGAGACACCATCGTGCAGCGCCGCGCGTGGCTCAAGAAAAACGCCGACGAGATTCGCCGCGCGTTGATGTTCGAGCCGCGCGGCCACGCGGACATGTATGGCGGCTATCTCACCGAGCCCGTCTCGCCGGGCGCCGACTTCGGCGTGATCTTTCTGCATAACGAAGGGTATAGCGACCACTGCGGCCACGGTGTCATTGCGCTCTCCACCGCCGCTGTCGAGCTGGGCTGGGTGCAACGGACGATTCCCGAAACACGGGTCGGCATCGACGCGCCTTGCGGCTTCATCGAGGCCTTCGTCAAGTGGGATGGCGAGCACGCCGGCAGCGTGCGTTTCGTGAACGTACCGTCGTTCCTGTGGAAGCGCGACGTGACCGTGGAAACGTCGAGCTTCGGCAAGGTCACGGGCGATATCGCCTACGGCGGCGCGTTTTACTTCTACGTCGACGGCGCGCCTTTCGATCTGCCGGTGCGCGAGGCGTCAGTCGAAAAGCTCATCCGCTTCGGCGCCGAGGTCAAGGACGCCGCCAACAAGGCGTTTCCGGTGCAGCATCCGGAGATTCCCGAGATCAATCACATCTACGGGACGATCATCGCCAACCAGCCGCGCCATGAAGGCTCGACCCAGGCCAATTGCTGCGTTTTCGCCGATCGCGAAGTCGACCGCTCGCCCACGGGCTCGGGAACCGGCGGACGCGTGGCGCAACTCTATCAGCGCGGTGAACTCAAGGCGGGTGAAACGCTCGTGAACGAGTCCATCGTCGGCACGATATTCAAAGGCCGGGTTCTGCAGGAGACGTCGGTCAAGGGCATTCCCGCCGTGATTCCGGAAGTCGAGGGCGAGGCGTATATCTGCGGGTTCGCGCAATGGATCATCGACGCGCGCGATCCACTCGCGTACGGCTTTCTCGTGCGTTGAAACCGCTCCGGAATTGGCGGCGCACGTCCGGGCTCATCCGGCGCGCGCTTTTTCCCGCAATCGCAGCAGCATTCGTGTGAATCAGGTGGGCGCGATATCGCGCTGGACGCGGTGGATGTGCTGCTCCACGTAGAACGCGGCAGCATCCGCGTCGCCGCTCACGATGGCTTCGTAAATGAGCCGGTGCTCCGCAACGTAGAGGCGAATGCGCGCGGGATCGTAAATGCCGTCGTCCTTGAGACGCTTCCACAAGGACTGGTCCATCGTATCGGCAATCTCCTGGGCGAGCTTCACCAGCAGCGCATCGCCGGTCATCACCGCAAGCTGGCGATGAAACAGGCGGTCGCTGTTGTTCCAGAGCGCGCGCTGTTCGGGGTCCGAAACATCGGTCAGCGTTTCCATCTGCGCGAGATAGTGCTCGGCGAGCGCGTCGCGCTTCTTGTGGGCCGCTGCGCGGCGTGCGATGGCGGGTTCGAGAATCAAGCGGACGTCCAGCGTTGCCGACGGACTGTAGTCTGGTTCGACAAGACTGGCTTCGGCCATGCTGGATGGTGCGCTGGCCCGCGCCAGCACCTCGGGCGCGTTCGCCGAGACATACGTGCCGGAATTTCGGCGCGTGACGACGAGGCCTTCGTTCTGGAGCGCCCCAATCGCCTCGCGCACGGCCGGACGCCCGACGCCGAACAAGGCGGCCAGCTCGCGCTCGGAAGGCAGGCGCGACTCCGGAAGGTATCTGCCGGCCCTGATTTCCGCACGGATCTTTTCGGAGACCTGCTCGTAAATCTGGAGGGGACGGAAGTTCGCGGGGAAATCGATGCGTGCGGAAGCCATATTGGATCAGTCGAAGCGTTGGTCTCCAATATACCACTTCCGGATGCAGCAAAAACCACACGAGCCGCTGCGCACCCATACTGTATCAATGTGGCTTGCGTGGATTCCAGATAGGGTCAACACGCTGGATTCATGGATTGATAACAACCCAAATGTGGTTTAAATTAAATCCACTTAAGCCATTTCTCCACAGCGAGTCCCCAAAACCATGACCACTCCTCCACCAGTCCAAACGTTCGACGCGCAAGCCACTGCCGCGCTGCTGGACTATCCGACGCTCGTGCAGGTGCTGCGCGAAACCATCGTGGAATACGCCGATGGGAAGATCGTGAGTCCTGAACGTCTGGTCATTCCATTGCAGGAAGGCGGCGTGATGCTCTCGATGCCATCGAGCGCAAGCGACATTGCGATCCACAAGCTGGTCAACGTGTGCCCCGGTAACGGCAAACGGCAACTCCCGACCATCCACGGGCAGGTCATTGCGTGCGACGCGTTCACGGGCGAGATGCTGTTCGTGCTCGATGGCCCTACGGTCACCGGGCGCAGGACTGCCGCGGTCAGCGCGCTCGGCATCATGTGTCTGCATGCGGGTGCACCGCAGGAGATCCTGATCATCGGAACGGGGAAACAGGCGGTCAATCATGTGGAGGCGTTCGCGACGCTCTTTCCGCAGGCGCGGATGCTCGCGAGAGGTTCGGCGCCGGAACGCACGCAACGCTTCGTCGAATCGCTGCGCGCGATTGCGCCCAATCTGCGTGCGCTCGAAGGCGATATTCCCGGCTCGGTCGATGTCGTCGTGACAGCCACGACGAGTCAGTCGCCTGTCTACACCGCGCCCGCGCGAGTTGGGCGTCTTGTGATCGGCGTCGGCGCATTCACGTCGGCAGCCGCTGAAGTCGGCAAAGCGACCGTGGACAACAGTTTCATCGTCGTCGACGACCCTGCCGGCGCCAGGCACGAAGCGGGCGATCTGATTCAGGCGAACGTAGATTGGGCAAACGTGAATGCGTTGGCCGATGCGATCAAGGGAGCCATCAAACCCGTGGCGCCGGTCTTTTTCAAGAGCGTTGGCTGCGCTGCGTGGGACCTTGCCGCCTGCCGGGTCGCGCGAGCGCATGTTGGCTGAAAGTCGCTCCGCTAATGCCGGCCAGCGGCCGCGAGCGCGGTCACGGGACGAATATCAAACTGGCGGATGACGCCTCCTCAATGAACACGGGCGGAGTTCCGTGGAAACGCACCGCGTGCTTCCACGGCGACCCCGCCCGCATGACTCACCGCCCGCCAGCTCAAACTCCGGCGGCGTCCGCCAACGGTGCCTGCGCCAGTCGCTTGCGATAAACGAAATACACCACCGAAACCACCACGAGCCAAGGCACGCCTACGATCCACGAGATATTCCAGAACTCCGTGTCGAGGCCCATCGTCACGAGAATCGCCGCGAGCAGCGCGATGCCTGTGATCTGCGCAACCGGAAAGAACGGCATGCGCACCGGCAGCGCGCGGCCACGCCAGGCGCGCCTGAAGCGCAGATGCGTCACGAGAATCACGATCCACACGAAGATGCCGCCGAACAGCGCGATGCCGAACAGGTAGTTGTACGCAAGCGGGCTGAAGAACGACACCGCCGCGGCAGCCAGAATACCCGCGCCCGAGATCAGTGTCGCGACGAGCGGCGTGCCGTTGGCCGAGAGCTTGCCGATCCAGCGCGGCGAGTAACCACCACGCGCCAGCGAAAACAGCGTGCGCGACGAAAGATAGATGTTCGTGTTCATGCTCGACAGCGCCGCCGTGATCACGACGAAGTTCATGAGACCTGCCGCGTGCGCAATGCCCGCATGAGCGAACAGTTTCACGAACGGGCTCTGCTGCACGACCTTCGCCCCCGCTTCGGTCCACGGCAGATACGCCACCATGATGCCGAGCGCGAGAATATAGAACAGCGTGAGGCGCAGCACCATCGAGCGCAATGCGTGAGGAATCGCCTTCGATGGATCCTTCGCTTCGCCCGAGGTCACGGCCACGATCTCGACGCCATAGAACGAGAAGATCGCCATCAGCACGCCCATCCAGACGCCGCCAAAACCGTGCGGCATGAAGCCGCCCGGCAGGCCGGTGAGGTTGTGCATGCCCACTGCCGCCGTGCCGGTGCCGAGGCCGAACAGATGCGCAAGGCCGACTACGATGAAACCGAGAATCGCCACCACCTTGATGAGCGCGAACCAGTACTCGAACGAGCCGAAGTTCGTGACCGAGCGGCAGTTCACGTAGACGAGCGCGATGCCGAACGCCATCGACCACATCCACACGGGCACGCCGGGAAACCAGAAGCCCATGTAGACGCCCACGGCGATGGCCTCGCCGCCCACCGCCACCACTTCGATGATCCAGTACGTGTAGCGCACGACGAAGCCGGTCCAGCGGTTCAGATACATTTCGGCATACGTACCGAATGAGCCTGCGGTGGGATGCGCGACCGCCATCTCCGCGAGGCTGAATACCATGATGACCGCGATGAGCGCGGCGATCGCGTAGCTGATCAGCACGGCCGGACCCGCATAGCCGATGGCGATGCCGCTGCCCATGAAGAGGCCCGTGCCAATCGCGCCGCCTATGCCGATCATCGCGATCTGGCGCTGCGAAAGTGCCTTGTGCAAGCCCTTTTCGCGCGAGGTGATGCTTGTGTCTTCCATGTCGTTGCTCCCTTGGGAGAGTCGGACTGCGTAGAGGGTCAGGTTCAGGGTCAAGCTGCGGGCAGCAACGCCGACAGGCTCTCGATCACGGCGGGCTGCGTGAGCACGCCGGGCGAAAGCCGGATGGTCTGGCCGCGCGTATCCACGAGCACGCCGTGGGTGGCGAGCTTCGCTTCGAGCGCGCGTGGATCCACATGTGCGGGCAGATCGGCCATCACGCTGCCGCCGCGCTCGCTGTCGTTGCGCGGCGAGCGCAGCGTGTAGCCTTTGGCGTCGCATAGCGCGATGAGGCGCCTGGCGAGCGCGAGATTGTGCTCGCGCATGCCAGCCGCCGCGGGCGAAAGTCGCCACGCGAGTCCGGGCGCGGAGGCCACGAATGGCAGGAACGACGGCGTGCCGTGATCGAAGCGGCGCGCATCCGGTGCAAGCGAGAAGCGCGAAAGGTCCCAGTTGAAGGGGTCCGGCTGGCTGAACCAGCCCTGCACCATGGGCGCAAGATCTTCATCGATCAAAGCGGGCGCCAGATAGGCGAGACCCGTGCCGGGCGCGCCGCAGAGCCACTTGAGCGTGGTGGTGGCTGCGAAATCCACGCCTGGCTGTGTGACGTCGAAATCGAGAATGCCCGCGCCTTGCGTGATGTCCACCGCGATCAGGCTGCCTTGCGCTCGGCCATGCGCGACGAGGCGCGTGAGGTCGGCGCGCTTCGAAGCCGTCGATGTGACCCACGTGATCACGGCGAGCGCCACGTCGTCCTGCCAGCGCGCGATGAAGGCGTCGTCGCTCACGCAGGCCGCACCGCTTTCGAGCGGGACGGTGTCGAGCGTGAAGCCCAGTACGTTCGCCAGATTGACCAGCATGTAGTGCAGGCTCGGAAAGCAGTCGCCCGCGATCAGCACGCGTCGGCCCGCGAGCCGCTTGCGGCCCAGCGCGCCCACGAAGCGCGCGAATGCGTCGGTCACGTTCTCGGCGGCGAATACCGAGTGTGCGGGCGCATGCACGAGCCGCGCCCACGAATCCAGCACCTCGCGTCGCGCTTCGAGACCGTAATCCCAGCGATTGAGGTCGGGGCGGCACCAGCTCGACGCAAACGTGTCGAGCGCGCCGCGCACCGCCTCCTCCTGCCCCGGAAACATGCCCACCGAGTGATACAGCAGCCAGCCGGCACGCGTGGAATCGTCGTGTTTCATCTTCATTCGCAATCCTTCATAAACTCATTACGCCGAAATCAGAACATATGGCGCATGCCGACGCCCACGCCCATTTGATTGCTCTTGCCCGGCAGCTCCGTGTACGCGCCACCGCTCACTTTGTTGTAGTCGACGGTTGCGTAGACCTGGCTGCGCTTGGAGAGCGAATACTCCGCGAGCAGTACGCCCGTGTAGCGCTTGCCGCCGTTGCCCGCGAAGCCGTTCACGTTGTTCATGTCGTCGTAGTAGAACGCGCCGGTGAGTGCAAGCGCAGGCGTCGCCTGATACTGCACGCCGGTAAAGAGCGTCATGTCGCGGCGCGGGTTCTGCGCGAACGAACCCGTCGTGACGTTGCGGCTCGGGTCGTTGAGCGATTCGTCCACGAAGCCCGTGGCGTCGCGCCCGCCCATGTAGCCGACGAAGATCGTCGCCGGGCCCCATGCGTACTTGCCGCCTACGCCCCACATGCGCTGCACGTTGTTGGAGAGATCGCGCTGCTCCTGGTAGGTGCCGCCGAAGCTCGCCGGCCCCAGATCGTAAGAAACGCGCACGCCCCAATACGCGTTCTGGCTCAGGCTGCCCGGCTGCTGTCCGAAGCCGTAGGTCGCGCCCAGATGCAGGCCGCCGAACTTGCCCGCATAAGCCGCGGTATTGTCGATACGCCCGATCGTCATGAAGAACGGCCAGGAGTTCGCCGTATAGTTGCCCACGGTGAGCGGATCGAAGTCGCCGAAGAAGTTGAACGACTCCGTACCCTGGCGGCCCAGCGTGAACGTGCCAAGGCGCCCCGAGAGACCCACGTAGGCATAGCGGCCGAACAGGCGGTTCATGTCCACGGTGCCGTTTTGCGGCTCGAAGCCGCTTTCGAGGCGAAACAGCGCGGTCATGCCGCCGCCCAGATCCTCTTCGCCTTTGAGGCCCCAGCGGCTATTGGTGATGGCGCCGTTGGTGAGCTGTAGCTGGTTGTCGTTCTGCGCGTTCGCGTTGTTGGTGAAGCGCACGCTCTGATCGACGATGCCGTACAGCGTAACGGCGCTCTGCGCGAGCGCGCTGCCCGAGAGCCCTACCCCGAGGGTAGCGATCGCAGCCTTGAGTTTGCGTTGCATGGTCTCTTTTCTCTCTTCTCTTTAATGAAATTCGCTAAAAAAATCGTGAATATGCCATTGCACGGCGCTTACTTCGCATAACGAATCATGACAAATGGATTAGCGGACGCTTAGCCACGTACGAATCGTTCGAGCCGGCCCATTGCCTCGATGAGGCTCGCATCGCTGCGCGCGTAGCACAGCCGGATCTGCTGCGCCGACTCCTCGCCGAACGCAATGCCAGGCGCGAGGCCCACGCCCGCGTCGCGCACAGCGCGCTTGCAAAAATCGAGCGTATCGGTCACGCCTTCCACGCTGAACATGAGATAGAACGAGGCCTGATTCGGCACCACCTTCACCCCCGGCATCGCCCGCAGACGTTCGAGCGCGATGCGCTGGCCGCCGCGGCAGCGTTCGACGAACGAGCGCACGAATGGCTCGCCTTCGTTGAGCGCCACTGTCGCGCCCGCCTGCAAAAAAGCCTGACCACCGCTCGTGTTGAACTGGATGAGCTTTTCAAAGGTTTCCAGCATGGCGCGCGGATAGACGAGCCAGCCCATGCGCCAGCCCGTCATGGCCCACGCCTTGGAGAAGCTGTTGACCACGAACAGCGGATCGTCGGGCGTGGCGTACTCGAGCATCGAGGCTGCATGCGAGCGATCGTAGACGATGCGCTGATAAACCTCGTCCGCGAGAATGGCGATGCCGCGCTTGCGCGCGAACTCCATGAGCGCGCGCTGCTGCGCTTCTTCGATCATCCAGCCTGTGGGGTTGCCGGGCGACGCGAAGTAGATCGCCCGCGTGCGCGCGTCGCACGCATCGAAGAGGCGCTGCAGATCGAGATGCCAGCCATCGTCGCCGTGACTGAGCGGCACGGCACGCACCTCGCCGCCCGTGATGGTGATGGCGCGCAGGATATTGGGCCAGGACGGCGTCACGCACACGACGTTGTCGCCCGGTTCGATCAGCGCCTGCGCGACCAGCATGACCGAGTTCATGCCCGAGCACGTGGCCGCGATGCGCTCGTCTTCCAGCGTCACGCCGCACAGCCGCTGGTAATAAGCCGCAATCGCTTCGCGCAGCGCGGCAATGCCCCGGTTCTGCGAATAAAAGGTCTGGCCGCCGGCGAGCGCCGCGGCGGCTGCGTCGCAAAACGGCTTGGGCGTCGGCAAATCGCTTTCGCCCGCCCAAAGGCCGATGACATCGATACGCCCGACGCCCAGGCGCCATACGTCGATGATGGGCGAGTCGGGCATGGCGAGGATCGCGTCTCGTGTGAGGTTCATCGCGTCTCCAATCGGTTCGATCGTGCTGCGTTCAAATGAGCGCTCGAATGCGGTTCAAATGGCGCTGCAATTGCGTCGCCATGGCGTCGAAAACCTGTGTATTCAGGCTTCGCCGCGAGCATGCGCAAGCGCGGCCTGGAAGCCCTGGCGGATCAGGTCGATGTCGTTCGCGCACACCGCCATGCGGTAGCCGTCGGCGAAGGCGCGCCTGGCTGCGTGCGCGTCCGCGGTAAAGAGGCCGCAGGGCAGGCCGCGAGCGCGCGCCGCGCGCTGCACGCGCTCGCAGTCGCGTTTGAGCACGGCGCTGTCGTGTGTGCCGCGCGAAAGCGCGAGATCGCCGGTGCCGATGAACAGATAGTCCACGCCGGGCACCGCCGAGATGGCTTCCACGTTCTCCACGCCATGCACGGTTTCGATGAGCAGCCCCACGGCCACTTCGCGGTCGGCGGTGAGCATGGCATCGATGCCTGCCAGCAAGGGCCGCACGCCCCCGCCCGAGCGGCGGCCATGTGGCGGATAGCGGCACGCCTCGACGGCGCGGCGCGCATCGTCGACGGTTTCGACGAGCGGCACGAGCACCGAGGCCGCGCCCGCGTCGAGCGCCTGAGCGATGGCCGTGTGCGCGTTCTCCGCACAGCGCGCAATCACGGGGACCCGCTGCGCCGCCGCGCCAATCGCGGCCTCGAGCGTGCTGCGCTCCCACAGGCCGTGTTGCAGGTCCAGCACCAGTGCACCCGGCTTCGCGTGAACCGCGAACTCCGCCATCGGCACGCTGCCCAGCGCGAGCCAGATCAGGTCGAGCGGCTGGCCGCCGCGCAGCCCTGGCTTGAGCGATTGAAAAAGCATGAAAGACACTCCCGACACCTTCGTCCTGCACGCGGCGCGCTCTGTGCGCTGCCATTTGTTTCGTACATTCTGAATTCAGTTTTTTGTTGAGAGCAAGGTAAGCGGAGAAAATCCCGCTGTCAAACAAAATTGTTTAGACCTGAAGTAATTTAGGGGAAGTCCCCGATGAACATCGGGACTTCCGGGCAGACACCGGGGCAAACGCGAGGGCAAACGTCGAGGCAAGCGCGTGGTGCCCCGGCGTCTTTGCTTGACAGCGCGTGCGGCCGCCCCCTACCCTAGATCCAATACTGAATCCAGAATATGGACGCTGCCGCCCGATGCCCAACTCATCCGCGAAGATCTCCGCGCAGGTCACGAAGCTGCCCCGGCGCACCGCGCTGCGCCAGACCACGCTGACCGAAACCATCTACACCGAAATTCGTGCGCGGCTGCGGCGCGGAGAGGTCGGCCCGGACGACCGCGTGCTCGACTACGAGATCGCCAACGAGTTCGACTGCACCCGCATGCCGGTGCGCCAGGCGCTGCTGCGCCTCGTGAACGAGGGCTATCTCGCGGGCACCACGCGCGGCTTCGTCGTACCCACCCTCACGAGCGACGACGTGCGCGAGATCTTCGAGGTGCGCCGCCTGCTCGAGCCCAGCGCCGCCGCGAGCGCCACGGCGACGCTGGAGCGCCGGCTCGACGACGCACTCAAGCGCGCCTATCAGAAGGCCCTCAAGGCGTACGAAAAGCATGATGGCGACGCCATGATCGAAGCAAACATTGCGTTTCGCGACGCATGGCTGGGCGCGATACAAAATTCGCGCCTGCAGGAAACCATCCGCCGCTTCGCCGACCATGCGCAACAGGTGCGCCTCGGCACGCTCAATGACCCCGCCACGCAGAAGATCGTGGTGGACGGCATGAAGGTCATGCTCGAAGGCTTCCTCGAGCGCAACCCGAAGAAAGTCAATGCCGCCATGACCGATTTCATGGCCAGCGCGGAGCGACGTTATTTCGCTCTACTGAGCGGGCAGCCCTGAACGCCGGCGGCCGGCGCGAGCGTGCCTGCGCACGCGCAACATCGGGGAAGGGTATCGCGCGGCAACGCGGTGAGCCGCGTCGACACGGCTTCGTCCATTGACGCTCTGCTGACGCGCGCCGCCCCGTCATTCGTTTCACGTATACCGGGCGCGCCGCCTATCATCGGTCGATGATGCCGCGCCGTGCGCAGCGGCGTATCGTTACCTCATGCGGGGGGCGCACACCGCCGCCCGCACGAGCAAGAACACGCTCGTCGGGGAGCGATATGACGAATCGGCAACGTACGCACGAGCCCTTTGCCGCGCTGGCGCTGGGTGTCGTGCTGGGCCTCGTGGCGGTGGCAGCGGGCGCAGGGCTGTGGCTCCACGCAGTGCAATCCGGCGTGCACGCCAGCGCAGGCGGTCAGTCGGCCTCGGTGGCCGCGATCCTGTTCGGCGTCTTTCTCGCGATCTGCGCCGGCCACGAGATCTGGCGCCGCAAGACCCGCTGAAAAGGCGCCACGCAAACCCCATCGCAGCCGGCGCCCGCCTCGCGCGGCGCGCTGCGGGCGCTGCTGCGGCTCACGCCGTCGCGAGCCCTTCTTCGGCAATCATCTCGAACAGCAGCGTCTCAAAAGCGTGCGCGGCCACGGTGCGCGATGCACGGCGCCGCGCGAGCAGCGCCACGGTGCGCTGCGGCAGTGCGGGCGTCACGGGCACGCTCGTGAGGCCCTTGTGCTCGCGCAGCACCGTCGAGGGCAGCAGGGTCGCGAGCGAGCCGTCTTTCACGAGCTTCAGCACGGTGCCCACGGCATTGGCCTGCACCATGACCGGCGGGCGCAGCTGATGGGCATGGAAATAGGCGTCGGCAAACTTGCGCACCACGAAATCCGGGCTCAGCATCGCGAGCGGAATCTCGTCGAGTTGCTCGGCCGTCACGGGCTTGCGCCGGCGCGCGAGCGGATGCGCGCTCGCCACGAGCAGCGCGATGTGCTCGGCGAACAGGGGCTGGGCGTGGATGTGCTCCGAGCGCACGTCGGTGAAGCCAATGCCCAGATCGAGCGCATCGTGCTCGAGGCCCGCCTCGATCTCTTCGAGCGGCTGCTCGCTCACTTCCACGGCAATGGCCGGATGCGTCGCGTGAAAGCGGCGCAGCGCGGGGCCGATCAGGTATTCGGCGAAGGTAGGCGCGTAGGCGAGCCGCAGTAAGCCGCGCGTAAGCCCACGGACGTCCTGCAAGGCCCGCTTGCCCGCGTCGAGATGCTCGAGCGCCTTGCGCGCGTGCTCGATATAGACCCGCCCGAAATCCGTGAGGCTGATCGAGCGGCCGCTGCGGTCGAAGAGCGCGCCGCCCAGTTCCGCTTCGAGCTGACGAATCTGCTGCGAAAGCGCCGGCTGCGAAACATGCAGCACTTCCGCTGCGCGCGTGAAATTCTTCAGCTCGGCCACGGTGAGCACGTAGCGGATCGGTCGAAGCAACAAGGCGTCTGCCTCCATAAGGCGCACTTATAGCGACGATCGCAATATCGTCTTGGACTCGCACGCGCGCGATGCGCAGAATGGAATCGTGTCAAAGTTGCGCGAAATGCCGGCATGGCCACACTGCGGGCCGGCGCGCCACCATTCTACCGTTGGAGGACACGATGTTCGAGGCCTTCGCGATGTCCGTCGTAGCGGTCACGGCAGGCGCCAGCCTGACGTTTCTCTGCGCGCTCCTCATGCCCGATGCATTCGTGAAGAAGAGTGCGGAAGGCGGGTTATTCACCGGACTGGGCGACACCCCCGCGCGCCTGCGGGTCGCCCGTGCGCGACGCTCGCGCCGCGTGCGGCGCGCCGGTCACGCGCTGCCCTGATTTCACGATGAATCCGGCATGGCGCGATTCATGAAGCGCGGGCGTCGTGGTTGCGCGAGCCCGCGTGTGCCGATCATAGCGGCCGTTCAATACACATCGCGGACATAGCGCCTGTCGCGCGCCATCTGGCCAACGTACTCGCTGGCCGCTTCGTCGCTCAGCCCGCCATGCTGCGCGACGACCGATCTCAGGGCGGCATCCACGTCCTTGGCCATGCGGCTTGCATCGCCGCATACGTAGAAATGCGCTCCTTCCTCCAGCCACGCCCATAGCTGCGCACCATGCTCGCGCATGCGGTCCTGCACGTAGACCTTCTCTTTCTGGTCGCGCGAGAACGCGAGATCGAGCCGGCTGAGCAAGCCATCCTTCTGCATGTGCTCGAGCTCCTCGCGATAGTAGAAGTCGGTGGCCGCGTGCTGCTCGCCGAAGAAGAGCCAGTTGCGGCCCGTATCGCCATGCACGCGCCGCTCGTGCAGGAAGGCGCGGAACGGCGCGACGCCCGTGCCGGGGCCCACCATGATCATCGGCGTGTCGCCGTGGCGCGGCGGCCGAAAATGCGTGCTCTTCTGCACGAACACCGGCACGCTGCCCGCGGCGGCACGGTCGGCGAGGAACGTGGAGGCCACGCCCTTGCGCTCGCGCCGGCCATTGCTGTAACGCACCGCCGAGACGGTCAGATGCACTTCTCCCGCATGCGCCTTCGGGCTCGACGAGATCGAATAGAGCCGCGGCTGCAGGCGCTTGAGCACGCCGGTCAATTCGTGTGCCGCAAGCTCGATGGGGAATTCGTGCAGCACGTCGGCGAGTTGTTGTCCCCACAACCAGTTCCTGAGATCGCTCTTGCGCTCGTCTCGCAGCAACTCGCTCAAACCCTGCCCGCGCGCACGCGAAGCAATGAACGCGAGCGCGTCGGGGCCGGGCCGCGCGATCTCGTAGTGCTTGCCGAGAGCGTCCGCGAGACGCATATCGCCCACGCCCGGCACCTCGACCGGCGCATCGGCGGGAAGGCGCGTCAGTTCAAGCAATTCGTCGACGAGCGCGGGGCAGTTCGTCGGCCAGACGCCGAGCGCGTCGCCTACTTCGTATTCGAGCCCCATGCCATCGCCGTCGCCCGTCGCGAGCGAGAAGTAGCGCGTGTCCTTCACCGCGCCCTTCATGTTCAGTCGGACGTTGTGGATGAGGCGCGATGCGGCCGGGCGCGCCTTGGTCGCCGCGCAGCCGGGCAGCACTTCGGGAATCGAGCCGCCGGCAGGCACGGCGTGCAGCGCAGCGTCTTCTTCCTTGATGCGCAGGACCACACGGTCCAGCCAGGCGTCCGCGGCGCTCTGGTAGTCCGTGTCGCACTCCACGCGCGTCATCAGCCGTTGCGCGCCGAGCACTTCGAGGCGCGCGTCGAGGTTGCGGCCGTGGCCGCAGAACTGGTCGTAATTGCGGTCGCCGAGCGCGAGCACGGCATAGCGCAGCGCGGCCAGGCGCGGCGCGCTCTCCGCCTTGAGCGCGCTCCAGAACGGCTCGCCGTTGTCGGGCGCGTCGCCGTCGCCGAAAGTGCTCGTCATCAGCAGCACGTATTGCGCCTTCTCCAGATTCGCGAGCGCGTAGTCGGCCATGCACGCAGTGCGAATCTCGAAGCCCGACTCCATCAACTGCATGGCGTAGCGTTCGACCAGCGACTCCACGTTGCCCGTCTGCGACGCCCACAGCAGAACGACCTTCGGGCGCGTATGGGCGATTCGTACGGCGTTCGGCTTTTCGGCCTGCCTGTCGTTATGAACATGCTCCGCTTCGAGCGCCGGCGCTACCCGTGCCTCGCCCCGGCTGAACAATCCGGCCAGCAGTCCGTCGAGCCACGCGCGCGTACTCGCGGGAAACGGCGCCTGCGCGGGCAGCACGGGAACCGCAACGGCGCTGCCCTGCGCTTCGCCCTTCGACGAACGCAGCCCGCCGACGAAACCCGCGAGGTAGAGCCGCTCCGTATCGTTGAATTCCGGCGCGGCCACCTCGCCGAGGTCGAGTAGATTCGCAAACGCTTCGATTCGGGACATATCGAGTTCCTGAGACGGATGAGCCACGCCGGCCTCGCACCCGTCGAGCGCTTCAGGTGCGCCGGATACGAGAGGAGCGGGCTCAGGCGTCACGCGCGCAAGCGCAACGGCACAAAATTTCAGTTCGGGCTGCTGAGAAAGATCGTCGATCGCGTCGCTGGTGACCGCGTTCACGCAAAGATCGTCGCCGAATACGTCGTTCCAGTGCATCGGTGCGAAGCAATTGCCCGGTTGCACACGATCGGTCACCACGGCGGGCAGCACCACGCGCCCGCGCCGCGAGCGCACCTCCACGCGGTCCTTCGCCGCGACGCCGAGCGCGCTCGCGTCCTCCGGGTGGATCTCGACGAAGGGCCCCGGATTGAGCTTGTTGAGCATGGCCACCTTGCCGGTCTTCGTCATGGTGTGCCATTGATGCTGCACGCGCCCCGTATTGAAGACGATGGGGAACGTGTCGTCGGGCAATTCGGCCGGCGCCACGTGCGGCCGTGCGAAGAACACGGCCTTGCCGTGCGGCGTGGGAAAGGCGATACGCGGGCGCTCGCCGCCCTCATCTTCACGCAGGGTCTGACTCGCGCCGTCGTTCAGATAACGAATGGGATTGCGCTCGCCCTGCACGTCGCGCGCCTGAGGAGAGCAGGGCCATTGCAGCGGTGTCTCGCGCAGCCTCGCGTGACTCGCACCGCGCAGATCGTAGCCCGTCTTCGGGTTCGAAAACCCCACGATCTCCTCGAACACTTGCGACGCGCTCGTATAGCTGAACGCCTCCTCATAGCCCATCGCACAAGCCACGCGCGCAATGATCTGCCAGTCGGGCAGGGCCTCACCCGGCGGCTCGAGCGCCTGCTGCATGAGCGTCATGTTGCGCTCGGAATTGATCATCACGCCTTCAGCCTCGGCCCAGAGCGCGCCTGGCAGCAGAACATCGGCGTACTGATTCGTTTCGGTGTCCAGAAAAGCGTCCTGCGCAATCACGAGCTCAGCGGCACGCAAGCCCGCCATCACGGTCTGCCGGTTCGCGACCGAGGCCACCGGATTGGTGCAGATGATCCAGCATGCCTTGATCTCGCCTGTCGCCATGCGCGAGAACATATCGATCGTGCCGCCGCCCAGCTTCGTCGTGAGCGTGCCGCGCGGCACACGCCAGAGGTCTTCCACCAAGGCTCGGTCGTCCTCGGAGAGCACCGAGCGCTGGCCCGGCAGGCCTGGCCCCATGTAACCCATCTCGCGCCCACCCATCGCATTGGGCTGCCCCGTGAGCGAGAACGGTCCGCTGCCTGGACGGCAGATCTTGCCCGTCGCCAGATGCAGGTTGCAGATGGCGTTGGTGTTCCACGTGCCGTGCGTGCTCTGGTTCAGGCCCATGGTCCAGCAGCTCATCCACTCGGGCGCTTCGCCGATCATCTGCGCGGCGCGGCGGATATCGGCCTGCGCGAGCCCCGTGATGGCCGCGACTTTCTCCGGCGTGTAGTCGCCCAGAAAGTCCGGCATCGCGTCCCAGCCCTGCGTGTACTGCGCGATGAACGCCGCGTCGGTGTGGCCGTTCTCGTGCAGCAGATGCAGGAGGCCGTTGAGCAACGCGAGGTCGGTGCCCGGCTTGATCTGCAGAAACAGCGAGGCTTTCTCGGCCGTCGCGGTGCGGCGCGGGTCCACCACGATCAGTTTCGCGCCCGCCTTCACGCGGTCCATCATGCGCAGGAACAGGATCGGATGGCAGTCCGCCATGTTCGAGCCGATCACGAAAAACAGGTTGGTCTTGTCGAAGTCCTGATACGAGCCGGGCGGCCCGTCCGCGCCCAGCGAGAGCTTGTAGCCGCTGCCCGCGCTCGCCATGCACAGACGCGAATTCGACTCGATGTTGTTGGTGCCGACAAAACCCTTCGCGAGCTTGTTCGCGAGGTACTGCGCCTCGATCGACATCTGGCCCGAGACGTAAAACGAGAGCGCATCCGGGCCGTGCGCGTCGAGCGTCTCGCGCAGGCGCTGCGCCGTATCGGCGATCGCCTGCGCGAGCGGCAACGGCACGGGGTCTTCGTCGCGCGCGCGGCGCACGAACGCGCGTTCGAGCCGCCCGGACTTGCGCAGCGCCACATGCGCCGACGAACCCTTGGTGCACAGGCGCCCGAAGTTGCTCGGGTGCTCGGTGTCGCCGGAGATCTTCGTGACCTCGCCGTCCTGCACGTGCAGCACCATTCCGCAGCCCACGCCGCAGTACGGACAAACGGTCTTGACGCTCTTTTCGGTCATGCGCGGCTCGAACTCGTAACCAGGAAGCAATGCTGAAAGAACATCAGGCCGAGACCCAGACGTGCCCGTTCTCGACGCGCGCGGCGAACGCATTCACCGAGCGCACGGGATCTTCGAGGCACTCGCCGGTCGAGAGATCGAAGTGATGCTTGTAGATGGGCGACGCCACGACGATGCGCTCGCCGAGACTGCCCACGAGCCCGCGCGAGAGCACGGCGGCCTGCGAGTTCGGGTCGTAGTTGCCGATGGCGAACACGCGCGCGTCGCCGTCATCGATATGGAACACCGCGATCTGCTCGCCTTTCACGAGCGCGCACACGCCCGTATTGGGCACGATGTCATCGAGCTTGCACACGGGCACCCAGGTGTCTTGCGCAAATGCGTTGCTGGCGACGTGGCTCATTTCGTACTCCTCGTAAGTGAACAGATTCAAACGGCTTCGATTACGACGGGAATTTCAGCGAGCGCCTCGTGCTGCGCGCGCACCGGGATCTGCTGGCGCTCCTCGGGCGTGGCCGGACGAATCTGGCCGCGCTCCTCGACGAACGCAACGTGCTGGTCGCCCTCGTCGCTGTTGACGAAGTGGCGAAAGCGCCGGCGCGTCTGCGGATCGGTCACGGCCTTCTTCCACTCGCACTCGTAGGTGTCCACGACGAGCTGCATCTCCGCTTCGAGCTCGGCGGCAAGGCCCAGCTTGTCGTGCACGACCACGTCGATCAGATAGTCGAGGCCGCCTTCGAGGTTGTCGCGCCACACGCTCGTGCGCTGCAGGCGGTCCGCCGTGCGCACGTAGAGCATCAGGAAGCGGTCGATGTAGCGGATCAGCGTGGCGCGGTCGAGATCGGACGCAAGCAGTTCGGCGTGACGCGGTTTCATGCCGCCGTTGCCGCACACGTAGAGGTTCCAGCCCCGCTCCGTGGCGATGATGCCGATATCCTTGCCCTGCGCCTCCGCGCATTCGCGCGTGCAGCCCGAGACGCCGAACTTGATCTTGTGCGGCGCGCGCAGACCCTTGTAGCGGTTCTCCACTTCGATTGCGAGCCCGACCGAATCGCCCACCCCGTAGCGGCACCACGTCGAGCCCACGCACGACTTCACGGTACGCACGGCCTTGCCATAGGCGTGCCCCGATTCGAAGCCCGCATCGATCAGCTCTTCCCAGATGAACGGCAGTTGCTCGACGCGCGCGCCGAACAGGTCCACGCGCTGGCCGCCCGTGATCTTCGTGTAGAGGCCGTATTTCTTCGCGACCATGCCCACGGCGATGAGGCCTTCGGGCGTGACCTCGCCGCCCGGCATGCGCGGCACGACCGAATAGGTGCCGTCGCGCTGGATGTTGGCGAGGTAGTAGTCGTTCGAATCCTGCAGGCTCGCGTGCTCCTTCTTGAGCACGAACTCGTTCCAGCACGAAGCCAGAATGCCGCCCACCGCGGGCTTGCAGATATCGCAGCCGAGCCCGTGGCCGTGCTTCGCGAGCAGATCGCCGAAGGTCTTGATGTTCTCCACGCGCACGAGGTGATAGAGCTCCTGGCGCGAATACGGGAAGTGCTCGCAGAGGTGGTTGTTGACGGCCACGCCCTGGCGCTGCATCTCCGACTTCATGATCTGCGTGACGAGCGGCACGCAGCCGCCGCACGACGCTCCCGCACAGGTGGTGGCCTTCATCGCGCCGATGCTCGTTGCGCCATCGCGCACCGCCGCGCAGATCTGCGCTTTCGAAACGTTGTTGCACGAGCAGATTTGTGCGCCGTCGGGCAGCGCCTCCACGCCGAGCGCGGGCTTCGCCTTGCCATCGGCTTGCGGCAGAATCAGGAACTCGGGCGCTTCCGGCAATTCGATGCGGTTGAGCATCATCTGCAGCAGCGTGCCGTATTCGCCCGCATCGCCCACCATCACGGCGCCGAGCAGTTGCTTGCCGCACTCGGAGACCACGATCTTCTTGTAGACCTCGCGGCGTTCGTCGGCGAACCGGTACGAGCGGCTGCCCGGCGTCTTGCCGTGCGCGTCGCCAATGCTCGCCACGTCCACGCCCATCAGCTTGAGCTTCGTGCTCATGTCCGCGCCCTCGAAGCAGGCCGCTTCCTGGTTCGCTGCGTTCACAAGCGTCTTCGCGACAATGCGCGCCATGTCGTAGCCCGGCGCCACGAGGCCGAAGATCTGGCCTTGCCACAACGCGCATTCGCCGATCGCGTAGATGTCGGGATCGCTCGTGCGGCAGGCATCGTCAATGACGATGCCGCCGCGCGCGCCCACTTCGAGCCCGCAGGCGCGCGCGATCTCGTCGCGCGGACGAATGCCGGCCGAAAACACGATCATGTCGGCTTCGAGGTGCGTGCCGTCGGCGAACACCATGCGATTCGCCGCGCTTTCGCCGTCCACAATCGCCGTGGTGTTCTTCTGCGTATGCACAGTGACGCCGAGCGCTTCGATCTTGCTGCGCAGCATGCGGCCACCGTCCTCATCGACCTGCACGGCCATCAGGCGCGGCGCGAATTCGACCACGTGCGTCTCGAGCCCCAGATCGCGCAGAGCCTTCGCGCATTCGAGACCCAGCAGGCCGCCGCCCACCACCACACCCGACTTCGCGCTCGCGCCGCGTGCCTGCATGGCTTCGAGATCTTCGATGGTGCGATAAACGAAGCAGTCCGTACGATCATTGCCCGCGATGGGAGGCACGAACGGCGACGACCCCGTGGCGATCACGAGCTTGTCGTACGAAAGCGTCTCGCCGTTGGACACGCTCACGGTGCGCGCGGCGCGGTCGATCGACACGGCCTTCGCGTTGAGCACGAGGCGCACGCGCTGGCGAACGTCGTCGCGCTCGAAGAAGCCCTCGCTCACGAGCGAGAGATCCTCGGCGGACTTGCCGGCGAAGAATTCGGAGAGATGCACACGGTCGTATGCGGGACGCGGCTCTTCACAAAGCACGGTCACGCGCACGTTCAGCACGTTTGGCGCGCTTTGCGCGGCGTCGGCGAGCACGCACTCCAGAAATTTGTGGCCCACCATGCCGTGACCAATGACGACGACGTCCAGACCGTCCACTGCGAGCGTTGATTGCGTCATGCCTGTACACCCTGCTAAATAAAAAGGCGTCCCGCGGATCCAGCTCGCG
>DATEJU010000452.1:0-16075 GCA_035277805.1 Paraburkholderia sp. | reverse complement strand
CCAGACCGGCTGCGCCGTCTGGTTGGCCCACATCGCGCGCAGCGCGGCGTCGTCGAGGAACGCGCAGAACACGCGGCCCGTGGACGTGGCCGGCAGCGACATCACCGTGCCCACGTGCAGGTTCACGTGCAGCGGCAGGCTCGCGTGCTCGTAGCGCACGATGGTGGGCCCCTGCGGCCCTGCAATGCATAGTGCGATGCTGCAACTGTGCGCCTGCGCGAGCGCTGCCGCGCGCGGCACGGCCTCGCGCAGCGCGGGCTCTTGCGCCAGATGCAGGAGGCCGAGGCGCAGCGCGAGCGGCCCCGCCTCGTAGCGCCCGGACAGCGCGTCGCGCTTGATGAGGCCGAGCCGCGTGAGGCTCACCAGATAGGCGTGCGCCTGGCTCGAGGCGATTTCGGCGCCCGCCGCGAGATCGCTGGGCGCGAGCGGCACGCGGGCGTCGGCGAGCACGCGCAGCAGGCGCGCGCCCACTTCCACGCTCTGAATGCCACGCTGCGTCTTTCCGGCGCCGGCGTCCGCGTCGGGCGCAGCAGCGGATGGATGCTCTGAAGCACGCGCGTTGCGAGGGGTCTTCACTCGTTGTCCCAGGCTGAAAAAGGGTCCATGTTAACCGAACGGCGCGCCAACACCGGCTATCGGATAATTTGCATATAGCTAGTGTATTCGCTATTGACAAATAAAAGCGGGCGGGCGATCATGGCCTCACCCCGGCAGAACAGCGGCTCATTCACAACGAGGCTGGGCGAGACAATCCGGCGGGCGCCACGTGCGCCGGCTTCTGGCGCGTGCGCCCCGGTCTCGTCCCGTTTGCTCCCCAACCGATACGGAGACTCAGATGGCAAAGGCGTTCGCATCGCAGGCCGATCTCGAAGAGAAACAGGTCACCTTCACGCAGCTCTCGGAAAACGCCTACGCGTACACCACGGAAGGCGACCCGAACTCGGGTGTCATCATCGGTGACGACGGCGTGCTGATCGTCGACACCACCGCCACGCCGGCCATGGCGCAAGACCTCATCGCGAAGATCCGCAGCGTCACGGACAAGCCCATCAAATACGTCGTGCTCTCGCACTATCACGCAGTGCGCGTGCTGGGCGCCTCGGCGTACTTCAAGGAAGGCGCGCAGCAGATCATCGCGAGCCGCGGCACCTGGGAAATGATCGTCGAGCGTGGCGAAGCCGACATGAAGTCGGAAATCGAGCGCTTCCCGCGCCTCTTCGCGGGCGTGGAGACGGTGCCGGGCCTCACGTGGCCCACGCTCGTGTTCGAGAAGGAAATCACGCTTTACCTCGGCAAGCTCGAAGTGAAGATCGCGCACCTCGGCTCGGGCCACACGAAGGGCGACACGGTGGTGTGGCTGCCGCAGCAGAAGGTGCTGTTCTCGGGCGACCTCGTGGAATACGACGCGGCCTGCTATTGCGGCGACGCACAGCTTGCCGAATGGCCCTCCACGCTCGAAGCGCTGCGCTCGCTGGGCGCCGCGAAGCTCGTGCCGGGCCGCGGTCCCGCGCTCGTCACGCCCGAAGAAGTGAACAAGGGTCTCGACTACACGAAGGACTTCGTGACGACGCTGCTCGCGCAGGGCCGCAAGGCGGTCGAGAAGAAGCTGGACCTGAAGCAGTCCATGGCGCTCACGCGCGAAGCGATGGACCCGAAGTTCGGCCACGTCTTCATCTACGAGCATTGCCTGCCGTTCGACGTTTCGCGCGCTTATGACGAGGCGAGCGGCATCACGCATCCGCGCATCTGGACCGCGCAGCGCGACAAGGAAATGTGGGACGCACTGCAGGATTGAGGCGGCGGGGCACGATAAAGGCAGGACATGCAGCTTTGCATGGGCCGCACCTGGCGCTCTGGCGCCCGGTGCGACCGACAGGAGAGACACAACAATGATCGACTATCAGACGCTGACCTTCGAATACGCGCGCTGTAGCGAGCAAAGCCCGGATGCCGCCGCGTGCGTGCGTCCGGTCGTGGTGGTGGGCGCGGGGCCGGTGGGCCTCGCCACGGCGATCGATCTCGCGCAGCACGGCTTGCCCGTGGTGCTCGTGGACGACGACTGCACGCTCTCCACGGGCTCGCGCGCGATCTGCTTTTCGAAGCGCTCGCTCGATATCTTCGACCGGCTCGGCTGCGGCGAGCGCATGGTCGAGAAGGGCGTGAGCTGGAACGTGGGCAAGGTGTTCCGCAAGGACGAACTGGTCTACACCTTCAACCTGCTGCCGGAAAGCGGACATCATCGGCCCGCGTTCGTCAATCTTCAGCAGTACTACGTGGAAGGTTTTTTGCTCGAGCGCGCGCAGGAATTGCCGAACCTCGAGATCCGCTGGAAGAGCAAGGTGACAGGCGTCGCGCAGCGCGGCACGCCGGGCGCGGCGCAGGGCCCGGAAGCGGCGCACGTGGCGCTGGAAATCGAAACGCCCGAGGGTCCGTACGAACTGCTCGCGCGCTACGTGGTGGCGGCGGACGGCTCGCGCAGCCCGGTGCGCAAGCTCATGGGCCTCGACAGCCACGGCCGCACGTTCAAGGACCGCTTCCTGATCGCCGACGTGAAGATGGAAGCCGACTTCCCCACCGAGCGCTGGTTCTGGTTCGATCCGCCGTTCCATCCGAACCAGTCGGTGCTGCTGCATCGCCAGCCCGACAACGTCTGGCGCATCGACTTCCAGCTCGGCTGGGATGCCGACCCGGTGGTCGAGAAGACGCCCGAGCGCGTGATCCCGCGCGTGCGCGCGCTGCTCGGCCCCGATGTGAAGTTCGAGCTGGAGTGGGTAAGCATCTACACGTTTTCGTGCTTGCGCATGGACAGCTTCCGCCACGGCAACGTGCTGTTCGCGGGCGACTCGGCGCACCTCGTTTCGCCGTTCGGCGCACGCGGCGCGAACAGCGGCTTCCAGGACAGCGAAAACGTGGCGTGGAAGCTCGCGATGGTGCTGGAGAAGCGCGCATCCGACGCGCTGCTCGACACCTATGCAAGCGAGCGTGAATATGCCGCCGACGAAAACATCCGCAACTCCACGCGCTCGACCGACTTCATCACGCCGAAGAGCGCGGTGAGCCGCGTGTTCCGCGACGCTGTGCTGACACTCGCGCGCGAGCATGCGTTCGCGCGGCAACTGGTGAACAGCGGGCGGCTTTCGGTGCCTGCGGTGCTGCATGAATCGACGCTCAATACCGCCGACGAAGATGCCTTCGCGGGCCAGATGGTGCCGGGCGCGCCATGCGCCGATGCGCCGGCGACCGATGCGCAGGGCGCGCCGCAATGGCTCCTCGCGCAACTCGGCGGGCGCTTCGCGGGACTGCTGTTCTGCCGCGCGGGAGCGGCGCTCGAAAGCGAAACGCGCGCGGCGCTCGACGCGCTTGCGCGAGGCCCGGTGCCGATGCATTTCGTGGCGGTGCTGGACGGCGAGGGCGCTGCGCCTGAAGGCTTGCCAACGGGCGCGGCGATCCTGCGCGATGCCGAAGGGATGGCCGCGCAGCGCTACGGCGCGCAGGACGGTGCGTTCTATCTGATCCGGCCGGATCAGCACGTGTGTGCGCGCTGGCGTCATGCCGACGCGCCGCGTGTCGAGCGCGCGCTCAAGCGGGCGCTGTGCGTGGCCGGTACGGCTTGATGGGGCGATGCGAGAGGCGGCGCACACGAAGACGTCGCCGCTTTTCGCTTTCATCGCGCGGACGAAAAGAACTCAGTCTTGCATGGAGACAACGATGCTCAACACTCAACCCAACCTCACGCGCCCCGACGACTTCTATGAGGCGCTCATCGACATGCATCGCGATCTCGACGAGGCGCAGAGCCAGTCGGCCAATGCGCAACTGATTCTGCTGCTCGCGAATCACGTGGGCGAGCACGAGGCGTTGATGGAGGCGATTCGCTTTGCTCGCGCGGGCGTGGAGTGCACGCCCGCGGGCAATGGCGCGGCGCGCGGCCACGGCCAGCTGGCGGCTTGACGGCAGGACCACGTGCGGGGGATAACCGCCCCGCGCGCCTCACTCATCACTTCACCGCATCGCCTTCGCGATGCACCGGCTCCGTCTCCTTCAACTGCTTCGCGAGCCGCGACGCCTGCAGATAGCCCGGATTCGCGGGCCGCTTCAGATAGCGTCCCGCGCCGCGCCGGGCGCGCAGGTCGCCATCCGCCCATACGAGCTCGCCCTGCGAAACCGTATGCGTGGGTACGCCGCGCACCGTCATGCCTTCGAACACGTTGAAGTCCACGTTCTGATGATGCGTCTTCACGGAAATCGTGCGCGTGGCCTGCGGGTCCCAGACCGCGAGATCGGCATCCGAGCCTACGGCCACTGCGCCTTTGCGCGGATAGAGATTGAAGATCTGCGCTGCGTTCGTGGACGTCACGCGCACGAACTCGTTCGGCGTGAGCCGTCCCGTGTTCACGCCCTGATCCCATAGCACGGCCATGCGGTCCTCCACGCCGCCGCATCCATTAGGAATCCGTGTGAAATCGTTGCGCCCCATGGCCTTCTGCGAAGCACAGAATACGCAGTGATCGGTTGCCGTGGTGTGCAGCAGGCCGCCCTGCAGTCCGCGCCAGAGCGCGTCGCGATGCTCCCTGGTGCGGAACGGCGGGCTCATCACGTGCGCGGCGGCGCGCGTCCAGTCGGGGTCGCGGTACACCGCCTCGTCGATCACGAGATGGCCCGCGAGCACTTCGCCGAATACGCGTTGGCCTTCGGAGCGCGCACGCGTGATGGCTTCGAGCGCGTCCTTCGCGGAGACGTGCACGATATACACCGGCACGCCCAGCACCTGCGCGATGCGGATCGCGCGGTTCGCGGCTTCGCCTTCCACCTCGGGCGGACGCGAAAGCGGATGCGCCTCCGGCCCCGTGAAGCCGCGCGCAAGCAACTGCCGCTGGAGCTGAAACACGAGTTCGCCGTTTTCGGCGTGCACGGTGGGCAGCGCGCCCAGCTCGAGCGCGCGCGCGAAGCTGTTCACGAGGATTTCGTCGTCGGCCATGATGGCGTTCTTGTACGCCATGAAGTGCTTGAAGCTCGACACGCCGTGGTCTTGCACGAGCAGCCCCATGTCGCGATGCACGCTCTCGTCCCACCACGTCACCGCCACGTGAAAGCCGTAATCGGCGGCGGCCTTCCCGGCCCAGCCGCGCCATTCGCGGAACGCGTCCATGAGCGGCTGCTTCGGGTTCGGAATCACGAAGTCGATGATCGACGTCGTGCCGCCCGCGAGCCCCGCCGCCGTCCCGCTAAAGAAGTCGTCGCTCGCGGTGGTGCCCATGAAGGGCAGCTCCATGTGCGTGTGCGGGTCGATGCCGCCCGGCATCACGTATTGCCCGCCCGCGTCCACCACGGTGGCGCCCGCGGGCGCGTCGAGATTCTCGCCGATCGCCTGGATAATGCCGTTCTCGCAGAGCACGTCCGCGCGATAGCTCTTGTCCGCGTCGACCACAGTGCCGCCTCGAATCAGGATCGCCATGATGCAATGTCTCCTTCGGTTACATGTTCGGATGCGCGTATGTGCTTATGTGCTTATGCACTCGCGATGCTCGGCCTGCGGCTCTTGCCGAGCTTCATCAGCACGCCGTAGACCACGGCCGCGATCGCGAGTCCCACGAACCACGCATACGTATAGAGTCCTTTGAACGCGTCGGGCACCGAAGGAAAGGCATTCGGAAACGCAACGTTCAAAAAGCCCGGCAGATTCGGCAGCACGCCGGCCACCAGCGCGATCACGGCGGCGGGGTTCCAGCCGTTCGAATAGGCGTATTCGCCGCTTTCCTCGAAGAGCTGCTCGGTGTCGATCCGCGTGCCGCGAATGAGGAAGTAATCGACCATGAGAATGCCCGCGACCGGCCCGAGGAGGGCCGAATAGCCCACCAGCCACGTGAAGATATAGCCCTGCGTGGTGGCGAGAATCTTCCACGGCATCATCACGATCGCGATGGTCGCCGTAATCAGGCCGCCCACCTTGTACGAGATGCCTTTGGGCCAGAGGCTCGAAAAATCGTAAGCAGGCCCAACGAGATTCGCGGCGAGATTGCAGCACATGGTGTCGAGCGTGAGGATGACGAGCGCGACGCCCACACCGATGCCTTCCATGCGGCTCGTGAGATCGATGGGGTCCCAGATGGCCTTGCCGTAGATCACGACGGTCGCCGAGGTGACCACGACCGATACCACGGAGAGCAGCGCCATCGGGATCGGCAGGCCCAGTGCCTGGCCCGCGAGCTGATCCTTCTGCGTCTTCGCGAAGCGCGTGAAGTCGGGAATGTTGAGCGCGAGCGTGGCCCAAAAGCCCACCATCGCGGTGAGGCTCGGCCAGAAGGTGGCCCAGAAGAGCCCGGCCTTTTTGCCGCCCGCCGCGAACTGCGAAGGCTGCGAGAGCATCGATCCCACGCCGCCCGCCTTCGAGCAGGCCCACCAGACGAGCGCCACGCACATCACGACCTTGATGGGCGCGGACCAGCTTTCGAGCCAGCGGATCGAATCCGTGCCGTGCAGGATGAAGTAGAGCTGCAGCGCCCAGAAGATCAGGAAGCACGCGCCCTGGGCGATCGAAATGCCGAGGAACGGCAGCGCGTCGCCCACCAGCGCGTTATGCGTGAGGATGTTGGCGAGCGTGTAGATCGCGCTGCCGCCGAGCCAGGACTGAATGCCGTACCAGCCGCACGCCACGATGGCGCGCAGCATGGCAGGCAGCTTCGCGCCCTGGGTGCCGAACGACGAGCGCACGAGCACCGCATAGGGAATGCCGTATTTCGCGCCCGCATGGCCGATCAGCAGCATGGGCACGAGCACGATCACGTTGCCGAGCAGCACCGTGAGCACCGCCTGCCATGGCGACATGCCCTGCTCGGTGAGGCCGGCCGCGAGCATGTACGAGGCGATGTTCATCACCATGCCCACCCATAGCGCGCCGAAGTGATACCAGCGCCACGTGCGCTGCGCGGCGCCCGTGGGCGCGAGGTCGTCGTTGTATAGCTCGCTGGCGCTGCGACGCGCGCTCGCGTCGCTTTCTACACCACCGCTTGCTGCTGGCTGGCTCATGGTGCGGTTTCTCCGTGACTTCGCGTTGCTGTTTGTCTGGTTGGGTTCGGGAGGATCAGGCCGCCTTCGGATCGGCCACGCTGGCCGGATTGTTCGGATGCGTGGTCCAGTTCGCGTAACGGCCCGAGTCGACGCGCTCCATCGTGATGCATTGGTCGACCGGGCAAACATGCATGCATAAATTGCACCCGACGCAGTTCGCATCGACCACCTCGAAGTGACGCTTGCCGTCTTTGGTCGCGGTGATGGCCTGGTGCGAGGTATCTTCGCAGGCGATATGGCACAGGCCGCACTGGATGCAGCGGTCTTGATCGATACGGGCCTTGATGTCGTAGTTCAGGTTCAGGTATTGCCAGTCGGTCACGTTCTGCACGGCGCGGCCGCGGATCGCGTCGAGATTGGCGTAGCCCTTGTCGTCCATCCAGTTCGAGAGCCCGTCGATCATGTCGTTGACGATTCGGAATCCGTAATGCATCGCCGCGGTGCACACTTGCACGCTTCCCGCGCCCAGCACCATGAATTCGGCGGCGTCGCGCCAGTCGGAAATGCCGCCGATGCCTGAGATCGGCAGGCCCTGGGTTTGCGGATCCCGGGCGATTTCGGCCACCATGTGCAGTGCAATGGGCTTCGCGGCGGGGCCGCAGTAGCCGCCGTGCGTGCCCTTGCCATCCACGGTGGGCAGCGGCGCCATGACGTCGAGGTCCACGCCCACGATCGAGTTGATGGTGTTGATGAGCGAGACGCCGTCCGCGCCGCCCTTGAGCGCGGCGCGCGCGCCGTGGCGAATGTCGGTCACGTTGGGCGTGAGCTTCACGAGGCAGGGCAGGCGCGTGCCTTCCTTCACCCAGCGCGTGACCATCTCGATGTACTCGGGCACCTGGCCCACCGCCGCGCCCATACCGCGCTCGCTCATGCCGTGCGGGCAGCCGAAGTTGAGCTCGACGGCGTCGGCGCCGGTGTCTTCCACCAGCGGCAGGATCCATTTCCAGTCCTGCTCGTTGCACGGCACCATCAGCGAGACGATCAGCGCGCGATCGGGCCAGTCGCGCTTGACTTGCGCAATCTCCTTGAGGTTCACGTCGAGCGGCCGGTCGGTGATGAGCTCGATGTTGTTCAAGCCCGCGATGCGCTGGCCGCGCCAGCTGGTCGCGCCATAGCGCGAGCTCACGTTCACCACGTGCGGGTCGAGCCCGAGGGTCTTCCAGACCACGCCGCCCCAGCCCGCCTCGAAGGCGCGGTTGACGTTGTAAGCCTTGTCGGTGGGCGGCGCGGAAGCGAGCCAGAACGGGTTGGGCGATTGAATACCGGCAATCGTGCAGCGTAGATCGGCCATGATGCGGCTCCTATGAGGCGTTCGTTTTGTCGGGGACGTGCCGTGCTCGCACCGCCTATGCCGCTTTCGCCGCCTGCGCAGCGAGGCAGCGGTCGATCGCGCGCGCGGCGAGCTTGCCGTCCTGCACTGCCTGCACGGTGAGATCGGTGGCGCCGTGGCCCGCGCAATCGCCGCCGGCCCAGACGCCTTCGAGCGAAGTCGCGCCATCGGCATCCACGGCGATGCGCACGCCGCCTTCAGTCAACTGCAGCGCTTCGAGCCCTGCCGGCAGCAGTTTTTGGCCGATCGCCTTGAGCACCATGTCGGCCTCGATGCGCTCGATCTCGCCGGTGCCCTGGAGCGCGCCGTTCGCGTCGAGCGCCGTGCGTTCGAATTCGACCGCCTCCACACGGCTCGCGCCAATGATGCGCAGCGGCTTGCTCCACTCGACGATCGTCACGCCCTGGGTGCGTGCGAACTCCTGCTCGGCCCACGTGGCGCTCATCTGCGCGCTGCCGCGCCGGTAAGCGAGCGTGACGTGTTCCGCCCCGAGCTTGCGGCTTTGCACCGTAGCGTCGATGGCGGTGTTGCCGCCGCCGATCACCACGACGCGGCGGCCCACGGGCAGCGTGGCCAGCTCGTGCACCCCGCGCGCCTCGCGCAGTTCGGCGATGAAGTCGACCGCATCGCGCACGCCTTCGAGCGCTTCGCCTTCGATGCGAAGCGCCTGCGTGCCGCCCAAACCGATGCCGATGAACACCGCGTCGAACGTTTCGCGCAGCGCCTCGAGCGTAAGATCGCGGCCCAGTTGTTTGCCTTGCTCGATCGAAATTCCGCCGATGGAAAGCAGCCATTCGACTTCGCGCTGGGCGAAGTCGTCGACGGTCTTGTATGCGGCGATGCCATACTCGTTGAGCCCGCCGGGCTTCTCGCGCGCATCGAACACGGTGACCGTATGCCCGCCCAGCGCGAGCGTATGCGCGCATGCGAGCCCCGCTGGACCGGCGCCGACCACGGCCACGCGGCGCCCCGTCCCGCTCGTGCGCTTGAAGAGCGGCGCTGCGCCTTCGGCCTCGCGCGCCATCTGGAAGTCGGTGGCATGGCGCTGCAGCGCGCCAATCCGTACTGGTTCGCCATCCTGATGATTTCGCACGCAGGCGCCTTCGCACAGGATCTCGGTGGGGCACACGCGCGCGCACATGCCGCCGAGCGGATTGGCGCTCAGGATATCGCGTGCCGCGCCCTTGAGATTGCCGTTGCCGATCTTGCGGATGAAGCTCGGGATATCGATGCCGGTGGGGCAGGCCGCGACGCAGGGCGCGTCGTAGCAGTAGTGGCAGCGGTCGGCGGCGACCACGGCGGCATCGGCGGAAAGGGGCGGGGCGACATCGGCGAAGTTGCAGCCGAGCTCCTCCGCGCTGAGGCGTCCTGCGGCGATGCCTTGCGCAATCGATGCGGTGGCACGCGAGTTCGAGTGGGACATCCGGATGCTCCTTGCGAGGCAAAACACGGGTCCGCCGGCTGCGCGCGGTGCGCAAGCCGGTACGTGGGGATACGGCGGGTTTGCTGCGCGGCTCTATGGCCGCTCGCGATGTATCGTCGGGCGAGTCGTGATGCGTTAGCCAGGTTAGCCGGCGGATTAGCCAGGCTCGCAGGCGCGTTCGAGCATGGCGTGCAGCAGCACGTTCGCGCCAGCCTCGATCCATTCCTGCGTCGCGTCTTCGACTTCGTTATGGCTGATGCCGTCGATGCACGGCACGAATACCATCGAAGTGGGCGCGACAGTGGCGAGATAGCACGCGTCGTGGCCCGCGCCCGAGACGATCTCGCGGTTCGAATAGCCGAAGCGTTCCGCCGCCGCGCGCACGGATTTCACGCAGGCCTTGTCGAACGGCACCGGCGCGTAATAAAAAATCTGCTCGACCTGGGCTTCGAGCTTGCCTTGCTCCACGATCTTCGCGATGCCTTCGCGCAACTCGGCGTCCATCCTGGCGAGCACGCTGTCCTCCGGATGGCGGAAGTCGATGGTGAAGAACACGCGGCCCGGAATCACGTTGCGCGAATTCGGATGCACCTGCATCATGCCGACCGTCGCGCACGCGAGCGGCGCATGGCGCAGGCCGATTTCGTTGACGAGCTGCACCACGCGCGAGGCGCCGAGCAACGCATCGCGGCGGCGCGGCATGGGCGTGGGGCCTGCGTGCGCTTCCTGACCGGTAAGGATAACTTCATACCAGCGCTGGCCTTGCGCATCGGTCACGACGCCGATGGTCTTGCGCTCGGCCTCGAGTATCGGCCCCTGTTCGATGTGCAGCTCGAACGCCGCGTGAATCTTGCGTCCGCCGCACGGCAGCTCGCCCGCGTAGCCGATGCGCTTCAGTTCTTCGCCGATGGTCTTGCCGTCCACGTCCTTGCGCGAGAGGCCGTAATCGAGCGTGAACACGCCCGCGAACACGCCGGAGGCCACCATCGCGGGCGCGAAACGCGAGCCTTCCTCGTTGGTCCAGATCACCGTCTCGACGGGGTGTTCGGTCTGGATGCCGTGGTCGTTGAGCGAGCGGATCACCTCCAGCCCGCCGAGCACGCCGTAGATGCCGTCGAAGCGCCCACCGGTGGGCTGCGAGTCGGCGTGCGAGCCGGTCATCACCGGCGGCAGATCGTTGTTGCGCCCCGCGCGGCGCATGAAGACGTTGCCCATCTGATCGACGCTCACCGTGCAGCCCGCTTCCTTCGCCCATTTCACAATGAGGTCGCGGCCTTGCTTGTCGAGATCGGTGAGGGCGAGACGGCAGACTCCGCCTTTCGGGGTTGCGCCTATTTTCGCCATCTCCATGAGGCTGTCCCAGAGGCGCTGACCGTTCACGTGAATCGCGGTGGTCAGCGCGGCTTCGCTTACTGTGTTCATACGTGCACTCCTCGTGTTCATGAAACGTGCATTCGTGCCATCGTCTGGGGCGCATGGCGTTACAACGGTGCATGCGCCTCTCCGGTGGGTCGGCGCCGTTGAACTGCGCTCGTCGAATCCTGTCCGATTGGACAGGTTGTAGACGATAAACTTCGGGAATTCAATACGGTGTAACGAGCGAGAAGCGTGCCATCGATGTTGCAGTGCGTGAAAGTGCACACACGGCACGCAGGTTTACCCGAAGCTTCGTCATGTGCGTATGCACGGTGTGCTTACGCCGTGACTACAATGAAACCGGCGTTGCGCTCCGGATGATGCGCGCGATGCCCCTCCATCCTCGAGCGGACCGAACGCCATGCGCGACGACGACAGGAACACGCCAGCCGCGAATCTTGCAATGCGCACGACCGCGAGCGCGCGCGACGCTGCTGATGCAGCGCACAAGCCGCGCCGCAAGGCTTCGATTCGCGCCTCGAACGAAACGCATTTGCTCGCCTGCGCGGAGGCGGTTTTCGCGGAACGGGGCTTCGAGGGCGCGAGCACGGCGCTGATTGCCGAACGTGCCGGCTTGCCCAAGGCGAATCTGCACTATTACTTCCCCACCAAGCTCGCGCTCTACTGGCGCGTGCTCGACGATCTGTTCGAGGAATGGAACGCCGCCGCCGACACCTTCGACGCGAGCGATGACCCGGTCGTCGCCATCGGCGGCTACGTGCGCGCGAAGATGGAACTCTCGCGGCGCCGGCCGCTGGGTTCGAAGGTGTGGGCGAACGAGATCATCAGCGGCGCCACGCACATGCAGGACATTCTTCTGAAGCGCGTGAAGCCGTGGATGGAGTCGCGCGTGCAACTGATCGAGCGCTGGATCGACGAGGGGCTGCTCGCGCCCGTGGAGCCGAAGACGCTGCTTTTCATGATCTGGGCGACCACGCAGCATTACGCGGATTTCGAGGCGCAGATTCGCGCGCTCGCGGGCAAGCGCGCGCTTTCCGCCGCGAGCTTCGAGGCGACGACCGAAGAGGTCGTGAAGATGATCCTGCGCGCGAGCGGGGCGCGCTCGCCGGACGCATGAGCTTCGTTAATTAATCTGGATGCCGAACTAACTGGCGAAGTGCGCCGACGAAGCTCACACCTGCATCGACGCCACATCCTTCATGCAGCGCAACGCGAACATCGAGCGGCTGTGGCGGATGCTCGAAATGCGATAGAGCTTTTCGCGCAGGAAGCGCTCATAGCCCGCCGTGCCGTCCACGGCCACTTTGATCCAGTAGTCGTATTCGCCGGAAACCAGATACGCCTCCAGCACCTCGGGCAGCGCCGCGAGCTCCGCGCCGAAGCGCGCGAGCGCGTCGTCTTCGTGGCGGTCGAGCGTGACTTCGAGAATCACGATATCGGCGAAACCCAACTTGCGCTGGTTCACGAGCGCGACATAGCCGTCGATGTAGCCGTCGGCTTCGAGCTGGCGCGTGCGGTTCCAGCAGGCCGTGGTCGACATGCCCACTTGTTCCGCGAGCTCGGCGTTCGAAAGGCGGGCGTTTTGCTGTAGCGCGCGCAGGATCTTGCGGTCCTGGCTGTCGAGCGTTCGGGGCGGGCGTTCGCGAGAGCTCATGGAATATGGAATTATCTACAGAAAATTGACATTATACAGGAAGAATATTTTGCAAATGAGCGCATTTCACCCGAAAACAGGAAGCCTATACCCGCTCATCCCCGGTATATTTTCCGCATGCCTTCTTGCCCGGCACGACCCACGCGGCCACCTCCCCGCGCTGGGGTGCGCCGCCGCAGCCACGAGCCGCGGTGGACCGTCAGAGCCGGTTTCCCGTTGCACCCTGCGGCGGCCATTGGGCGTTGCGCGCGTTCATCACGCAGCCAGCGACGTTCAATCGGGCAGATGGCATTTGAAACCGCGCTTTGGCGCGGTTTTTTGTTGCCGATTTTTGATCCTCAAGTGTCGTCCGTTACAACGTTTTCGCCAGAATTCCCAGAAATGTCGCTCCAGCTGTATTTGTCGTTTCTCGCCGCCGCGCTGGTCCTCGTCTACACCCCCGGTCCCGTCAACGTACTCACGATGAGCCACGCGCTGCACGCCGGCTGGCGTCGCGCGCTGCCCTGCGTCTGGGGCGGCACGCTCGCGGTCTTGCTGCAACTCGCGCTCACGGCGCTCTGCCTGAATTCGCTGCTGCTCATTAGTGAGCATTCACTTACGGTGCTGCGCTGGGTAGGTGCGGCCTATCTCGTCTGGCTCGGCTGCAAGCAATGGCGCAGCCGCACGCTTGGGGGCGAGTCCAGCGCCGAGCCCGCGGAGTCGGCGCTCACTTCCAGGCGAGACCTGTTCTGGCGCGGATTTGCGACTTCGGGGCTCAATCCCAAGACCTTGCTGTTCTTTCCGTCGTTCTTCCCGCAGTTCATCCGCGCGGATGCGTCCTGGAGCGCGAACCGGCAGTACCTCGTGCTGGCGGCGACGTTCGCGCTGCTGTTTGCGGGCGGTGTGGCGTCGATGGCGCTGTTTTCGCATCGGCTGCGCCATGTGCTGCAGCGGCCGAGGCGCCTGCGTGCGGTCAACCGGTTGATGGGTAGCCTGCTGGTGGGGATGGGAGCGATGATGGCTGGCTTGCGCTAGGGCGCCTGGAGGCGTTCGGCCACCAGGCGTCAAGCGTAGGCGCCAAGCGCCAGGTACCTGGTGCGCCGAGCGGAGCCGGCTGCGGACGCCGGGGCGAGCATCCGGACCATGTGTGCTGGCGTGTCGATTGACGCGCCGGGTGGCGCGTCAGGTAGGCGCCGTGTTGGGTTGCCGCTCAGGGCTTTCAGGACCTTCAGGGCGCCGTGGCGGCTGCCGGTGCGGAGCTTGGGGCAGGCGCCACGGCTGTGCCCGTCGAGGAGCCGGCCGCTATGTTTTGCGCACCCTTGGCGGGCGTCGAAGAGGAACTGGCCGTCCCCGAATGCGCTGCGCTCGCGGGCGCAGCCGCTGCTGCGCTCGCCGTAGCCGATGCCGCAGCGGGCTGCGCGGCCGCTTGAGCCGCGGAAGCGCCCGAAGCCGGCGCGGCATGATTGGTCGCCGCAACCGGCGCGCTCGCGGCGCTGGCCGTCACAGCGGGCGCCGACGTTGGGCTTGCCACCACAGCGGCAGCCGGAGCCGATGCCGCTGCAGGCAAGACCGGCGTGAGCAGCGTCGCCTGCGAGGCGGGCGACGCCGGGAAGACGGCGTGCACGCCGCTTGGCGCGGCAACGGGCGCAGCCGCTTGCGCACCTTGCGCGTGCGGCGCGGGCGACACGGTAGAGGAGTGCAGCACCGCCGCACTGGTCGCCGCTGCCGCAGCCGCTGCCGCCGCCGCCGCAGGCGCCGTAGAAGCACCCGGCGCCGCCGTGTTCACCATCGCCGCGACCGGTTCGAGCGGCGGCGGCAATTGCGTGGTCTTGATCTCGCCGCCACCAGGCACCGGCTCGCTGCGCGCGATGGTGTTCAGATAGCGTCCCACGAGATCGAAGAAGCGCTTGTAGAACGCGTCCGACTGGATCGTCTGGCTCGAGACCTTCACCATTTCGTCGCTGTTCGAGTGGATCGGCAGCGAGACCGACCCGAGAATCGACAGCCCCACGCTCGCCGACGTCGCACTCTTCTTGAGCGCATAGCCGTTCTGCACGGCATTCACGTACACCATGCTCGTGTTCGTCGCGTCGGCGGGGGTGCAAACCACGTGCACTTCCACGACGATGTGCTGGTCGATCGTCGGCTGGAAGTTCTTGGTGGCGTCGACGGTGTCGTTGTGCGACATCGTCGTCATGTAGCCTTGGCTCAGCAGCGCGCGGCGCGATGCTTCACAGGCATCGGTGCTGGCGTAGTTGAAGCCGCGCGAGAACGGGCTCGGCGCATTGCTCAACAACTGGTCGTCTTGAAACGCGGGCTTGGTCGACGAGCAGGCGCTGAGGGCGACGGCAAGCGGAATCAGCAGGAACGGGGCAACTCTTGAAAAACGGGGCATGGTGCGTACTAACGAGACGGCGAACGGGCCGGCAAATCGGCGGACGGCATGCATTGTAGTTCGGTTCGGGTCCGCGTGACCGAACGCTTGTTTTATCCCGACCCCGCAACTGCCCGATGGCGCAGGCTGTTACGCGGCGCATGCATCGCGCCCGGGTTCCCGGGGCGTGCGGATTACGCGCCCACACGCGATTCGCGAAAACAAAAACGGCTTTCGCGCGAGGCGAAAGCTCGTTTCGATGCGCCGCATGCGAGAGCCAGCCGCGCGGCGTCGCCATCCGCGCTCGCCAGGTGAGGGAGCGCGAGTGGATGCCGGTGCGCGAAGCCGGTTTTACACGGCCATTTCCGGTGGCGCGCGGCGGAAGCACCGCGTGATCCAGCCGAGATACGCGAGGCCGAGCACGAACCAGATGATGCCGAGCATGATCGCGGTTTTCTCGAGGCTGCAGAGCAGCCAGATGTCGGTGACGGCGCCGATGAGCGGGAACACGAGGCCGCCGAGGACGCCGAAGCCGCGCGTGCCGGCCGCACCGCTCATGTACTGGCGGATCACGCACAGGTTCACCGAGGTGAACGCGAGGAACGCGCCGAAGTTGATGAACGAGGTGGAGGTGGCCACGTCGAGCTTCAGCGCGATCAGGCCGATGGCGCCGGCAATCGCGATGTTGATCGCGGGCGTGCGAAAGCGCGGGTGAATGAAGCCGAAGATCGACTTGGGCAGCACTTCGTCGCGGCCCATCGCGTAGAGCAGACGCCCCACGCTCGCTTGCGCCGAGATGCCCGAGGCGAACTGCGCGAGGATCAGGCCGGCGAGGAAGATCGTCACGAAGATGTCACCGCCCACTTTGCG
>DATEJU010000451.1:0-3869 GCA_035277805.1 Paraburkholderia sp. | reverse complement strand
TTCCGCGACTATGGCTATGCGCTCGCGCAGAAGGAATTCGCGGCGGAGCTCATCGACGGCGGCCCGTGGATGAAGGTCAAGAACCCGAAGACGGGCGGCGATATCGTGATCAAGGACGTGATCGCCGATGCCTTCCTGCAGCAGATCCTGCTGCGCCCGGCCGAGTACGACGTGATCGCCACGCTGAACCTGAACGGCGACTACATCTCGGACGCGCTGGCGGCGCAAGTGGGCGGCATCGGCATCGCGCCCGGTGCGAATATGTCCGATTCGGTGGCGATGTTCGAAGCGACGCACGGCACGGCGCCGAAGTACGCGGGCAAGGATTACGTGAATCCGGGTTCTGAGATTCTGTCGGCGGAAATGATGCTGCGTCACCTCGGCTGGACGGAGGCGGCGGATCTCATCATCGCTTCGATGGAGAAGTCGATTCTGCAAAAGCGCGTGACGTACGACTTCGCGCGGCTCATGGAAGGGGCGACGCAGGTGTCATGCTCGGGCTTTGGCCAGGTGATGATCGACAATATGTAATGCGCTGAATCCGATTCGGGCGAGCAAGGCCTGAACGCAAAACCCCGGCAGACCGAGTGGGCTGCCGGGGTTTTTTACTTCAGAGGCCCTCGAATAGTTATCTCATATTGATATGCAATCCGAAATTTCAAATTGAATATGATTTCCTTACATTGCGCTCGGAATTATCCGTATGCGAGCACGACTAATCTTAATCGTCGAGGCGCGTAATCTTTTGGCCCTGTACGCCGAGGCCCGCCATCAGGCCGGATTGTCCATAAATGAACGCATAAACGTCCGACTGTGCCGTGGTGGTCGTGATGTCCTTGGCCATACCTTGATCGGCAACCACAACGCTTGGGCCCACGCCGACTGCCCAGCCGTCGGCCGTGTTGAGGCTTTGAATCGCGGTCGATGTCATCAGAATCATGGCTTCGGAGAAGTTCTGCGCACCGGCCTGCAGACCCCACGAAACCGCCCCGACGCTGTAAATGCCCTGGACCTTGCCGTCAGCCGAGAACAGCACGCCCTTGCCGCCTTCGCCGCCGATCAGCAAGCCCGCCTTCACGACGCTCGGAAAGACCAGAATGCCCGCGGCATTGGCGCTGAGTTCCTTTGCGCCCGTCGAGTTCGAATAGAGCTTGTTCAGGGACATGCGCGCTGCCTGTACGAGTTGCGCGCGCTCAGTTGCTTCGCTGACGGGTGAAGAGGTGTTGGAGACCGTGCTCGAGCAAGCGGCAACGAGCAGGGCGGAAAGCAATGCAGCAATGCGCAAAGGTTTGAGTGGCATAGTCGTGACGCTCCGTTTTTGTCTGGTTGGTGCTCGTCCGTATATTCCGTTCCCGGGTGCGAGCGAGGTGGCGCAAATCTTATCGAGGAGTCCTGCAGGTTTCTTTGTCGTACACACGGCATGCATTACGATCTGACGCGCGCCACGACACCGACTGTGCGCTATCATGATGCGCATCAATTGAGTTCATTCGCCGCTCGTTTCGCATGACCTTTCTGCGTCGCCTCCTCCTCGTTGGCCTGCTTGCGCTCCTTGCCGTGAGCGGCGTCAGCGCGTGCGAGCCCGCGCAGCAAGGCGCTGCCCCGTCAGCGGTGCCGCTTGCAGCACATCAGGTCGTTACCGCAAGCGATCGTTGCGGTGTCACGGAACAGGCAAGCCCGCATAGCCGTTGTAGTGACCATGCGAACGGTTGTGCCGCGAGTTGCTGCGTGCACTGCGGCGCGCCGCCTGTCGGGACACGGATCGATGCAGGCGTGCCTGGGCGTTCCCCACGCTTTGCTCGTGCGACCGCACTGCGCGCCGGTATCACCCACGCGCCCCCGTTACCGCCTCCGATCGTCTGAACGCGGGCGCTCCGTCTCTGGTGCGGAGCCGGCCCGATGCATGCGCAAGGGGCTTCGTCGTGTGGTGACGCACTTGCGAAGCCAAGGTCGCACGCGCGGCGCGCTGTCATCGCGCGCCGCGTCGTCAGGTGTGTTTGAGGAATTCATCGATGAAACGCAGAACTTTTTTGTCCGGCGCGCTGAGCGCCGCCACGGTGTCGCTGTTTGCGCGCCCGGTATTGGCCCAGGAGAGCGGCCACGCGATGCATGCGATGCCCGGCATGGGCGAGATGCCCGGTGCCATGATGCACGCGCAGGTACCGCTCGCGGCAGTTGACGCCTTGCCCGCCGGCATGCCGCTTGCGGAGTTGCGAACGCTCGCGAACGAGAGCCGCGAAGCGGGCCATTTCCGCGCGACGCTGATCGCCCAGCCCGTGGCGCGCCCATTGCTTTCCGGCCAGCCGCCGACCACCTTCTGGCAATACGACGCGAGCGACGCAGACAAAGCTGACGATGCCGGCCCCGTGATCGGTCCGATGATCGACGTACGCGAAGGCGACACCGTCGAGATCCGCTTCGTCAACAAGTTGCCGCAACCGTCCACGATCCACTGGCACGGCTTGCCCGTCCCACCCGATCAGGACGGCAATCCCATGAACCTCGTGGCGCCCGGCGCCGAGCGCATCTATCGGTTCACGCTGCCCGAGGGCAGTGCCGGCACCTACTGGTATCACCCGCATCCGCACATGCTCTCGTCGGAGCAGGTGTTTCGCGGGCTCGCGGGCCCGATCGTCGTGCGCGCCGCCGCCGACCCGCTTGCCGCCTGGCCGGAGCGCCATGTGTTCGTCTCCGACCTCAAGCTTGCCGCCGACGGCACGATTCCCGCGAACGGCATGATGGACTGGATGAACGGCCGCGAGGGACAGTTCGCGCTCGTAAACGGCGCGCGCGAGCCGCGCATCGAAGTCGTGCGCGACGAGCGCTGGCGTGTCTGGAACGGCTGCAATGCGCGCTATGTGCAACTCGCCTTCGACGATGGCCGCGCTTTCGCGCTGATCGGCACCGATGGCGGCCTGCTTGCCGCGCCGCGCGAAGGGGTGACCTCGCTGCTGCTCGCACCCGGCGAGCGCGCCGAACTGATCGTGCGCGCGGGGCAGGGCGCGTCGCGTGCGCGCCTGATCGCGGCGCAGTACGACCGGCGCAAGATGGCGATGTCGCACGGCAGCCTGCCGCCCACGCCGACGTTCGTGCTGGCTCAGGTGCAATTCGCGCCGCGCGGTGAGGCGCTGGCATTGCCCGCGCGACTGCGTGCGCTTGCGCCGCTAGCGCCGCGTGGTTCGCGCGCGGCATCGCTCCCGCAAAAGTCGGTGGTGTTCAGCGAAGCCATGGACATGCACGCGATGCACCAGCCGGGTGCATCGAAATCGGGCATGCCCCGCGGCATGCAATTCATGATCAACGGCGAGACCTATGATCCCGCGCGCATCACGCTCACGAGCCGTCGCGGCGAGGTCGAGCAATGGACGATTGCGAACCGCACGGACATGGATCATCCGTTCCATCTGCACGGTACGCAGTTCCAGGTGATTTCGCGCGAGACGGGCGGCGTGCGCGTGGAGGAGCCCTATCTCGCATGGCGCGATACCGTTAACGTGAAGCCGGGGGAAAGCGTGCATCTCGCGACCGCGCAGCACGCCGCCGGCGAGCGCATGTTCCATTGTCACATCCTCGAGCACGAGGATCTCGGCATGATGGGTACGCTGCGCGTGATCTAGCCCACGCAGCGTGAAACCGATGTGAGCAAGGGCGGGCGAAATATCGAACGCGCCCGGGCGCCCACCCAAAAAGAAACCCGGCCGAAGCCGGGTTTCTTTTTCAGGTACAGATACCGAACAGATCAGGCGGCTGCCTGAATGTTCGATGCCTGTTTACCCTTCGGGCCTTGCACGACCTCGAAGCTCACCTTCTGACCTTCTTTGAGGGTCTTGAAGCCATTCATCTGGATGGCCGAAAAGTGAGCGAACAGA
>DATEJU010000450.1:0-11075 GCA_035277805.1 Paraburkholderia sp. | reverse complement strand
AAGGCCGCGCGCCAGTACGTGACGCCGGCGGTTGCACAGGACCCCACCGTTTATCCGTCCGAAGACGTGCTCAAGAAGATGACGCTGATGAAGCCGATGCCGGCCGAGATCCTGCGCCTCGAAAACCGTCTGTGGTCGCAGCTGAAGACCGGCCACTGATCGACTGAACGGGACGGTCATCCGCCCCGGAAGGAAACCGAAGGAGAAGGAAGGAGACAACGCGCGGAAGAGGGATCGCTCGACCCCTCTCCGCCTGAAGTTCGCCGTTCGAAGTCCGGCTGCGCGCGCCGCCCCCCATTTTTGAAAACGGCGCGCCAGTCTCCAACGAGCTCAGTTCGTAGTACTGATGTCCGTGAGTCGCCTTGAGCGCCCCGTGTGGGGCAACTCGCGCCCGCGCTTTGGCAAACGCCTCATTTTGCGGAACCCGGCGAGGACATGTCAGCACCGCGATCAGAAAGGAACCCAGGTTACATCATGAATCCGACGTCCCAAGTCAACGCCTCCGAAGCCGCTCGCGCCAGCGCAGCGGCCAGCTCCCGCGATGCATTCGTACGCATCGAAAACGTCGTCAAGAAGTTCGGCGACAGCGTCGCCGTCAACAACGTGAGCCTGAACATCGCGAAGAACGAGCTCTTCGCGCTGCTCGGCAGCTCGGGCTGCGGCAAGTCCACGCTATTGCGCATGCTCGCCGGCCTCGAGACGGCCACCTCGGGCAAGATCTTCGTCGACGGCGAAGACCTCGCGACGCTGCCCCCGTATCGCCGCCCGGTCAACATGATGTTTCAGTCGTACGCGCTGTTCCCGCACATGAGCGTGGAGTCGAATGTCGCGTTCGGTCTCAAGCAGGAAGGCGCGCCGAAGAACGAGATCAAGGAGCGCGTGGCCGACGCGCTGAACCTCGTGCAGATGGGCCGCTACGCCAGGCGCAAGCCGCATCAGCTCTCGGGCGGCCAGCAGCAGCGCGTCGCGCTCGCGCGCTCGCTCGTCAAGCGCCCGAAGCTGCTGCTGCTCGACGAGCCGATGTCCGCGCTCGACAAGAAGATTCGCCAGAAGACGCAGCTCGAACTCGTGAACATCATCGAGAAGGTCGATGTCACCTGTGTGATGGTCACGCACGATCAGGAAGAAGCGATGACCATGGCCAACCGCCTCGCGGTGATGAGCGAAGGCCACATCGTGCAGATCGGCGCGCCCGGCGAAGTCTACGAATTTCCCAATAGCCGCTTCTCAGCCGAGTTCATCGGCTCGACCAATCTGTTCGAAGGCAAGGTCGTCGAAGACGAGCCCGATCACATCTATGTGGAAAGCGAAGACCTCGAAACGCGCATGTATGTGAGCCACGGCGTGAGCGGGCCGCTCGGCATGCCGGTGGGCATCTCCGTGCGACCGGAGCGCGTGCGGGTCACGCGCGAAAAGCCCGGCACGCCGCATAACTGGGCGCGCGGCGTGGTCACCGATATCGCCTACATGGGCAGCTACTCGCTCTATCACGTGCGCCTGCCCGGCGGCAAGGTAGTCGTCTCGAACCTCTCCAGCTCGCACCTCATGAACGATGGCGCGCCGGCCTGGAACGACGATGTCTATGTCTCGTGGTCGCCCGCCAGCGGCGTCGTGCTCACGCAATAAGGGAGAGACGAACATGAGTACTTCTTTGCCTTCCACACCGGCCGCCGCCTCGCGCGAGCGCGCAACGCGCGGCACGCTCGCGCGCGTGCTCTCGCGCTTCGTGCCTTCGGGCCGCACCACGGTGATCGGCGTGCCGTTCCTGTGGCTCGCGCTGTTCTTCGCACTGCCGTTCGTGCTGGTGCTCAAGATCAGCTTTGCCGATCAGGCGATGAGCATTCCGCCCTATACGAGCCTGGTCGAGATGAAGGACGGCATGGTCCACTTCGCGCTGCAGTTGGGCCACTACGCCTTCCTGCTGCAGGACAGCCTCTATATCGCCACCTATATCAGCTCGCTGAAGATGGCGGCGGTTTCGACGTTCTTCTGTCTGTTGATCGGATATCCCATCGCCTATTACATCGCGCGTTCGAATCCCGCCACGCGCAACCTGCTGATGATGGGCGTGATGCTGCCGTTCTGGACTTCGTTCCTGATCCGCGTTTATGCATGGATCGGCATTCTCAAGGACGACGGCCTGCTCAATCACGCGCTCATGGCCATCGGCCTGATTCACTCGCCGCTGCGCCTCTATCACAGTGATGCGGGCGTCTATATCGGCATGGTCTATTCGTATCTGCCCTTCATGGTGATGCCGCTCTACGCGCACCTCGTGAAAATGGACCTCACGCTGCTCGAAGCCGCCTACGACCTGGGCGCAAAGCCCTGGGTCGCGTTCACGCAGATCACGCTGCCGCTCTCGAAGAACGGGATCATCGCGGGCAGCCTGCTGGTGTTCATTCCCGCCGTGGGCGAGTACGTGATTCCCGAACTGCTCGGCGGCGCGGACACGCTCATGATCGGCCGCGTCATGTGGGACGAGTTCTTCAACAACATGGACTGGCCGATGGCCTCCGCCGTGACCGTCGCGATGGTGATGCTGCTGCTCGTGCCGATGGCGGTCTTTCAGTACTACCAGGTCAAGGAGCTGGAGGAAAGCAAATGATCAAGCCCAATCGCACGCTTTCTGCAGGCGTCCTCTCGCTCGGATTCCTGTTCCTCTATATCCCGATCATCAGCCTCATCGTGTACTCGTTCAACGAGTCGAAGCTCGTGACCGTGTGGTCGGGCTTCTCGCTCAAATGGTACGCCGCGCTGCTGCAGGACGACGAGTTGCTCACGGCCGCCTGGCTGTCGCTGAAGATCGGTTTGATGACCGCGTTCGCCTCGGTCGTGATCGGCACGTGGGCGGGCTTCGTGCTCGCGCGCATGGGACGCTTTCGCGGCTTCACGCTCTTTGCCGGGATGATCAACGCGCCGCTCGTGATTCCCGAAGTGATCCAGGGCATCTCGCTGCTGCTGCTGTTCGTGGCGATGGAGCAGCTCCTCGGCTGGCCGAAGGGACGCGGCGTGATCACGATGTGGATCGGTCACGTCATGCTGTGCGTCTCCTATGTGGCGATCATCGTGCAATCGCGCGTGAAGGAAATGAACAAGTCGCTCGAAGAGGCTGCGCTCGACCTCGGCGCCACGCCGCTCAAGGTGTTCTTCGTCATCACGCTGCCGCTCATCTCGCAGGCGCTGCTCTCGGGCTGGCTGCTCTCGTTCACGCTCTCGATCGACGACCTCGTGCTCTCCGCGTTCCTCTCCGGCCCCGGCTCGACCACGCTGCCGCTCGTGGTGTTCTCGCGCGTGCGCCTCGGCCTGAATCCGGAGATGAACGCACTGGCCACGCTCTTCATCAGCGCGGTGACGATCGGCGTGATTGCCGTGAACCAGTTGATGTCCGCACGCGAGAAGAAGCGCATGCGCGACATGCAGTTGGCCTTCGTCCAGCCCGATCCCTCGGAAGCCATACAAGGCGCCGTGCAGGGCGCACCGGCCGGCGCGGTCGGTACGCCGCTTGGCCGGCGCGCGGCCTGATCACAACCTGATCACAACCTGATCACAACCTGATCACAACCTGAGCACAGTCCACAGGAGCGGCGCGCGCAGCTTCAAGGCTGCGGCGCGCCGCACGCAACGCCGTGCGGCACAGGGGACTTACGCGCCGCAGCGTTTGCAATAACGACCCATAAGGAGAATTTCGATGAAGAAGAAGTTAATCTGTTTGATGGTGGCCGGGGCACTGCCGGGGCTCGCCTTTGCGGACTCGACCAGCGAACAGATCAAGGCCCTGCAGGCACAGTTGAACGCACTGCAAAAAGAGGTGAAATCGCTCAAGAGCGAGATTGCGGCGTCGAACTCCGCTGCAAAAACAACGGTAAAGACCGCGACGGCGTCCACGAGTCCGTCGGCGACCACAGTCGCGGCGGCGCCCGCCGTGGGCCCGGCCTCCCCCGACTACGGCAAGCAACCCGCGCATCTGACCAACGACGAAGTCGACCAGATGAAGCAGCAGATCGCGAGCCAGCAGATGAAAGTGGATTCGCTCAGCGACGCGGCCACCACCGGCCCCCTCGCGGGCCTTTCGGTCACGGGCTATATCGACCCAACCTACATTTACAACCGCGCGCCCGGCACCTCGTCGTTCCTTTTCGCGAACCACGAAAATTCGTACAACTACTTTAACAGCACGTTCGGCGATCTCTACCTCGACATCAAGAAGACCTTCGGTGTCGGCCCGATGGCGCCTTCCGCCGAAGTCACGCTCATGCCCAACCGCGGCAACGGCATCACGCTGCTCGCCAACGAGCACGGCGACATCGGCAACAACATCCTGAATACGGCGGTCATCACGGTGCCGGTGACCCCCACCCAGACGTTCGTGGCCGGCCTCATGCCGAGCTTCGGCGGCTATGAGGTGCAGCAGTCGAACCAGATGCTCACGCTCACGCACAACCTGCTCTACGACTTCTCGGATCCGGGCAGCTATGTGGGCGTGGGCTGGAACTACACGCCTGACAGCAGCCAGTGGGCGTTCAAGTTCATGGTCGGCAACGAGCAGTACCGCACCTATGGCGCCGTCACGCAGACGGGCACCAACGCGCTGGGCGACCCCATCACGACGAGCAACAAGATTCCGACCTTCACGGCGCGCGCCGACTACACGTGGTCCAGCGCACTGGATATCGGCGGTTCGTTCAATATCGGCCGCCAGACGCTGTCGAGCGCGATCGATCCGACGACGGGCCAGGCCGTGTACGGTCCGGGCGGCCAGGCTTCGAGCTCGGGCGGCTACTTCTTCTTCGGCGAACTCGATGCGACCTACACGCTCGCGGACATCCAGTACAACGCGGAACTCGACTATGGCCAGCAGCAGCGCGCCGCGTTCAACGGCGGCAACGCGCAGTGGTATGGCCTCTCGCTGCTCGCGCACCGCAAATTCAACGCACCGGTCGTGGGCCGCATGGGCGTGAGCGCGCGCTACGACGTGCTCGCCAACGGCAAGAACGGCGGCGGCGGTGGCGGCATCGCGCTCAACGGCAACGGCATGGACCCGTACAACGGCTTCGGCATTGGTGCGGACTGCCTCGCGAATTCGAAGGCCGATGGCGGCTTCGGCTTCGAATGTCACGGCGCGACGCGCCAGGACGTGGCGCTCGACCTGCTGTTCTATCCGACGCAGCAGATCACCGTGAAGGTCGAATATCGTCACGACTGGGCCACGCAGAAGGTGTTCCTGCGCGAGGACGGCTCGTACAGCAAGAGCAACGACCTGCTGGGCGCGCAATTCATCTACGCGTTCTGACGAGTGCGCAGCGGGCGGCCGCGCGGTTGAACCTTCCGTACTGCCGCCCGCATTTTTCTGTACGCTTCCCTTATGCTCAAATTCGCCAATCAACCTCATGCGCCGTCGTGGTATGCGGCCACCGCCAACGACACCACCCGCCACCCCGTGCTGCAAGGCACGCACGACGTCGACGTCTGCGTGGTCGGCGCGGGCCTCACCGGTGTGTCGGCGGCGCTCAATCTCGCCGAGCGCGGCTATCGCGTCGCGCTGCTCGAAGCGTCGAAGGTCGGATGGGCGGCGAGCGGACGCAACGGCGGCCAGTTGATCGGCGGCTTCGCGTGCGGCATCGACACGTTCGCGCAATTCATGAACGAAGGCGAGGTCAAGCAGATCTGGGCGATGGGCCTCGAGACGCTCGACATCGTGAAGTCGCGCGTGGCGAAGCACAAGATCGATTGCGCGCTCACGCCCGGTTACTTCACCGCCGCGAACAAGCCGCGCGACGTGGACGAACTCAAGCGCTGGCGCGACGAAGCGGCCAAGCGCTTCGGCTACGAACGGTTCCGTTATGTCGATGGCGACGGCGTGAGCCACTACGTGAAATCGGCGCGCTATCCTGGCGGCCTCTACGATCCCGACAGCGGGCATCTGCATCCGCTCAACTACACGCTCGGCCTTGCGCGCGCGGCGCGCGACGCGGGGGTGCAGATCTTCGAAGACAGCGCGGTCACGCGCATTCGCGACGAGCACGGCAAGCATCTGCTCGAAACGGCGCAAGGCCATCTGCGCGCGAAGTTCGTCGTGCTCGCGTGCAACACGTATCTCGGCGCGCTTGCGCCGCAACTCGCGCGCAAGATCATGCCGGTGGGCACCTATGTGATCGCGACCGAACCGCTAGGCGCCGCGCGCATGGCCGCGCTGATGCCGGCCCAGGCGGCCGTGTGCGATAGCCGCTTCGTGCTCGACTACTTCCGCCCGGCGCCCGACTCGCGCCTCCTGTGGGGCGGCAAGGTGAGCTACTCGAAGCTGGCGCCGCGCCACCTGGGCGAGGCGATGCGCAACGACATGCTCAAGACATTCCCGCAACTCGCCGACCTGAAGGTCGAGTATGCGTGGGGTGGCTTCGTCGACATCACGATGAATCGCGCACCGCATTTCGGCCGGCTCTCGCCGACGATGTATTTCGCGCAGGGCTTCTCCGGCCACGGCGTGAACACCACGGGCCTCGCGGGCACGCTGATCGCCGAGGCAATTCACGGCCAGGCCGCGCGCTTCGATCTGTTCGGCAAGATCCGCCACCGCGACTTCCCCGGCGGCGCTACACTGCGGACCCCGGCCCTCGTGCTCGCGATGGCGTGGTATCGAATGAAGGACTTGCTCTGATGACACTCGACCTCGACGCCCAGGCGGACGTGCTTGCCCGCCACTCGTACTACGAAGCCACCGCCACGCGCCCCGCCGCCGACGACCCCGTGCTCGAAGGCACGCTCGACGCCGACGTGTGCGTGATCGGCGCGGGCTTCGCGGGGCTCTCGGTGGCGCTGGAGTGCCGCGCGCGCGGGCTCTCGGTCGTGGTGCTCGATGCGCACCGGCCCGGCTGGGGCGCTTCCGGGCGCAACGGCGGCCAGACGCTCGTGGGCTTCGCAAAAGACGAGGTGCTCGAAAAGCAGCTTGGAGAAGCGGGCATTCGCGCGGCATGGGCGCTGTCGATCGAGGGCGTGGCGCTGGTGCGCGAGCGCATCGCGCGCTACGGCATCGACTGCGATTTCACCCCGGGCTATGTGACGGTCGCGACGAAGCCGAAACGCGTTCCCGACTTGCGCGCATGGACGGATGCCGCGCGCACGCGCTGGGGCTACGGCAAGCTCGAATGGCTCGACACCGACGGCACACGCGCACGCGTGAATTCGCAGCGCTATCTGGCGGGCGTCTACGATCCCGTCTCAGGGCACCTGCATCCGCTCAAATACTGCCTCGGCCTGGCCGAAGCCGCCCGCAAGGAAGGCGCGCAACTCTTTGCGCACTCGCGCGTGCTCGACGTGGTGCGCGGTGCGCGGCCGGTCGTGAAGACCGCGCGCGGCGAAGTGCGCTGCCGCTTCGTGGTGTCGTGCTGCAACGCCGCGCCGGGAGGCGTGCTGCCCGCGCCGGTTGCCGCGCGCATTGCGCCAATTGCCTCGTACATCATCGCGACCGCACCGCTCGGACGCGCGCGCGCCGACGCACTCATTCCCAGCCGCGCGGCGATTTGCGACAACAACTTCTTTCTCGACTATTTCCGCCTTTGCGCCGACGACCGCTTGCTATTCGGCGGCCGCGCCGACTCGACAGGCGCAGCACCCGCGCAACTCACCGAGGCGATGAAGCGGCGCATGACCGGCGTGTTTCCGCAGCTCGAAGGCGTGAGCGTGGAATACGCGTGGGGCGGCTTCGTGGACGTCACGCGCAATCGCGCCCCCGACTTCGGTGCGGTTGATCCGAACTATTACTACGTGCAGGGCTTTTCGGGGCACGGCGTGGCGCTCACGGGCATCGCCGGGAGGGTGGTCGCGCAAGCCATTGCGGGCGAGCGCGCCTCGTTCGATCTGTTTTCGCGCGTACGTCACGCGCGTTTCCCGGGCGGCCCCGCATGGCGCAGGCCCGCGCTCGAGATCGGGATGATGTATCACCGGGTGATGGAGATGTTTTAGAGAATCACCAGGTTATCCTGATCGATGCCCTGAAGCATCGACTTCAACACCCCCGCCAGCGTCGCCATGAGCGCATCCGATATCTCGGGCGTCGCCTCCGCATAACCAAGCAGGAAGCCGTTATAGCGCACCGGGCCGCGCCCATCGGCACCCCGCGGCCCATCGAGACAAAACGCGCTGAGTGGCGAAAGCGCAAGGCCATGTTTGCGTGCCGCCTCGCTCACGGCCGCATCGGTGAGCGGCGCGTCCAGACGCACGCTCAGGTGCATGCCGCCCGCGTCGGCGGACACGGTGATGAGCCCCGCCAGATGCTTTTCGATCGCGGCCACGAGACCGTCGCGGCGCGTCTCGTAGAGCTTGCGCATACGGCGCAAATGCCGCGCGTAGCGGCCGCTTTCGATGAAGTCCGCCAGCGCCGCCTGCTCGGCCGCGCGGCCCTGGCGCATGAGCGTGCGGTGCGCCGTCGCCACCTGCTCCACCACCTGGCGCGGCACGATCATGAAGCCGATGCGCAGCGCCGGAAAGAGCGTCTTGCTGAACGTGCCGAGGTAAATCACGGGCGTGTCGTCCGCGAGGCCCTGGATCGACGGCAGCGGCGGACCGTCGTGGCGCAGCTCGCTGTCGTAGTCGTCCTCGATGATCCACGCGCCGCACGCGCGCGCGTGCTCGATCAACGCGAGCCGCCGTTCCAGACTCAGCACACAGCCGAGCGGGTATTGATGCGAGGGCGTGAGATACACGAGACGCGGCGGCGCCTCGCGCCAGTCTTCTTCGCGCGCGGCCATGCCCGCGGCATCCACCGGCACCGGCACGAGCGAAAGCCCTGCTGCGAGCATCGCTACGCGCGCGCCCAGGTAGCCGGGATTCTCGATCCAGACGCGCTCGCCCGCATCCGCGAAAAAATGCGCGCAAAGATCGAGGCTCGTTTGCGTGCCGTCCGTGATGAACACCTGATCGGGCCGGCAGCGCACGCCGCGCGAAACGCGCACGTATTGTGCAATGGCCTGGCGCAGCGCCGGCAGGCCCGCGCTCTCGCCGTAGCCCAGCTCGCTCGCGTCCACCTCGCGCATGGCGCGCTCGACGGCCGTGCGCCACTGCGCGAGCGGAAAGGCATCGAGCGCGGGCGTGCCGGGCCGCAATGCGCTCGCCCCGTCGCCCGACGCGCGGCGCGGCGGCAGCGCACGCACACGGCGCGAGAGCAGGCGCGCGGTGTCCTCGCGCGGCTCCGCGTGCACGGCAAGCTGCGTTGCCGCGGGCTTCACGGCGTTGACGATGGAGCCATGGCGCGTGGCCGTGACGAAGCCCTCCTCCACCAGCCGCTCATACGCGTAGAGCACCGAATTGCGCGCGATGCCAAGTTCTTCGGCCAGCGTGCGGCTCGAGGCGAGGCGCGTGCCGCACACGATATCGCCGTCGAGAATCGCGCGACGCAGGCTCTCGTAGAGCAAGTCCTGTTGCGTGAGCCGTCGCGAAGCGCTCGCGCGCGCCTTGCGCTCGTAGGCCGCCATCATCAGCGCGTAATCCAATCTCGTGGCTCCATGTTTTGTGGCTTGAGTGGGACTAACAATGGTGCCACAAAACGCTTACGCTGACGTGTGTCTTCGAATTGAGAATGCCAAGGAAATAACGCCGCCTGTCCCGAACCGCGCGCGAACGGCGCTTCGCCGCGAGCAGGCACTCGACACGTTGATCGAATGCGCGGCGCGATGAGGCCATGGCATCGCCAACCTTGCTCACGCCGCCAGCACACGCCCCCAAGGAGAACGAATTTGAGCCAGACGATTCACGTACGCCCCGTCACGCCTGCCGACTACGACGCATGGCGTCCGCTCTGGGACGGCTATAACCGCTTCTATGGCCGCTTCGGCCCGACCGCGCTGCCCGAGGCACTCACGCAGACCACGTGGACGCGCTTCTTCGACGGCTACGAGCCCATGCACGCCTTCGTCGCGCTGCAAGGCGAGCGCGTGGTGGGCCTCGTGCACTTCCTCTATCACCGCAGCACCACGCTCCACGGCCCGACCTGCTATCTGCAGGATCTCTTCACGAGCGAGGACGCACGCGGCAAGGGCGTGGGGCGCGCACTGATCGAAGCGGTCTATGCGCACGCGAAGGCTGCGAACTCCGCGCGCGTCTACTGGCACACGCACGAGACGAACCGCACGGCCATGCGCCTTTACGACAGCGTCGCCGAAAAGCCGGGTTTCGTCATGTACCGCAAGAATGTGTGAGGCGCGCGCTCAAGCGAGGTCGCTCACGAGCGATTCGCGCACCTCGCCGTCGACGATCTGGTCGGGCACGCGATAGTTCGGATGATCGCAGCCGATCGTGAGCGCCGCGCCCTCGCGCAGGCGCTTTTTCATTTCCGGCGTGAGTTCGAAGCGCACGAAGTGCACCGCCGAGGTTTTCTCGTCGTTGTCGCGCTCGAGGTCTTCGTCGGCGATGGCGTAGACGGGCGGCTCGCCCGCCACCTGCAGAAAGACACGGTCCTCGATGCCGATGAGCCGCGCAAGCGCCGCACGCCGCTCGATCTCGTTCTCATACTCGATCTGCATCGTGGCCTTCAGGTTGCTGCCGTCCGGCACGAGCGGCAGATAGGCGTCGAGCTCGCCCTGGATGCCCTCTTCTTCGAAGATTTTCTCGATGTGCAACATCTCCTGGATCTGATAGCGGATCGTCGCTTCGTCCTCGAATAGAAATGTGAGGTGATTGCCCAGCGCCACGGCGCGGCGCTTCTTGTGCTCGATGATGCGGTTGCGCATCTCGGTGCGCTGCTTTGCATAGGCTTCCAGCGAGAGCAGCGAGTTTCTTGCGATCGTCATCAAGTTTGCCTCATGCGTGAATAGTTCGGTCCGACCTGATGCTCCAGCCTGACGCGTCGGGCCCGATTTATAGGGTTATCCTCATCAAATTCCGTAAGCGCGGCGCAGCAGCGTGAGTGGGTGTGCAAGCGGCGTGCCGCCCTTCGCGTGGCCGAGCTTGTTCTCGTCGATGCCCTGCTCGATGTGATGCCCCGCGAGCTGGCAATCCGAGGAGATGAAATCGGGCTCGCCCTGCGCCATCTGCTTGAACACGGGCGTGCCGATCTTCATCGCCATGGCGTGAAATTCCTT
>DATEJU010000449.1:0-5824 GCA_035277805.1 Paraburkholderia sp. | reverse complement strand
CCCTGCGTCGCAGCGAGCTCGCGCACGAAGCGCCGCTCGGCCAGATGAGGATGCGCGAGGATCTCCGGCACCGAAAGCACGCGGCCCGCCGGTACGCCGCGCTCGAGTAGACGCGCCTCCCAGTTTTTGGCACTGTCGCCGGCGAGCGTGGCCTCGATCTCGGCCTTGAGCTCGGCACGATGCTGCTTGCGCAGATGGCGCGCGGCGAACCGTTCATCGCGCGGCAGGTCGGGGCGCCCGATCACCTCGCACAGGCTCTCGAACTGGCGCGTCTCGTTCGCGGCAATGTTCAGCAGGCCGTCGCCGGTTCTGAACGTACCCGAAGGCGCGGCGGTGAAGTTTTCGTTGCCCATGGGCGTCGGCTCGACACCCGCGTTCAGGTAGTTCGAAACGACCCAGCCCATGGTCGCGAGCGTGGCTTCGAGCATCGACACGTCGAGGCGCCGTCCGCGTCCCGTTGCGCGCGCATCGACAAGCGCGGCGCAGATGCCGAACGCCGCCGTCAGCCCGCCCACCGTGTCCGAGACCGGATAGCCCACGCGTAGCGGCGCGCTCTCCGAATTGCCGGTCACGCTCATCACGCCCGCCATGCCCTGGATGATCTGATCGTAGGCGGGACGGGGCGCGAGCTCGCCGGTATCGCCGAAGCCGGAAATCGCGCAATAGACGAGACGCGGATTTACTCCGGATAACTGATCGTATCCGAGACTCAGACGACCCATCACACCAGGACGGAAATTCTCGACCAGCACATCGGCGTCTTTCACGAGATCGAGGAAGATCGCCTTGCCGCGCGGATCCTTCAGGTTCAGCGTGATCGAGCGCTTGCCCGCGTTCACGGCCACGAACGAGGCGCCCATGTTGCGCGCGGCGGCATCCTTGTCGGCGCCGAGACGTCGCGCGAGGTCGCCGCCTTGCGGATGCTCGACCTTGGTGACGTCGGCGCCAAGGAGCGCCAGCTGATAGGCACAGAACGGGCCCGCGAGTACGTTCGACAAATCGAGAACGCGCACTCCAGTCAAAGGCAACATAGTCACTGTGGTTCCAGTCTGCAAATCAATGGGAAATATCGTCCAGCGAGCGGTTATTCGTGCGTGGGCCGAATAAGCCTATCGCCGCCATCACGACGATCATTGCACCCGTGATGAACGCGAACATGCCTGGGACGCCGAAATGGCGCAGTGCGAAAGCGATCATGAAGCCCGAGAACATCGCGGAAAGCCGCGACATCGAGTAGACGAACCCGACCGCAATGGCGCGCATGCGCGTGGGGAACAGCTCGACCTGGTAAGCATGATAGCCGACCGAAAGCAACGTGCCGCCGAGCGTGATGAGCACGCCGAGGAACATCAGCATGGCGGCTGAGCGCTGCATGGCGAATAGCGCGCCGCACACGGCAATGGCGAGCGCGGAGAACACCACAAGCGTCTTTCGCTCGATGCGGTCGGCGATCGCCATGCCGAACAGCGGGCCAAACGGATTCGAGGCCGCGATCACGAACGCGTAGAGCAGGCTGTGCGTGATCGTCACGCCCTTGGAGACAAGCAGCGTGGGCACCCACGAGGCGAAGCCGTAGAAGCCGATCGCCTGAAAGAGATTGAAGACGGGCAGCGTGATCGTGCGGCGGCGATACGGTGACTGCCAGATTTCGGCAAAGCGCGCTTTGTTTCGCGGTGCGGCTGCGTTTGCGTCGTCGTGGACGGGCTCGGGCAAGAGGCGGCCGTATTGCGCCTCGAGCTTTTCCAGCACGCGCCGATCAGGACCACCCAGCGCCAGCCATCGAACCCCAGCGGCGTGCGCGGCACGAGCCACCAGGCGAGCAGCGCCACCGATGGCACCGCCGTGTACTGCACGAGATGCACGAAGGCAAATGCGCGGCCGCGCACGCGTTTGGGCACGAGTTCGCTCACGTACGTATCGATGGTGACGAGCTCGATGCCCACGCCGATGCCCGCGATCAGGCGCCATACGTTGATGGCGGGCGCCGTGGTCTGTAACGCCATGATGAAGGTGGCAGCCGAGTACCAGAGCAACGACGCCGTGAACATCGTGCGGCGGCCGTAGCGATCGGCGAGCCCAGTCAAGCAGAACGTACCGATGAACAGGCCCGCGAACGAGGCGGCCACGAAAGCACCTAGTCCGGAGAAGCCGAAGAACGAAGCCGTCGTCGTCGAATAGAGGCCGCTTTTTACGAGTCCGGGGCCAACGTAGGCGGTAAAGAACAGGTCGTAAAACTCGAACCACCCGCCCAGCGCAAGCAGCAGCACGAGCGTCCAGATCGTGCGCGTGGCTGGCAGGCGGTCGATGCGCGCATTGATCTGCGCCACGCCGGCCGCAGCGGTGTCGGCTTGAGGCGGCTCGCGGACAGCGTCGAGCGGCAGACTGGACATGATGGGCTCCTCCTGAGCACTGAATGGGGACATTGCGGCCGCGTTGTTCTATCTAACAGAACATCGTTCTATAAAATGTGAGCGCATCATAGCGCGGGCCGTCCGAGGCACCGACCCAGGGGTTTCACTGAGCGCATCGGGCACGCATCTTTTGCCTCGTAACGTTGTGCAAAAGCGCATGGGCGCGGGCTGGCACAGCGTGGCGCATTCAAGTCACGACGAGCAGGCCGCTGGTAAGCTGAACCATCAAAGCATGCGCGGCGGCGAGACTCATGCTTCGCCGACTATTGCCGGCTTGCGCGCGGAGGGGGCAGGAGAGTACGGCAGGCCGGGAATCGGCGGCCAGGACAAACGACCTTTCAGTCAGGAGACGATGTGAACAAAAAAGTCTTCCCTGGAGTCATTGCACGAGCGTTGCCGGCGACGCTCGCCACTTCGGTCTGCGCCGCGCTCATGGGCGCTGTCATGCTCGGGGGCTGCGCCCATCAGGAAACGGCGGGCGAGCATGTGCCGGCTCAGTCGAACGTGCCGTCGCCGCTCAATGACCTCGGTATCGGACCGGGCGAGGGCGGGCAGGGCGGCACGCCCGAAATCGATGCGCGCGCAACGGATGCGCTCGATGCAATGGGCCAGTATCTGCGCTCGTTGCGTAGGTTCGAGGTGGACGCTGACACGTCCACCGATGTCGTGCTCGACAACGGCCAGAACGCAGCGCTCCTGCATCGCGCAATGCTCAAGGTAAAGCGGCCCGATCGCATGCGCGCGGAGATCTCCGGCAACGGCAACGTGCGCGGAATCGTCTACGACGGCCATCGCTTCACGATCTTCAACGAGAAGAAGGGCTACTATGCGCGGCGCGATGCGCCGCCCACGCTCGATGCGCTCGTGCGCGATCTGGCCGCGAACTGGCATATCGAAACGCCGCTCGCCGATCTGTTCTATTGGGGCAACGGCAAGCCGGATGACATCGCCATCACCTCGGCGCAGACACTCGGCGTGGAGAAGGTCGACACACGCGCCTGCACGCACTACGCGTTCCGGCAGGCGGGCGCGGACTGGGAGCTGTGGATCGAAACCGGGCGCCGAGCGCTGCCGTGCAAGATGATCATCACCGATACGACACAGCCGACGCGTCCGCGTCATGAAGTGACGTATCACTGGAGGCTCAATCCGGCCTTCGCGGCGTCGACGTTCGTGTTCCACCCGCGGCCCGGCGCTCGGCAGATCGAGCTCAAGCCCGCGGATCGTCCGCCTTACGAGGAGGCGGAATGATGAAGCCGAATCACGCACGGCGAGCGATCGCGGCGAGCCTCGTCGCGTCGATGGCGCTGGCTTCGCCCGCGGCGCTCGCATTCCGTGGCATGGCGCGTACCAGCATCCATCCGATGGGCGGCAATTTCGGCGGCGGGCAGCTCACGCGGCCAGGATTCAATGGCGGTGGCGAACAGTTTCATGGCGGCCCGCCGGGACCACATCCAGGGCCTGCGCCGGGCCCGCATCCACCTGGACCACCTCCAGGACCTGGTCCGCATCCACCCGGGCCGCCACCTCCGCCTCCGCCATATTGGGGCGGAGGATGGTATGTCGATCCGGTCGCTGCAGCCGTTACCGTCGGTGTGACGGCGGCGGTGGTCGGCTCGATGGTTGCGACCCTGCCGCCATCGTGTAGCGCTGCGGTGATCGGCGGCACGACATACGAGCAATGCGGCGCGACCTGGTATCAACCTCAATACATCGGCACGCAGGTGCAATACGTCGTCGTGCCCGCGCCGTAATCACGCGAGGGCGCAGGGTGCGAAGCTGTGCCGTGCGATCAGACCCTGGTCATTGCATTGCGGATGACCAGGACGTGTTTGTGCACGTGCACGGTGGCAACCGGCGGCGGCTGGGAAAGCGCCATTGGTCCAATCGCTTGGCGAACGAAGGGACTTAAGCAAGTCTTAAGCTACCGACGACGAGACTGTCGGATAAATCTGAGTTAGTGTGCCGATGGAATGAAAGCGATCTACGCCGATCTGAAGCGAGCCCGAATGCGCCCGACCTCGAGTCGCGTTGCCGTGCTGCAGTTGTTTCATGAGTTTCCTTACGAGCACATGACGGCCGACCAGGTGTTTCGGCGGGTTCCGCCCGAGACTGAGCAATGCAGTCTCGCAAGCGTCTACCGCGCACTGGCGCAGTTGCTGGACGCTGGGCTGATTACGAGCGCGTGGATTGGCGAGCAGCGCGTCGTGTACGAACTGAATCGCGGCACGCGTCATTCCCATCTGGTCTGCAACGATTGCGGCACGATTCGCGATATCGACGACAGTGCGCTCGAATCGCAGCACGAGGCCATTGCTGCCGCGCGCGAGTTTCGCTACGCGAGCGCGAGCCTCGTGATCTTCGGCCGCTGTGCGCAATGCGAGGCTTCATTGGACTCGGCCGTGCGGCGTGCTGGATCGTTGCATGGGGTGGATAGGCGGGTGGAATAAAACCGCGCTACAAGCGGGCTGGATCAGGGTGGGCGGTGGATTGCCTCGGTGCGCGACAAGGTGCTGCCGTGATTTTTTGATTTTACATAACACAAATTAGCGAAATTTTTGATGTAAGAGCAAAGTAGATGGAATGGTCGCCTCCCGCCACAACGGGCTGACCGGCCGCTGGAGGTCCAGCGTCTGGAGCTGACGACACGGCAGATTCGCCGGCTGGTCGGACGACTGCGTGAATACGGGCCGCAAGGCCTCGTGTCGGGCCGGCGTGGGCAGCCAAGCAACCGGGAACTGCCGGTCGATCTGCGTGCGCGGGCCATGGCGCTGGTGCGCGAGCGCTATGCCGATTTCGGGCCGACACTGGCCTGCGAGAAGCTCGCTGAATGCCACGGCATCTGGCTGGCCAAGGAGACGGTGCGTCGATGGATGCGCGACGCGGGCCTGTGGATTCCGCGTGCCCAGCGCCCGCCGAAGGTCTACCAGCCGCGTGCCCGGCGCGCGTGCCTGGGCGAGCTGATCCAGATCGATGGCAGCGACCACCGCTGGTTCGAGGACCGGGCGCCGGCCTGCACGCTGCTGGTGGACGTGGACGACGCCACCAGCCGCATCATGCACCTGCACTTCACGCAGACGGAATCGACGTTCAGCTACTTCGAGGCCACGCGCGCGTATCTGGAGCACCACGGCAAGCCGGTGGCGCTGTACAGCGATCGCGCCAGTGTGTTCCGCAGCGTCAGGGCAAACGAAACGGGGCGCAGCGTGACGCACTTCGGGCGCACGATGTACGAGCTGAATATCGACACGTTCTGCGCGAACTCGAGTGCCGCCAAGGGCTGCGCTGCATAGTGCACCTCATAGGTCGGTTGAGTTGGTGTTTATGCGGCCGAGCGTCGGCCACGGGTCTTTCCTTGGTGCTGGAATTTCACCGGTGCGTCAGCGCCGGGCGGTTCGAAGAGATATCCCCCC
>DATEJU010000448.1:0-8453 GCA_035277805.1 Paraburkholderia sp. | reverse complement strand
GACCGAGTCGTAGCAGCCCCACGGCCGCTCGACGCGGCGATGATGCTGCGCCTCCTCGCCGTGCTGCGCCTTGAGCTTGCCGACGATCGCCTTGACGCTCTGCACGCGATCCTTGGCCGCGACGAGCACGGCATCGGCCGTCTCCACCACCACCACGTTGTGCACGCCCACACAGGCGACGAGGCGGCCATCCGAATGGGCGAAGCTTTCAGTCGAGTCTTCGAACAGCACGCGCCCGCGCGCGACGTTGCCGCTCGCGTCCTTGTCGGAGACCTGCCAGACCGAGTCCCACGCGCCGACGTCCGACCAGCCCGCCACCAGCGGCACGACCACGCCCGTGAGACGCGCGTCGGCGCCCACGGACTCCATCACCGCATAGTCGATCGAATCGGAAGGGCAGGCGGCGAGCGCCGCCGCATCGAGATGGACCGCGCCGTCCGCGTCGACGCCCGCACGCTCGAAGGCCAGCGCGCACTGCGCCGCGATGGCGGGCCGGCAGCGCGCGATGGCCGCGAGCCACACCGACGCGCGCACCACGAAAATGCCGCTGTTCCACCAGTAGTCGCCCGAGGCGACATATCGCGCGGCCACATCGGCAGCGGGTTTTTCGACGAAGCGTTCAATGGTGCGCGCACCGCTCGCGCCGAGCGTCGTACCGGCACCGATGTACCCGTAGCCTGTCTCCGCCCGCTGCGGCGGCACGCCGAGCGTGACGATCGCGCCGCGCGCCGCATAGCTGACGGCATCTTCCAGCGCGGCGGCAAACGCGGCCCGATCGGCGATCAGATGATCCGCGGGCATGGCGACCAGAATCGGGTCGCTGTCGCTCTGCGGCGCGGTTTCCGTTGCTGCTGGCGTCGTTCTCGCGATTGCCTGCGCCGCACGACTGGCTGCAACGTTTGCAGCGCTTCGTTCATCGGCCGCTTCAGCCGAGGCCTGCGCCGCGCATGCGGCGAGCGCGGCAACCGTGAGCGCCGGCGCAGTATTGCGCGCGACCGGCTCGAACACGACGCGCGCCGCCGTGCCGCTGCGGCCGAGCCGGTCTGCCGTCATGTGGCGCAGCTCCTCGCTGCTCACGACGAGCGGCGCCGCCTTGCGCACCGACGCGCCGCCGCGCGCGTATACGCCATCGAGGCGGCGCACGGTGGCCTCGAGCAGCGATTCGCCGTCGAGCAGATCGATCAGCTGTTTGGGACAGTGTTCGCGCGAGAGCGGCCACAGCCGCGTACCCGAACCGCCGGCCAGCACCACGGGCTGGACGACGAGCGCGACTTCGGGTTCATTTGCCGCGGCAATCAAGCCGGCCGGTGTGACGACCTGGTTCATGCGGAAAGCTCCCCGTTCGGATGTCTGGTCCCGGAAGGACGCCGCGTGGCGGATCACCAGCGCGGTCCTTCGGTATTCGGACTCCATTGGAGCAAAGCGCGGCGAGTGATTCTGTACGCATACCCACACTGATCGCGCGCTAGCGCATCAGCGAGTGACGAGTGGGCAAAACGACGTCTGCACACGCACGTGTCGTGCGTTCCGGGCCGTTGCGCGGGCAACGCCCGCCCGGCCGACCGGCGGCGTGCTGCGTAACGTGACGCGCCGCAACGGTCATGTTTCAGGAGCGAACGTTTCCGCGCGACTCGCCTGCGGTGCAACACAGCTGAATCAAATTCGAACCGTTCCGCGCACGCCACGGCTGCATGGCCGTATGCCCCAGGCACGCGTGTTTCAGCATGGAGTCATTTTCAAACAAGCCCTCTACAACACCGAATAACCCAAGCAATTCAATCACTTGCCCCCATACGAAAAGCTCGTCCGCCTGCTGCGCGCAGGTGAAGCGTCGTACATATTTGAAACAAAAACCCGGAGTTACCTCGGTGCGTTCGCACCGTAACGCCCGCAGAACCGCGCGTACACGAGGTTTGCGACGCGCTGGCACACACCCTGCTTAGTGGGATGCGCCACACAGCGTGACGCATACAACCGATATCGCGCACGCATTCGGGACTATGGGGCCGGCACGACGAACCAATAGCCGCTACGGGAAGCGGCAAACAAGAAGCGGTTCGGCGGCCGGAATGACAAGACAGGAGGCGGTGAAAGCCGCTTCGCACGAGGACCAATCATGTTGACCCTTCAATCGGACCTGCACGGCAACCACCTGCTCGGCGCGTTGCCGTCGCACGAATGGCAAGCGCTCGCACCGCATCTCGAACTCGTCCATCTGCGCACCGAACAACTGCTCTGCGATTCCGGCCAGCGCATTCACCACGTCTATTTTCCGACCACGGCGATCATCTCCATGCTTTCGACGATGGAAGACGGCAGCTCCGTGGAGATCGCCGCGGTCGGCCGCGAGGGCATGACCGGCGTGCCCGTGCTCACGGGCGGCGAAACCATGCCCAATCGCGTGCAGGTGCAATGCACGGGCTTCGCGTATCGCATGAGCGCACAAAGCCTCAGACAGCAGTTCGCGCGCTCGGACTTCCTGCGCCGTCTCATGCTGCTCTACATGCACGCGCTGCTCACGCAAGTGGCCCAGACCGCGGCCTGCAACCGCCATCACTCGCTCAGCAAGCAGTTGTGCCGGTGGCTGCTGATCGAGGTGGACCGCGTGGCATCGAACGACCTCACGGTCACGCAGCAGCTCATCGCCGACATGCTTGGCGTGCGCCGCGAAGGCATCACCGAAGCGGCCGGCAAGCTGCACGACGAAGGTCTGATCCACCACAGCCGCGGCCGTATCCGCGTGCTCGACCGCAAGGGCCTCGAATCCCGCGCCTGCGAGTGCTATGGCCTTGTGCGCCGCGAATTCGACCGCCTGCTGCCGCGCCTTCACCAGGCGGAAACGGTGGAATGAGCCGAGCCCAGGCCGCTATTCGGCGGATGCCGGGTTCTCGTCTGGATGACCATGTTTGCGGAGCGTGCCCGTTTGGGCACGCTTTGCCATTTCGCTCGAGCGGCGGCAGTTTGCGCAGGGTTTGCATATGATCAGGATGCCTGATCGATGCTCGCGCACGATGAAAAGGCTCGTTTGATTCCGTCCTGCCTGAATGTGCCCGGCAATTCGCCAGGCACCCAGTCGAAAGCGAGCGACGCGCGCGCGATCAGCTCTTGCGGTATTCGATGCGCTCGACGCCTTCTTCGCCGCCCAGGAGGCACAGGTCGGCGCCACGTGCCGCGAAAAGACCCACGGTCACGACACCAGGCCACGCGTTGACGTGCGCTTCGAGCGTGCGCGGGTCGCTGATGCGCAGGCCCTTCACGTCGAGAATCTCGTTACCGTTGTCGGTGATATAGGGCGAGCCGTCCTTCTGCACGCGCAGCACCGGCACGCCGCCGAGCGCCGTGACACGGCGGCCGATGGCCGTGCGCGCCATCGGCACGACTTCGATGGGCAGCGGAAACTGGCCGAGCACCTCCACACGCTTGCTCGCGTCGGCGATGCACACGAACACTTCCGACACCGACGCGACGATCTTCTCGCGCGTGAGCGCCCCGCCACCGCCCTTGATCATCGCACCCGACGCGTCGATCTCGTCGGCACCGTCCACGTAGACGGGCAGCGATTCGATCTCGTTCAGATCGAAGATCTTGAAGCCGTGCGCTTCGAGGCGTGCCGTGGTCGCGACCGAGCTCGACACGGCGCCGCGGTAGCGGCTCTTGCTGGCGGCCAGCGCGTCGATGAAGCAGTTCGCGGTCGAGCCGGTGCCGACGCCAATCACGGCACCTTCCGGCACGCGCGCGTTGACATAGTCGGCGGCGGCCTGGCCGACCAGTTTTTTGAGTTCGTCTTGAGTCATGATGGGGAACTGCCCGAGGAGAGAAAATGCGGAAAACGCCTAGTTTACCGGAGTTGCAGGCCGCTGCCGCGGCGATTATGCCCGCTGTGCGCCGACGCGCGATGCCGCGCCGCCCGCGGAGCGCCGTTCAAGGCGCCGTTTCGGTCCAATCGGGCTGTGCCGGCGCCGATTGATCGACGTATTTGTCGAGCAGCGCCTGTGCGATCGCATCGGTTTCGGCGTCGGGCGCGCCCGAGTAGTCGCGCGGCCGGAAATGCATCTGAAACGCCGCGAATACGCGCCGCGTGCGCTCGTCGAGCACACCGTCGGTCGCGACGTCGTAGCCATAGCGCGCAAGCTTCGTCTGCAGGCCGAGCACGTCGGCCGGTGCGTCGGGCGCGCGGCCCGCGAGGTCGGTCTCGACGGTCGCGTCGTCGGGCCACGCACCCACGCCCGCCTCGTAGAGCTGCTTCCAGGGAAAAAGCGGGCCCGGATCGATCTTGCGTTGGGGTGCGATGTCGCTGTGGCCCACCACGCGCGTGGGCGGGATGCCGTAGCGCGTGACGATGTCCTTCGAGAGCGCGATGATCGCGGCCACCTGATCGGGCGGCCAGGGCGCCCACTCGACCCCCTGGGGGGTGTCGTGCGGCCCCGCATTGACGTTTTCGATGCCGATCGAAGCCGCGTTCAGCTCGGTCGTGCCCTGCCACTCGCTCACGCCCGCGTGCCAGGCGCGCAGTGCCTCGGGCACGAGCTGCAGCACGACTGGCTTGCCGTCGCGCACCGGCGGATGCTCCGGCACGAGATAATGGGCGCTCACGTTCCCCTGCGTCAGCTCCTCGAGCGAGGTGGGTTCGTCGCCCTCGGTGTAGTGCAGCACGAGAAAGCGGATACGCGAGTCGGCGCTGCGCGCGTGGTATTGCGTGTCGGCGACGTAGCTGCCACGGTCGACCATCGTGGCGGGCGCACAGGCGGCGAGTGCCAGCGCCGCGAGCGACGCCGCGCCGAAACTGCCGAATGAAGCGCCGAACGACGCGCCGAACAAACCAGCCAGGCCGGATCGACCGTTCGCGGGCAGCGGCGCGCGCGTTTTCGCGATCCGCATGGCAGCGCGGCTCGCCTTGCGCAGGAACGTCATGGGCCTGATGCGTCAGCGGGCGGCCGAGCGTTGACGCACCGCCTCGAAGAGACACACGCCCGAAGCCACGGAAACGTTCAGGCTTTCTACCGTGCCCGCCATCGGAATCTGCATGACTTCGTCACAGGTTTCGCGCGTGAGGCGGCGCATGCCCTCGCCTTCGGCGCCCATCACGAGCGCGACGGGGCCGTCGAGCTTTGTCTGGTACAGGCTCGCGCTTGCGTCGCCCGCCGTGCCGACCACCCAGACGCCCGCGTCCTTCAACTCGCGCAGTGCGCGCGCGAGGTTCGTGACGGTGATGTACGGGACCGTGTCGGCCGCGCCGCTCGCGACCTTCGCCGCCGTGGCGTTCAGGCCCACGGCGCGGTCGCGCGGCGCGATCACCGCGTGGGCGCCGGCGGCGTCGGCCACGCGCAAACAGGCGCCGAGATTGTGCGGATCGGTCACGCCATCGAGCACGAGCAACAGCGGCGAGCCCGAGATGCCGTCGAGCAGCTCGGCCAGGTTCTGCGCGAGCGGCAGATCGTGCACGCGCGCCACCACGCCCTGATGGCGCTCGGTGCGCGCGAGGCCCCACAGACGCGTCTCGTCCGCGGCGATGATGCGTACGCCCGCGTCCTTCGCGGCGTGCAGGAAATCCTGCATGCGGCGGTCGCGCCGCGTCGTGTCGTAATAAACATCCTCGACCGTGGACGCGTCGTGCCGCAAGCGCGCGGTCACCGCATGAAACCCGTAAAGAACCTTGAGACGTGACATGACTGGATACAACCCCTGATGAACGGTTCGCGGCGCCGAAGGCATGGCGCCTCTCGCCACGAACGAATGTGATTCTGCCGGCCGCTCGCGCGGTCCGGGTCACGCCGTGCCTGCCTTGAGAACAACCCGGGCGGCAGGCATGGCGTGTCTGGTCAAACGACCATGCGCCGCGCGGCATTCGCGGCGCGGCGCAATATCGCTACAAACGCTGCGCGCCCCTGCGCGCAGCACGGCTTCAGCGCTTCTTATGCGGCAAAGACTTCTTGGCCGCCGGCTTCGACGCCGCGCGCTTCTTCGCGGTCTTGGCCGCGCTGCGCGCCGCGCGCGCTTCCTTCACGGCAGCGCTCGGCGCCGGCGCGGCCTTCTTGCGCCGCATGTCGTCGCCCGCTTGACCACCCTGGCCGCCTTGCTGCAACGAACGCACGCGCGGCCCGCCCTCCTGCGCACCGCGCTCCTGCTGCTGGCCCTGCCCTCCGCGATTCATGGCGGGCTTGACCGGCGTGTCGCGCACGAGCCGGAAGTCGATCTTGCGTGCGTCGAGATCGACGCGGCTCACCTGCACGCGCACGCGGTCCGAAAGGCGGTAGCGGATGCCGGTGCGCTCGCCGCGCAGCTCGTTCTTGATCTCGTCGTACTGGAAGTAGTCGGAGCCCAGTTCCGTCACATGCACGAGGCCTTCGATGAACAGCGAATCGAGCTGCACGAAAATGCCGAACGACGTCACGCCGCTCACCATCCCGCCGTATTCCTCGCCGAGCTTGTCGCGCATGAAGTAGCACTTGAGCCAGGCCTCGACATCGCGCGACGCTTCATCTGCGCGGCGCTCGTTGGCCGAGCAGTGCAGGCCGAGCTCTTCCCAGATCGCCGTGTTCGCGCCGCGTGAGCGCTTGCCGCGCTTCGCCTCGTCCTCGGCCTGCAGCGCGCGGGCGCGCGGCGAGAGCGCCGTGTTGAGCTCGACGCCTTCAGGCGCCGCCGGCTGATACTTCTTGCCCTGCAGGATCGCGTAGATCGCGCGGTGCGTGAGCAGGTCGGGATAGCGGCGGATCGGGCTCGTGAAGTGCGCGTAAGCCTCGTACGCGAGACCGAAGTGACCGATGTTGTCCGGGCTGTAGACGGCCTGCTGCATGGAGCGCAACAGCATCGTCTGCAGCATCTGTGCATCGGGCCGGTCGCGGATGTGCGCCATGAGCGCCGCGTAGTCGCTTGCGTGCGGCGTCTCGCCGCCGCCGAGCGAGAGGCCCATGCCGCGCAGGAAAGTGCGCAGGTTCTCGAGCTTCTCCGCGCTCGGCCCCGCATGAACGCGATAGAGGCCCGGATGCTTGTTGCGCTTCATGAAGTCCGCCGCGCACACGTTAGCCGCGAGCATGCACTCTTCGATCAGCTTGTGCGCGTCGTTGCGCTGGCGCGGCACGATCTGCTCGATCTTGCCCTGCGCGTTGCAGACGATATAAGTCTCGGTCGTGTCGAAGTCGATCGCGCCGCGCTTCTGGCGCGCCGCGAAGAGCGCCTTGTAGACACCGTAAAGGTTCTGCAGATGCGGCAGCAGCGCCGCGCGCCGCATGGCCTCCGGCCCCTTGGTGTTCTTGAGCACCGCCGCGACTTCGGTATAGGTGAGCCGCGCCGCCGAGTGCATCACGCCCGGATAGAACTGATACGCCTTGATCTCGCCGCGCGCGGTGATGACCATGTCGCACACGAGCACGCAGCGGTCCACGTGCGGATTGAGCGAGCACAGCCCGTTCGAGAGCTTCTCGGGCAGCATTGGAATCACGCGGCGCGGGAAGTACACCGAGGTGCTGCGCTCGATGGCATCGACGTCGAGCCCGCTGCCGGGCAGCACGTAATGCGAGACGTCGGCGATGGCCACCAGCAGACGGAAGCCATCGCCGCGCCCGACCTTCATCGGCTCGCAGTAGACGGCGTCGTCGAAGTCGCGCGCATCTTCGCCGTCGATGGTGACGAGCGGCACGTCGCGCAGATCGACGCGATAGCGGATATCGGTGGGACGCACGGCGTCAGGCAGCTTCGCGGCGTCGTCGAGCGCGGCCTTGCTGAACTCGTGCGGCACGCCGTACTTGCGCACGGCGATCTCGATCTCCATGCCCGGATCGTCGATGTCGCCGAGCACTTCCATCACGCGGCCGAGCGGCTGCGAGTGGCGGCTCGGGAAATCCGTGAGCTCGACCACCACCACCTGCCCGACCTTGGCCTTCTTCACATTCTGAGTGACGAGGATGTCGTGGCCGATGCGCTTGTCCTCGGGCGCGACGATGAGCGCGCCGTTTTCGTTCAGGAGCCGGCCGATCACGCTGCGGTTCGCGCGGTCGGTGACCTCGACGATGTGCCCTTCCGGACGCCCGCGCCGGTCGTAGCCGACGATGCGCGCGAGCACGCGGTCGTTGTGCATGACCTTCTGCATCTCGCCTTGCGGCAGGAACAGGTCGTCCTGGCCGTCGTCGCGCACAAGGAAGCCGTAGCCGTCGCGATGGCCCTGGACGCGGCCCGCGACGAAATTCGACGGATGCGCAAGCTGATAGTGGCCGCGCGAGTCGAGCCGGATCTGCGCGTCTCGCTCCATCGCGGCGAGCCGCCTGAAGAACCCTTCGCGCTCCTGGCGCTTGATGGCCAGCGCCTCGGCGATATCGTTCGCGGTACAGGGCGATTCGCTGGTCCGCAGCACGCCGAGGATCTCTTCGCGGCTGGGAATCGGATACGGATATTTGCTCAAGGGCTTGTCGATGGTTGTTCTCGTGACTTGGACGTCGGATAGTGCGCGGACACGGGAA
>DATEJU010000447.1:0-6563 GCA_035277805.1 Paraburkholderia sp. | reverse complement strand
TATCCCTCGCATCTCTCGGGCGGCCAGCAGCAGCGCGTGGCGATTGCGCGCGCGCTCGCCATGAACCCGGACGTGATGCTTTTCGACGAGCCCACGTCCGCGCTCGACCCCGAGCTCGTGGGCGAAGTGCTCAAGGTGATGCAGAAGCTCGCCGAGGAAGGCCGCACGATGATCGTCGTCACGCACGAAATGGGTTTCGCGCGCAACGTTTCGAACCACGTGATGTTCCTGCACCAGGGCCGCACCGAGGAAGAGGGCGCGCCCACCGACGTGCTCGGCAATCCGAGGAGCGACCGGTTGCGCCAGTTCCTCTCGGGCAGCCTCAAGTAAGCGGGGCGCGAGGCCGTGTCACATGCGGTGTCCCGCACGACCCAGGTCGCGATCGTCGCGTTGCCGCCGGTCTCGATGTCGGGCGTGGGTCCCATCGTCGACGCCCTGAATCTCGCCAACGAGATCGACGGGCGCGCGCTCTACCGCTGGCAGATGTGTTCGTGGAACGGCCGGCCCGTGCCGCTCGCGGGCGGCGCGCAGTGGCCCGCCGACTGCGCGTTCGGCGACGGGCTTTCGTGCGACTGGCTCATTGTCGTGACCGAGCGCTATCAGCAATTCGCCGACTATCGCCTGTTTCTCGCGAGCCTCGCGCGGGTGGGGCAGCGCACGCCGCTCGTGACCGGCATTCACCACGGCATCTGGTGGCTCGCGATGGCGGGTCAACTGCAGGGCTATCGCGTCGCGGTGAACTGGGAGACGTATCAGCAGTTCTCCGAGCAGTTCGAGCGCACCATCGTCACCCAGCACATCTACGAGATCGACCGCGACCGCGCGACCTGCGCGGGCGGCCAGGCCACGCTCGACTTCATGCTCGCGATGATCGGCCGCGAGCACGGGCCCGAGCTCGTGGACCGTATCGCCGACGCGATGGGCGCGAGCACGCTGCGCAGCGGCGACGAGCGCCAGCGCATTCCGTTCGTGACCGCGCCCGGCGAGCGCCATCCGCGCCTGAACGACGCGCTCATGCTGATGGAGGCGAACATCGAAGATCCGCTCACGACCGACGAGATCGCCGGCCACGTGGGCGTTTCGCGCCGTCAGCTCGAGCGGCTCTTCAGGCAGTATCTCAACGCGATGCCGTCGAAGTACTATCTGGGCCTGCGCCTTGCCAAAGCGCGCTCGCAGTTGCAGCGCACCAGCAAGTCGGTGGTGCAGATCAGCCTTGCGTGCGGGTTTTCGTCGGCGGCGCATTTTTCCAATGCATATCGCGAGCGCTTTGGTGTGACGCCGCGCGAAGACCGCCGCAACTGGATCGAGCGCCAGCACGGCGGCGCGGCTTCCGAGCCGCGCGCGGGCGCGCTCGTGGAGCCGCCGGAGCGCGACTGAGCGCGATTGAGCGCCGCCGCTTGCGCCTGGGCGTGCCTCGACGTGCATTGATGAGCGTGATGACACCCCGATTCAGGTTCCGACGAAAAAACACGTCGCGGTTACGCAAGACGATTGCCGCACGGTTGCCTACACTGCTTCTGTCAATGCTGAAAAGGGCGCTGCGCCGCAACAGGCGCGCGCCTCCCCAAGCCAGAACCCTGATTTGAGCCCAAGAGGATTCGCCATGAACGACCAGACTGTGAGCCGCAAGACTTTCGACGAAGTGATGGTGCCGTGCTTTTCGCCCGCGCCGTTTGTTCCCGACCGTGGCGAGGGCTCGCGCGTATGGGACACCGAGGGCCGCGATTATGTCGACTTCGCGTGCGGCATCGCCGTGACGTCGCTCGGCCACGCCAATCCCGAGCTGCTGCGCGTGCTGCACGAGCAGGGCAGCAAGCTCTGGCACATCGGCAACGGCTATACCAACGAGCCGGTGCTGCGCCTCGCGCGCAAGCTCGAAGCGCTCACGTTCGCCGAGCGCGCGTTCTTCGCGAATTCGGGCGCCGAGGCCAATGAGGCCGCGCTCAAGCTCGCGCGCCGCGTGGCGTTCGATCGCCACGGCGAGCAGAAGGCCGAGATCGTCTCGTTCACGCAGTCGTTCCATGGCCGCACCTTCTTCACGGTGAGCGTGGGCGGCCAGCCGAAGTATTCCGAAGGCTTCGGTCCCGTGCCCGCGGGCATCGTGCATCTGCCGTACAACGACATCGAAGCCGCGAAGCGCGCAATCGGCCCGCAGACCTGCGCCGTGATCGTCGAGCCCGTGCAGGGCGAGGGCGGCGTGATTCCCGCGGATCCGGCCTTCCTGAAAGCACTGCGCGAGGCTTGCGACGCGCACAACGCGCTCCTGATTTTCGACGAAGTGCAAACGGGCGTGGGCCGCACCGGCACCTTCTACGCATACGAAGACACGGGCGTGACGCCGGACATCCTCACCACGGCCAAGGCGCTCGGCAACGGCTTTCCGATTGGCGCGATGCTCACGACCGAGGCCATCGCGGTGCACTTCAAGGTGGGCGTGCACGGTACGACCTACGGCGGCAATCCGCTGGGCGCGGCGATCGCGGACAAAGTGGTCGAGCTCGTGAGCGATCCGGCGCTGCTCGCCGGCGTGCGCGCACGCGGCGAGGCGATCCGCGCCAGGCTCGCGAAGCTCAACGAGCGTTTCGACATGTTCAAGGAAGTGCGCGGCAAGGGCCTGCTGATCGGCGCCGAGCTGAACGCACGCTTCGCGGGCCGCGCGAAGGACTTCAACGCGGCGGCCGCGAACCGTGGCGTGATGATGCTGATCGCGGGCCCCGACGTGCTGCGCTTCGCGCCGTCGCTCATCATTCCCGAAGCGGACCTGAACGAGGGCTTCGCGCGCCTCGAGAAGGCCTTCGAAGATGTGATCGGCGCGCGCTGAAACCCTGCGCGCCTCATTCGACACAGGACCGACGATGCTATTCGTTCGCCCCGCAAGGCTTTCCGATCTCGATGCGATCGCCCACATGGCCCGCACCGCGCAGCCCGTGCTGCACTCGCTGCCGCACGATCGCGCGGCGCTGGAAGCGCGCATCGCGCTTTCCGAGGACTCGTTTCGCGCCCAGGTGGATTTCCCCGGCGAGGAGTTCTATCTCTTCGTGCTCGAAGACTCGGCGACGGGCAAGCTCGTCGGCACCTCGAGTGTCGTCGCGGCAGCGGGCTATTCGGAGCCGTTCTACGCGTTCCGCAACGACGCGCTGATTCACGCCTCGCGCGAGCTGCACGTGAACCGCAAGATTCACGCGCTCACCATGTCGCACGAGCTCACGGGCAAGAGCCGGCTCGCGGGCTTCTATATCGATCCCGCGCTGCGCGGCGATGCGGCCGCGCATCTGATGTCGCGCGCCCGCATGATGTACGTGGCGATGAACCGGCGCCGCTTCACGCCCGAGGTGTTCTCGCTGCTGCTCGGCGTGACCGATGAAGCGGGCGTCTCGCCGTTCTGGGAGGCGGTGGGGCGCAAGTTCTTCGGGCGCAATTTCAAGGACATCGAAATGGTGTCGGGCGGGCGCAGCCGCACCTTCATCGCCGAAGTGATGCCCGCGTATCCGCTCTACGTGCCGCTGTTGCCCGAGGCCGCGCAGCGCGTGCTGGGCGAGCCCGATCCGAGCGCCTTGCTCGCCTACGAGATCCATCTGGAAGAGGGCTTCGAGACGGACCGCTACGTCGATATCTTCGACGCGGGCCCCGTGATGACCGCGCAGGTGGACCGCACGTCGTCGGTGGCGGGCAATGAGACGCGCACGGTGCGCGAGAGCGCAAGCGCTGCGGTCGGCGCGAAATATCTCGTCGCGAGCCAGCACGGCGGCGAGTTCCGCTGTGCGCTGGCGACGCTGCCGGAAGCCACGCAGGCGACACCAGTGACGCAAGCGGCTACTGCTGGCGCGAATACCGTCCGCCACGGCGCGCACGTGCCGGCTGCCGCGCCGCTCGATGCCGCCACGCGCGCGGCGCTCAACGTGCAGGATGGCGAACCGGTGCGCTGCGCGCCGCTGTATCGCCAAAGCGAGGACGGCCCGCAAAACGAGGACGAATCGATGGGAGAAGCGCAATGATCGTGGTACGCGTCGTGCAGACGGGCGATGTGGACGCGCTCGTCGCGCTCGCCCAGGAAACCGGCCCCGGCCTCACCACCTTCAAGCCCGACCGCGATGCGCTCGCGGCGCGCATCGAGCGCACGCGCCGCACGCTGGCGGGCGAGGCGGCACAGAGTGAGGCGGGCTACTTCTTCGTGATGGAAGACACCGCGACCGGCGATGTGGCCGGCGTGTGCGGCATCGAAACGGCCGTGGGCCTGCAGCAGCCGTTCTACAACTATCGCGTGAGCACAGTCGTGCACGCGAGCCAGGACTTGGGCATCTGGACGCGCATGCGCGCGCTGAACATCTCGCACGACCTCACGGGCTATGCCGAGGTCTGCTCGCTGTTTCTCTCGCCGCGCTATCGCACGGGCGGCATGGGCGGCTTGCTCTCGCGCTCGCGCTTCATGTTCATCGCGCAGTTTCGCGAGCGCTTCCCGGAGCGCATCTGCGCCGAATTGCGCGGGCACTTCGATGCGGAAGGCACCTCGCCGTTCTGGCGTGCGGTCGGTTCGCACTTCTATCAAATCGACTTCAACGCCGCCGACTACCTGAGCTCGCATGGCCGCAAGGCGTTTCTCGCCGAGCTGATGCCACGTTTTCCCGTGTACGTCGAGCTGCTGCCCGAAGATGCGCAGGCCTGCGTCGGCCTCACCCACGCCGACACGGTGCCGGCACGCCGCATGCTCGAAGCCGAAGGGCTGCGCTACGAGAATCACGTCGACATTTTCGACGCGGGCCCCGTGCTCGAGTGCCATACCGCCGACTTGCGCACGGTACGCGAGAGCGTAGTGGTGCCGGTTCGCATCGGCGAGCCGCAGGTGGCCGATGCACAAGAGGGCGTGCGCTCGCTCGTATCGAACACGTCGCTGACCGACTTCCGCGTGGGCTTCGCCCCGGGCGTGGTCCAGGACGGCGCGTTCACGCTGAGCGCGCAGGAAGCGGCGGCGCTCAACGTCGCAGAGGGCGAGCCCGTGCGCGTGCTGGGCGCGACGCACAAGCCGAGGCAAGGTTAAGAGCGGGCTGACAAGCCACGCTGGAAAGATAAGGATGACCATGAACGAGCTTTTCATCGATGGACAATGGTGCGCGGCTAGCGGCCCCGCATTTGCTTCGCGCAGTCCGGGCACGGGCGAAACCGTGTGGAGCGGCAACGCCGCGAGTGCCGAGGACGTGGACCGTGCCGTGAGCGCGGCGCGCCGTGCATTCGCCGCGTGGTCGCAGACGCCGTTGGAGGCGCGCTGCGAGATCGTCAAGCGCTTCGCGGCGCTCGTCACCGAGCGCAAGGAGCAACTCGCGCAGGCGATTGGACGCGAAACCGGCAAGCCGCTCTGGGAAGCGCGCACCGAGGCCGCGGCGATGGCCGCGAAGGTCGCGATCTCGATCACGGCCTACGGCGAGCGCACCGGCGAAAAGCGCAGCGAAATGGCCGACGGCGTGGCCGTGCTGCGCCATCGTCCGCACGGCGTGGTGGCCGTGTTCGGACCGTACAACTTTCCGGGCCATCTCCCCAACGGGCACATCGTGCCCGCGCTGATCGCGGGCAACGCGGTCGTGTTCAAGCCTTCGGAGCTCGCGCCTGGCGTTGCGCGCGCAACGGTCGAGATCTGGCGCGAGGCGGGACTGCCCGCAGGCGTGATCAACCTCGTGCAGGGCGAGCGCGATACCGGCATTGCGCTCGCGAATCATCGCCAGATCGACGGTCTGTTCTTCACCGGCAGCTCCGATACGGGCACGCTGCTGCACCGCCAGTTCGGCGGCCGCCCCGAGATCGTGCTGGCGCTGGAAATGGGCGGCAATAATCCGCTCGTCGTCGCGCCCGTGGAAGATATCGACGCCGCCGTGCATCACGCGATCCAGTCGGCGTTTCTCTCGGCGGGGCAGCGCTGCACCTGCGCGCGCCGCATCCTCGTGCCCGCCGGCGCGTTTGGCGAGCGCTTCATCGAGCGCTTCGTCGAAGTGTCCTCGCGCATCGCGGTGGGCGAGTACAACGCCGAGCCGCAGCCGTTCATGGGCGCCGTGATCTCGGCGCGCGCGGCGGCGAAACTGATCGACGCGCAGGCCCAGTTGCTCGAGCGCGGCGCGAAGGCGCTCTTGCGCATGGAGCAGCGCGACCCCGCACTCGGCTTCGTCACGCCGGGCATTCTCGACGTGACGGGCGTGGCCGATCTGCCCGACGAAGAGCACTTCGGGCCGCTCGCGCAAATCATCCGCTACGCCGGTTTCGACGATGCCATCGCGCAGGCCAACAACACGGCCTACGGTCTTTCGGCGGGCCTGCTCGCCGACGATGCCGCGCTCTGGCAGCGCTTCTCGCGCGAGATCCGCGCGGGCATCGTGAACTGGAACCGGCCCACCAACGGCGCGTCGAGCGGCGCGCCCTTCGGCGGCCCGGGCCGCTCCGGCAACCACCGTCCGAGCGCGTTCTACGCCGCCGACTACTGCGCCTGGCCGATGGCCTCGGTCGAGAGCGCACAGCTGACCATGCCCGCGAGCGTCTCGCCGGGCCTTCAATTCTGAGGATCGACGATGACTAAATTCGCA